>CAZPUJ010000546.1:0-3138 GCA_964589725.1 uncultured Planctomycetaceae bacterium
AGCTTAGCGCGCAGCCCGAACCACGGCAGAACGCCGGTCTCGTCGGCGAGCTTCAAAGCCATCTTCAACTCATTGAGCTTTTCGATCACCACAACGACTCGCTTGCCGACTTGCACACCGAGCAGCGACAGCCGCAAAAACGTCTCATCTTTGAAACCGTTGCAAATCAGCAAACTGTCGGCCGGCTGTTCCAGGGACAGGGCCGCATAAAGCTCGGCCTTCGAGCCGCACTCGATACCGACGCTTTGCCGTTTACCGTCGCGTAAGAACTCTTCGACGACCTCGCGACGCGGATTCACCTTCATCGGGAAAACCGGAAAGTGTCCGCCGGCATAGTCAAACTGCTTGGAAGCCGACTCATAGGCCAAACACAATCGCTGCAACTGGCCTCCCAAAATCTGAGGAAACCTCAGCAGGAACGGAGGCGCGAGTTTTCGCTTGTCGATCAATTCCCGCACCATTTCGTACACGTCCGCCTCACGTGCGTTCCCCTTCGCCGGATGCACGGCCAAGTGGCCGTTACGTGTGATCGAGAAATAACCGGCTCCCCAGTTTTCCAATCCGTAGATTCGCAAGACGTCATCCAACGTGGCGGAGTTCATGCTGGAACTTTCTGGGCGAATGCGAGTCTCGGAGTCAGGCGTCTCGTTGTATCGTAAGCTTTTTCTTCGCGATCGGAATGGACTCGCCCACAGATAGCATTTCCTCTAGAAACTTGCCGGTCCTGGGGGGCGTGACGATAGACTCATTTCAAGTTTTCCCGGCGGATGCCGGGACTGCACCATTGATTTGAGAGAAGTTTGCATGACCAGCTTATCCCCGGGATCAGATCACAACTTCGCGTCAATGTTGACCCAGGTCTTTTTCTCAAACGATTCGAGTGTGGCGTCGGCGACGGCTTGCGCGAGTGCTCCATGTTCGAAGCCGGGGACGCAGTCGCGGCCTTCGGTGATCGCGGAGACGAATTCCCAGACGAGGTCGTAGCGGAAGACGGTGCTGGGAACGCCCTCGTTCGGATTGCGCGGGCTGCCGGAGATGACCAGGAACTCGCGCGGGACCGCCTGCTTTTGCATCGTGCCACCATGCTTGCCGATGACGATATTGTTCGGGTCCGTGAGCTGATACGCGGCCGAGCCTTCGCTGCCGTTGACTTCGGCCCATTCGTAACCGAAGCCATTGTTGTAATGCCCCTTCATCAGCGTGCTGCCTTCCCACACACCGGTGGCTCCGCTGGCGAACAGGCCAATCAGCGAACTCCAGTCATCGACCTCTGACGGCGCGCACGCTTGGCCGTCGTTCGTCTTGTCGCGCTTGGCGAATTGAGCCACCGCGCCACAGATCGCTTGCAGCGGACCCATCAGGTCCATCGAAAAGTCGATGCGGTGAATCGTCATGTCGAACAGATCGCCCGCACCTGCGAGGTTCTTATATTGCCGCCAACCCCAACTCGTCTCCGGCCAGTCGAGGAACCGTTGACTGCGGAAGTGCCGCAGCTCTCCGAGCGACCCGCTTTTCACGAGATGCCGCACATAACGCATCGACGGAGCGAACCGGTACGTGAACGCCGTCATGTGCCGCAGGTGCTTGTCGCGAGCCGCTCGAAACATCTCAGCCGACTCAGCAAAGTTCAGCCCCAGCGGCTTCTCGCACATGACGTGCTTGCCGCCGGCGATACAGGCCAGCGAGATCGGCTTATGTGTGAAGTTCGGCGTGGCGATGATGACCGCGTCGATGTCCGGGTCGGCCGCGATCTCCTCGAACTGCGTCGTCTGCTTGGTCGGTCCCCAATCCTTCTGTCGCTGGTTGAGCAGTTGCTCGTTCGGATCACAGACAGCGACCAACTCGCAGCGGTTGTCGATGCGAATTCCTGGGACGTGGTGATAATCGGACACCGCTCCGGCTCCGATGATGGCGATGCGAACTTTGGGCATGGTGGTTGATATTGGAGATTTCAGATTTGGGATTTCGGATGGAAATTCGACGACGTAACGAGTGGAAGAATGAAGGAAACCTGGAACGTTGGGAAGTGCCACGCGGCCGAGCCTAAATTTTGGCGCGTCGATAGGTTCTCCCGGCCACACACGGCAATGACAATGAGCGCGAAATGCGCAAGCCGTGGAATGACGACTCGGTGTGAGTGCGAAGAAGCATCCGACGATTGCTTCACGGTGAGTGAACTCTTAGGTTGGCAGCCATCATGCAGATTCGTTGTCCGCACTGTCACAACCCGATTGAAGTGGTCAATGACGATCCGTCGGGGGATGTGACGTGTCCGTCGTGCGGCAGTTGTTTCAACCTGGCCAAGGATGTGGACACGGCCAGGTATCTCGATTCCGGACGTATGCTCGGGCATTTCCAGTTGCTCGACCGCTTGGGACAAGGTGCCTTCGGCGAAGTTTGGAAGGCCCGCGACACGAAGTTGGATCGGACCGTCGCGATCAAGTTTCCTCGGAAGATGCACCTGACCGAAGAGGACGCCGAGAAGTTGCTCCGCGAAGCGCGAGCCGCCGCGCAGGTACGGCATCCGAATATCGTCTCGGTTCACGAAGTCGGGCGCGAGGACGGCTTCATCTACATTGCCAGTGACTTCATCGACGGAGCCAGTCTCGACGAATGGCTTCAGGCCCATCCGCTAACGATTCGCGAATCGGTCGACCTGTGTGCCACGATCGCCGAGGCTCTGCATCACGCACACGAAGCGGGCGTCGTGCATCGCGACCTCAAGCCGCAGAACATTCTGGTGGCTCGTAGTGACCCCATTCATGGGGTCGAACAAAGCAGCCCCGATGAATCGGGGCACTACGAGCCTTTCATCACCGACTTCGGCTTAGCCAAGCGTGACGCGGGCGAGATCACGATGACGGTCGAGGGCGCAATTCTCGGCACTCCGGCGTACATGCCGCCGGAGCAAGCTCGCGGCGAGGCCCATCACGCCGACCGCCGCAGCGACGTGTACTCGCTGGGCGTGATCCTATTCCGCCTGCTGACCGGCGAACTGCCGTTCCGCGGCCAGCGTCAAATGCTGATCGTGCAGATTCTGAACGAAGAGCCGCCCGCCTTGCGCAAACTGGACGCGCGCATTCCTCGCGATGTCGAGACGATCTGCCTGAAGTGCCTGGAGAAAGACCCCGCCCGCCG
>CAZPUJ010000547.1:0-3038 GCA_964589725.1 uncultured Planctomycetaceae bacterium
GGGCTGGCGCGCGTGCTGCTGCACGAACCGCAAGTGCTGCTGCTGGACGAACCCGCCAGTGGCCTCGACCCCCGCGCCCGCATCGAGATTCGCAACTTGCTGAAAAAGCTCGGCGAAATGCGGAAGACGGTGATCGTCTCCAGCCACATTCTGCCCGAATTGGCCGACGTCTGCACACGTGTCGGCATGATCGAGAAGGGACACATGATCGTGGACGGTTACGTCGAAGACGTGATGCGCAAGGCGCGTCGCAGCATCCTGCTGTTGATTCGCGTGAAAGAACGCACCGAGCAAGCGGCCGCTTTGCTTGAGAAGCATTCCGGTGTCAACGCCGTCGACATCCGAAACGGCACGATCTATGCGACACTCAACGCTGACGTTCTGGATTACAGCGAACTGCCAACGCTGTTGTTGGAGCATGGTTTCAAGCTCACGCTGTTCCGCGAGGAAGAAGTGAATTTGGAAACAGCGTTCATGGAGTTGACCAAAGGTTTGGTGCAATGACGTATCGACGTATCATTGTTTGTCTTGTCTCCTCTCACGAACGGGAAGAGGAGAGGAGACCAGACCAGAAGTGCCCGCCACGATGCCTGATCCACTTACGTCCATTCCACCGATCCCCTGTCCTGCTCTGCCGTATCCGGAGGAAGAGCCGGTTTGGGACGCCTTGTGGTCTCAGCCGGAGATCGACCCAACCGCGTGGGTCGCTCCCGGCGCGGTCATCGTGGGGCGAGTGCGTTTGAAAGCGAAGAGTTCCGTTTGGTACGGCTGTGTCTTGCGTGGTGACGGAGACTTCATTGAAGTTGGCGAGGAAACCAACGTGCAAGACGGCTCGATCCTGCACGTCGATCGTGGATTTCCCTGTCTCCTGGGCAATCGCGTGACGCTCGGCCACCGCGCAATCGTGCATGCGTCCGTCGTCGAAGACGGCGCACTGATCGGAATTGCCGCGACCGTGCTCAGCCGTTGCCACATCGGCGAGCAAGCGTTGATCGCCGCCGGAGCCGTCGTCCTCGAAGGAACGAAGGTTCCGCCAAGAACTCTGTGGGCCGGATGTCCGGCGAAGCAGATCAAGGAGTTGACCGAAGAGCAACTCGCCCGGATGGCTCACGCGTACAAGCACTACGTCAACAACAGCCAGTTGGCGATTGCTCGCTCAAGAAGTCCATGACGACGCCCGTAGAGGCAACCAGCAGCGCATTGGGATGCTGGATGTAGTCGCAGGCTCTCATTCGGTTCCGCGACCGACCGCCACACGAGAACGGGCCATTTTTCAGCTTGGCCTTGGCGTCGAGCCAGATTCGCAGGCACGCCGGGTTCTGTTCCGCCCGTTGGTGAGCCGCCAGAACGTGGACCCCAATGGCGTCGGTCTCTTTGTTTTTAGAAGAGAATCCCAATAAGGCGAACGGCAGAAGATAAGTAACCCGAAGCGTGAGCGAGGGCGGGCGCTCCACAGGACTCAGAATCTCGCGGAATTCATGCGGATTGAAGCGTCCGCCCTCGCTCATGCTTCGGGTTACTTTGGGTAAACCAAGTCCTGCCGTTCGCCTAAAGCTCGGTTATTTCAACTAACACGGCGGTAGACAAATGGGATCTCCGTAGCGAGAAATAAAATATGGATAAAATAAATTAAATAGGTGTAATAGAGATTGTAGGATGATTTAGATTGTTTAAGATGGCGATTATTACGGTAAATGGGGTATGTAGTGAATTTGATGAGAATCCCAGACAATTCGATTACTCGGATAGCGCGGCGTCGGACAATTGAGGAATCCAATCCAAACGTCAAAAGTCAGTCGGCCGCCGCGACTAACTTCCCACTTCCTCTGGCCGGACGGCGGCTCGATTGCACCTATTTGTTGGGCTACGGCGATGACTGAACAAGAACTCATAGTCAAGTTGAACGCTGGCGATCGTGAATTCGAGAGTCGGCTTTCTTGCTTGCAGCGCGACTATCGAGAGCGACTTCAGGCGGTTCGTTTTCGGACGCGGATGGCTTACGTCGGATTGGGTGTCGTTGTTCTTGTTGCCTTGTTTGGTCCGATTGTTTTTCAGTGGTTGCGGAAGTAGCCCAACAGTCTTTGAGCGTCTTCGCTTCCTTTGAGTGGGACGAACTGGGCTCACGTGAGCGTCGCGACTGTTGTGGTCGGTTTTTACGTTGATCTCTTTGCGATGGAGGCTGCTGTGAAGGGCAAGCGATTTTTTCCGTTTCAGACCCTGTTCCACTGCTTGAAGTCGAAACCCGCAACGCGGGCCACTTTCCGCCGGGACAGGGCCTTCATCAACGGATCTCGGATTGTGGAAAGACTAGAAACTCGGACGTTGCTGACCCCCGACATTTTGCTGAACTCCGTGACCGCGGACGGTACGACGACGTTGACCGTGGAGTATCAAATTCTGAATGACGCGGTGCCGAGCCCGCTGCTTCTGCGGTTCCTGCAATCGACAGACACTCTGGCCGATGGCGCGGACATCTTCTTGAGCGACGTCACGATCGACAACGCGGCAGACTTGGCGGTCGGCTTGCACACGCTTAACTTCGCGATCGGCTCGCAAGTGTTGCTGCCTGGAGCCGGCATGCTGGAAGTCGCCGATGACTATTTCATCCTCGCCGTTGCCGACCCGGACGACACAATCGCCGAGACCGACAGCGATCCGCTGAACGACGACAACACGTTGGCGTTCGTCGGAGCCTACGCGACGTCAACCACGTCAAACACGATCTACCTGCACGGCGGTGCGGCGGCCGACACCGTCACGCTGGAGTACCCGTTGACAAGTTCGGAGCAAGTCTCGCTCGGCCTGACTGGTTCGATCAACGCCACGTACACCTACGCCCATAGTTCGACGGCTCAATTCCGCGTACGGACTCACGGCGGCAACGACGTTGTCGACGTCGTGAACTTGGCCAATTTGGCCGCGCGGCCGATGTTCGAACTTGGCGGCGATGGTAACGACGTCCTCAATGGGGCAGCCGGCGCGGACTCGCTCCATGGCGGCGCCGGCAACGATTCGCTGCGTGGCGGCGCCGGCATCGA
>CAZPUJ010000548.1:0-21127 GCA_964589725.1 uncultured Planctomycetaceae bacterium
GAGAGAACTCACTGCCGACGTAGTCCGGCGGGTCATGCAGGATGCCCTCGATCACTTCCGGGAACGAGTACGCCTCGCGGTCCTTCGGCTTCTTGAAGCCATAGGTCTCGTAGCCCGCGACCAGCGATTCCGTCAGCCGCACGACGATGCTGGCCGGAGCCATCTCGAAGTAACTGCGAGCATGATTGCCGGCGACATCGTTCAACTCGCCGATGGCCTTGAGCAGGCTGCGTGTCCAATCCGCTTTGGCTCCGCAGTCGTTGAGGTTCAGCGCGAATGGGTACTGAAACGCGGTGACGGCGGTCTCGCGATGCAGGAGGGCCGACGTGTCGGCGTTCTTGTACTTGCTCCCTTCAGCGGCCAACGGCGATTGCGTGAAGACCGTGCTATGTCGGTAGGGTTCAAGCCCCTTGGCCAAATTCATTCGCAACACCGAGTCGCGCTTGAAGGTGAAGTCGGCGCGCTTCACTTCGTCGCGAATCTTCTTGCGATCCTTCGCACCCGCAGCGATCAAGTAGCCGAAGAAGAAATCGTCGGCATAGGCATCGGGATTCGGGTAATCGGCGAACGTCACGGCCAACTGTTCCTCGTCGTGCAAGCGCGAGCGATTACAGGGCAAGCCATAGCCCGCGAGGATTTCGCGCAGTGCGTTCCGCATCGCTTCGGGCGAGATGATCGGATAGTCGAAGCGGCCGTCGGTCACTTTCTGGATGACGGTACGGTTGAGTTCGCTTTCGCCTCGATAGTTGGCGGTCGGGGCGGTGTAGGTCAGGACGGTGGCAAACAGGTTCATGAACGTGGTCCTTGTTGAAAGCGGAGATGAAAGCAGAGGCCAGAGACGGTTGGTTTTTCGTGGAGCACGTTTTCAACGTGCTCTAATCCGGGCACGTTGAAAACGTGCCCCCACGCAAGACGGTCGATCGGCAACATCACGAGTTCGCCGAAAGCGCGAGCAGCGTGATGGTCTTTACCTTGTCGGGTTCTTGAATCAGGGCTTGAGCGACGGTCGGAAAGTCATCGGCCGGCAGGTACTGGCCGACCGAGCAAATCGTCGCCGTGAAGTAGTCCACGAAGTCCTGCTCGCGGCGCGACCGCATTGCCAGGAACACGTCCGAGACGATCTTTTCGCGGGCGTCGCTGTAGTCCTTGGGGATATCGAGTCGCTCGCGGCCGGTCTTCTCGTCTTTGATCTTGGGACGTTTCGTGATGTTGTCCCAAGTGGTGTTGCACTTGTTCTCGGTCTTGCGATTCACGTAGTTCCGCACGAGTCCATAGATCAGCGTTTCGAGTTGTGGCCTCGGCTTGCCGGCGGCGGGTGTCACGGGGTCGTCAGTCTTGTCGCAGCACACGAACAACGGCCACGGCCGAGTTTGAAACAAGTCGCCGAAGCTGGCGTACCACGGTGTCGGCCCGCGAATCGAGTCCAGCAGCGACCGCAGCAAACCAGCGCGGAACAGCGGATTCCGAAACGCCCCACGCCGCATGATGTCGAAGTAACTCGACATCAACTCCCGACTCGGTGCGATGCGACCTGCCGACTGCGACTTCACGTTGTTGCCGAGTTTCACGAGGTGCAGGTACTCAATCGAACTGACCGACGCCGTGATCTTTCGCGCTTTGCCTTGCTGAACTTGAAAGTCCGCCAGTTCGCCGAGGTGCTGATGAAATTCCAGTGCCGATTGCTCGGGCAGATCAATCACCGCTCCGAGCGGACGATAGCCGCGCGGTTCCGGCTTCAGTTTTTCCAAAAGACTGGGGTAGTCTTGGCAGAATTGTTCGAGGTCTGAGACTTCCGGAATCGCCAGCGAGTATCCGACGAACTCATTGCCGCCGTCATTGTCGATGACCTGCGGCACGAAGATCAGCACAGTCAGCGGCCAGAAGTGCAACAGCAGCGTCTGCTCGACGCGCCCTTCAAACGACACCGACTCCGCGTTGACAGCCTGGGCACCAAGCAACAACGCGCTGGAAATCGAGTCCGTCTTGAAAGCCCCTTTGCGTCGAGCCGTCTCGAACGCGACGAGGTCTTTCCACGTCGCCGCACCTTCAGAACACGGCTTGTTCTCTGCACGAGCGTTGTACGGCCCGCGCGTCGTCGGCTTGCTGCGCGGAACATTCCACAACATGTCACGCCACAGCTTGAGCCACAGCCCATCGCCATCGGACAGATGCTGTTCGAGAAAGTGCCCGCGCGGCTGGACGATTTCGTAAACAAACCGTTTGACCTTCTTTGTCTCGCCCGTTTCTTCGTCCTTCTCATCGATGAACTTCTCTTCCAGCGGCGGCTCGCCGGCCCACTTGGACTTCACTTCGACCTTCACGGCCCGCGCGTCATACACGTCATCCATCAGCCCTTGGACCGACCTCTCTGTGAAGCGAAACGTGACCACCGTTGTTCCGACTTCGCCGACGATTTCGGGAATTGAGTCGTTCGGCAGACGTCGGTCGCGCATCGACTGAATCTGAAGCACCAGCCCCGCGAGTCCCGCCTTGTGCTGCGCGGTCGGCAGGTCGAAGAGATCGTAGGTGATCTCGACGACGTCAATGGCGGCGGGCTTGGCTTTGGGTTTGCTTTCAGCGGTCTTGGCCATGCTGTTGTCTCTTCGGTTCTACGTTGCTCTGGTCACGGGTTCGTCGCAGAAGCCCAACAAGTCGTGGTAATGATCGTCGGGAGCGACGCAGAGATAGCTCGGCAATTGCGAATCGCTCTGCGGCAGGGCGTACTTTTTCGGAACCGGGAGGATCAGGCCGTCGGTTGGTTTGCCGCTCGCCTTCAGTCGCGCTAACTCATCGACGTCGCGAGTCAGCACTCCGGGGATTGTGAATTCGTCGCCGTCACGAAGGCTGTCTGCGTCCCCTTCGGCATACGGGCCGCTTTCCAGGAATTGGCAACGCTTGGGTGCTTGTGGCTGGCCTGCGAACTTCTCGTTCTCAAGTAGCGCTTCAAGCTGTTCCTGATTGACTCGCCCCGATGGGTCGCTGGCGGCCAACTCAAGAAGGCAATCCACGAACGTCTTCGCGCTGTCGAGCGCGGGCCTGTCGTATGGCCGGTCGCTGTTGTCGTCGGGACGGTAGATCAGGACGTCACCCGCTGAAGTGCGCGGCGCGGGGACTCGGTTGCAGCGACCCATGCGTTGAATCAACGCTGTGATGGGAGCCAGTTCTGTCACCAGCAAATCCGCGTCGAGATCGAGGCTCATCTCACAAACCTGCGTCGTGATGGCCAGCACCGGCCGCGACGGTTCGCCGGGCTTCTCGCGCCGAAATGCAGTGACGGTTTTCTGATGCCGCGTCTGGCGATCATTCAACCGAAAGCGGCTGTGATAGCAGTGCAACGGAATCGCTCGACCGTCGATCGTCACCGTCAGTTCTTGAGTATCGAGTTGGTCCGCCAACTCGGTGACGGTCTGTTGTGCTCGGCGCACCTGATTGACGACCCACAACACTTTGCGCCCCGCAGCCAGCGCGTTGTGAATCGTCCCGATGACCGAGACTCGATCAGTCCAATCCACGCGATAGCGCGGGGCCTCGGCGATCTTCTGTAACTCGCCGCCTTCAAACTTCGACAACGTCAGACCGCGCTCTTCCAACCGTTCGCGACGCCCCTTCGGCAGCGACGCGGTCATGCAGAGCATCGGCACTTCGAACCATTTCAGCAGGTCGGTCAGCGCGGAGAACATGCCTCGGTCGTAGCTGTGAACCTCATCGACCACGACGACCGAGTTCACCAGCAACGGCAGCATCAGCAGCGATTGGTATTGGTACTGCATGAAACCCAAGAACTGGTCCACCGTCGCCGAGACCAATCGCTTCGACCAGAAACCCAACGCATACAACCGAGGATCAACCTGAAACTGCTTGGCCGCGCGTGAGTCAGGAGCGTCGTCGCGAGGATTATTGAACATCCCGTCGAGCTCAAACTCCGCCGTGCCGTGCATCAAGCCGGCGTCGGACTCCGGTGCCCACGAGACATAGTCCCGAAAGCCTTCGGTCGCGGTGCCGCGTGTGGGATACAGAAACAGCACGCGCTGAACTGGCCGCTCGCATTGCTTGGCAATCCAACGCCAAGCAGCCAGCGTCTTCCCACTGCCGCACGGAGCAACGAGCAACGCCCGTGACGGCAGTTGTTCGCAGCCAATCTGAAATTCATTCCAGCCATTGATTCCTTTCGACGAATCCCACCGGCCAGCGTCGCGAAGTTCATCAACGCGACGCTGGATGACGTCGTCCTCAATCTTCTGTCGCGAGCATGTCGGCAAGTCCGTGATGCAACTCTTGACCCATTGCTCTAGCGGCAGATTCATCCGCAACTGAGCCGATCCGACCGCGTCGGCCACAATCAACGCGCTTCGGACCGCCCACATCAGCCGCCGACGTTCTACATTGGCCGGCTTGTCTTGCAGACGACGCTCGAACATTCGCAAGCGACCGTCAGCAAGTTCTTCAGCGTGTATGGTGAGGTTGAACGTCCGCCGGTCCTTGCCATCGAACCGCCACAATGCCGGCGGCAACGTCGGACGTGTCGAGGACAACCTCAGCCGTTGCTGAGTCCACAGCCATAGTTCGCCACATGCCGGCTCATTCCAAAGAACCTGAAACTGCTGGCCCTTGCTGGTTGAATGTCGGCAGCCGAAAGCAAACCGATCCTGGAACGTGCTGTCGAACTCGCCGCATTTCAGATGGTGCGAGATCACCGCCCCCAGCACGACATCCCAATCAACGTCGGTGCGCTGAGCCGTCCATTGGCTGACCGACTCCAATCCGAGGAACAAGCCGCTCAAGTGTTCGTGCCGAATGTCTTGCCCCTGACCAAGCAACACCGCGTTCTGAAACCCATCGTTCGCTTTACCCCAGTCGTGAAACACGACCGCCGCTTCGGTGCAGTGCCAGAACAGGCCGAAGTCCGTCAACCCAAAGAACCGCCGCCAGCATTCACCAAGTGCCGTCGGCTGATCTTGGCCACCAAACAAAGCGACGAACGCTCGACACACATCGTCCGTGTGCTCAAGGAGCGTCCGACTTCGTTTCGACTTGGCCCACATCAGTTCCAAGTGATGCCCTTTCTTTTAACGCAGAGGCACGAACACACCGCAGCCCATGTGGTGTTTGCCGCCGAGGCCGTGGGATTGGAGGGCGAGGGATTCGTCGGCGGTCAGGCCCTCGACCACGACTTCGTAGCCGACGATCTCGCGGTGCTGGACGCGAATCGTGCGACGGCGGTGTTGGCCATCGGGGCGAGTGGGCAGAGTCAGAAGGGTTTGTTCCGAGAGACCCAAGTCGGTGAGTTGTTTGCGGGCGGCGGCGGCGAAGAGTTCCAGCGTGAGCTGTCCGGCATCAATGTTCGAGACTTTGATGACCACCAGCCGGCTACGCAGAGCGGTGGCGGGGACGAGTCCGCGCACCTGCGGGACGCCGACTTGCAAGGCGGTCTCTCCCAACCGCAGCGTCTTCCCGGCGAGACTCAACAGAGGAGCCACCTCACCATCCGGGACGCGAATCGTCAGCGAACTCCAGGGCATCAGCGACAGCAGACGCTCACCGACTTACTGACCTCGAATCGGATGCACCGCGATCCCGTTCTCACGATGCGCCTCCGGCACCAACCGCGAGATCGCTCCATAAAGAGCGTAGCCATGATCCACCGGAATCGGCTTCGTCGCCCTCACGGCAAAAGCCAAATCGAAGTGCGTCATGGTCGTCTTCCTTTCTCACCAATTCTGGCTCGCGTTTGAGACGCGGTCGGGTCGGAGATGTCGCAGATGATGGCATATGCCTTCATGGCGATGGTTTCTTGAAACTGGGACTGCGTTTCGTTCTCATCGGAACAGACTGTTTTGAATTTGGCAAATCACCACATCCGACACACTACTGTATTGAAAAAGGAGCGACCACAATGAATACGCAGCAAACCGAGCCTACGCGTCACGGAGTCCTGAATCGCCGGCAAGTTCTCGGTGCCGCCGAGTTCGGCCTGGAAACGAACCGCGACTACCTCGCTCGCGGCGTCAAGATGCGCGACGAACGGCTCAGCCGGTAGATGCCTGAGTTGCAGCTCGTCAGAATGAAGAGCACACTCTCGTAACCAACCCGAAAGACATGCCCGGTGAGCCGTATGATTCTTCGATCCACGATAGTCCTGCTGTCCGTTTGCCTGACTGCGACCGCCTTTGGTCAGATTCCAAAACCGGACGACGCTCCGCAGCCGCTACCACCGAATGAGGCGGTCAAGTCGTTCAAGCTCCCGCCGGGGTTGCGGTTGGAGTTAGTCGCCAGCGAGCCGCTCATTCGCGAGCCGTCCGGCGTCTGCTGGGATGAGCACGGTCGGCTCTTCGTGTGTGAACTGCACGGGTTCAACCTCGACGGGCAGATCGACATCGACGAGCTGAACAAGACCGGGAAGTTGGACAAAGTGGTCCGGCGTTTTTTCGTCCCCGAACACGTTGAGAAGGCGGCAGAGGCGGGGACGTTCGGCACAGTGAAACACCTGATCGACAGCGACGGCGACGGACGCATGGACAAGGCCGAGGTCTGGGCCGATCGGCTGCCCGCCTGTTTTGGGATTTGCCCGGCGCGAGGCGGGATTATCGTCGTGTGTGCTCCGGACATCGTGTTTCTGGCCGATCGGGACGGGGACGGGAAAGCCGAGGTGCGCGAAGTTCTCTTCACCGGCTTTTCGACCGGCGTGCTCGACCGCCGCATGGGCACGCCGCAATGGGGGCTTGATGATTGGATCTACGTCGGCCGATCGCACAGCGACGCCACGATCACCGGCCCGCACTTGAAACCCGTAGCCGATTCGCTCCGCGACCCGGATTCGGCGTCGCTGAGCGACGCCGCTACGGTGCATCTCCCCAACACCGACTTCCGCATCAAACCGGACGGCTCGGCCATCGAGCCAGTCAGCGGTGCCGTCAGCGGGCTGGGCCACACCATCACCGAGTCGGGCGACCGCTTCGTCAGTTCGGTCGGGTGGCCGGCTCATTTCGTCGCGCCGCTGCCGTGGCACTCGCTGGCCCGCAACCCGTACGTCGCGACACCGCCGCTGACAGTGCAGGTCTTTCCCGACCGTCGCGTCTATCCGACAAGCAAAGCGCATCCGTGGCGCACGAAGCGGGCCGAAGATCCGGGCTTCTCCAAATTTTACACGGACGGGTGGGGCATCGCCGAATCCGCCCCCAATGGTTATTTCACGTCGTGCTGTGGGCCGTTGGTTTATCAGGATTCGGTGCTGCCCAGCCTGCGCGGACAATTGCTGGCCTGCGAGCCGGCTCAGAACTTGATTCATCGTTCGGTCGTCACACGCGACGGCTTGCGACTCATGCTGAGCCGCGCGAAAGGCGAAGAGAGTTCCGAGTTCCTCACCTCGACCGATTCGTGGTTTCACCCGATTGCCTTGTCTCATGGTCCCGACGGATGTGTCTGGATCACCGACTTCTATCGCGAGATCATCGAGGACTATTCAGCCATCCCGCGCTACTTGCAGCAGCAGTACGGCGTGACCAACGGCAAAGACCACGGACGCATCTGGCGGCTGACGAGCGACGATGTAGGACGGGCACTCTTGCCCGTCGACAAACGCGACACAAAGCAGACGGCCAAGAGTGGCCATCCTACGGACATGAGCCAGCTCAGTGCGGCAGAACTCGCCCGCGAAGTCGGCGCGGCACTCTACTGGCGACGACAGACCGCGCGGCGATTGTTGACGGAACGCAAGCTGAAGGACCAGGCTCCGGCCTTGATCAAATTGGCTCACGAGGCCAAGGAACCTGCGGCCGTGATCAACGCGCTGCACACACTCGACGCGCTGAGTGAACTGAAACCGGATTTGCTCGAAGCGCTGCTGGCTCACACCTCCGGAGACGTCCGTCGTCAGGCGTTGCAACTTTCCGAACGACGGTTGGAAGAGCATTCCGGATTGCTCGTCGCGGCACTGCGATTGGCGGACGATTCGGAGCCGATCGTGCGTCTGCAATTGGCTCTGTCGCTGGGAGCGAGCCGTGATGCGCGGGTCTTGCCCGCGCTGGCACGGTTCGCGCGGCAATACGGGGACGATCCGTGGATGACGACGGCGATTCTGAGCGCCGTAGGTTGGGACTCCGTCCCGACTGCTCTGGATGTCAAACGTCGGGACAGAGTCCCAACCTACGACTTGCTCGCCGAACTACTCCGCGCGCCGAATGACTTGAAGCAGGCTCAGCGATTACTCGAACCGCTCTGCGCCGCCATCGCTGCGCGTCGGCAGGAGCAAGAACTGGGTGCGGCTTTGGTGCGGATCGCGGGCGTCGACGATCACACCATACAGGTCGCCTGTCTGGTCGGCATTCGGTCGAGCTTCGGCAGTTCGTCAGCAGTTGCGCTCAGCGAAGATGCTCGTCTGGCGGTGAAGAGGCTGACGACCAGCGACCACGCCGATGTGCGATCGCTCGCTGGGTTGCTCGTTCGGATGATGAAACTCGAAACGTCCGCCGAGCGCGAGACACGACTGGCTCAATCGAAGGAGCAGTTGAACGACGTGACGTTGAACGCGGACGCTCGGCTGGCTGCGATCGCGGAACTCGCCGCGGAGGACGACGCCTCGATCGCCCCCGTGCTCATGACCGCTCTTACCTCTGCGACCCCTCGATTGCACGAAGCGATTCTGAGTGCCGTGTTCTCACGCCGCGACCGCATCCCCGCACTGCTCGATGCACTCGAGCAGAAGACCGTCGCGCCCACGGTGCTCTCGGCGGTGCAACGCTCGCTGCTGCTGGAGGACAAAGACGCCGCGATCCGCTCGCGGGCGGGCCAACTGCTGACCGTCCCCAAATCGGCCGCGCTCGAACTGTTTCCTGTTTATGCGGCCGCGCTGAAGGAACACCGGGACGTGACTCGCGGCCATCAGGTGTTTCGCCAAGTCTGCGGCAATTGCCATCAGGCGCACGGACTCGGCGTCACGATCCCGGTCGGGCCTGATCTCAGTTCCGAATTCCAGCGAGCGGAGGAGACGATCATCCGCGACATCCTCGCGCCGAGCGAAGTGATCTCGCCGGGCTACATGACCTACACGGTCGCGACGAAGTCGGGGCAGGTCTTCAGCGGGCTGCTTGGGTCGGAGTCGCCAACGAGTCTCACGCTGAAACAGCCGCCCAAAGTTGGCACGGAGTCCCAGCCGACGGAAGGTAAACTCCAAGTCATCCTGCGGAATGAGATCGACGAGATGCGCGTCTCTGCCGTGTCGCTGATGCCCGAAGACCTGGTGAAAAGTCTGAAGCCGCAAGACGTGGCCGACCTGATCGCGTGGCTGCGACAGCCGCAGGAACGAGTCGTGTTGTTGGACGACAATCCGAACCTCGCGGCCGCGCTCAACGAAGGGACAGGCACCGCCGAGTTCATCACCAGTGACAAGTTTTCGGGCGAGTCCAGCCTCCGCATCACACCGCCGCAACGTTTCTCGCCCCGAATCAAGGGTTGGGAATTCCGCATTCGCGAGAAGCCGGCGGTCGGTGAGTACCGCTTCATCCGTTTCGCCTGGAAGTCACCGCAAGCCTCGGGCGTGATGCTGGAATTTGCCGACGACGGCCAATGGCCTCCCGCCGATCAAACTCTGCGTCGCTACTTCGCGGGCAAGAATCTGACTGGTTGGCAAGCCGTCGGCATCGCTCCGCGACCTCCGGCCGACTGGACGGTGATGACCCGCGACCTGTGGCAAGACTTCGGCGACTTCACCCTCACCGGCTTCGCCCCGACCGCCATCGCCGGACCCGCGCTGTTCGACCGCATCGAATTGTTCCGCACTCCGTAGGTTGGGACTCCGTCCCGACCCCGCTGCCAACATCATCGCCATTGCCCAATTGGTCGGGACAGTCAGAAAAGTGAAAGGAGACGCGAATGAATTGCCGCCGAGTTGGAGTCCGCTCGATTCGCCGTCTTTGTTTGTGCATAGCAGTGTCGCTTGTCGGGTGGTACTCGCGCGCTTGGGCGGAGCCACATTTGTCGCCGCGCAACTTGGAGGCACCCTTTCCGTACTCGGTCGGCAGTCCGCGGGAATGGCCGATACTTGAGAGAAGTTTGCCAGAGGGGACGCACATCGAAACGGTGGTCCGCGACGGCAATGCGGTCTTGAAGGGCGAGCAAGTTGCGGCGCGTGGACTGCGCGTGGCGGTCACAGCGAACGGTCGATTGCAAGTGGCCGCGAAACCGGGTGCAACGGCGGCGCTGCGCGTCGAGGTCATAATCAAACCGCCGAATGGAGCCGGGGAAACGCAGGCGCTTGAGATTCAGCCGGCGCCGCCGGATCGGCCGATTTCGTATTACGCGGACTTCGGCGATGACTTGATCCGCATCTTCATGAACTCGACGTCGGGGCAGTTCAGCCCGGTGACGAAGAGTGGCTTCGATCAATACTTTCGGCGGTTACAGGCACACGGCACGCGGCGGCTGATCGTGTGGCTCAGCCCGTTTCCGTTCATTGCGGACGGGGCGAATTACTCGCCCGACGATTGGCAGCGCTACGAGCGGCAAGCGCGAGCGATTCTGCACGACGAATTGCTGACGAGTGTGCTCAACGCGCGGACCGGGTTCACGTCGTGGGGCTGGCTGCGATACCTGTTGGCGACGCGATTGAATCCGGACTTTGGTCGGATGCTGGGTCAGAGCGCGGCGGAGCACGGCATCAAGTTGACCATCTGTTACCGGCCGTTCGAGGCGGCGTTGACGAAATACTACGAGGTGCCGGCCTTCGATTCGGACGGGACGTACTTGTGGGGCTTCTTGCCGCTCGCGTCGCCGACGGTCAATCACCGATCCGAGCAAGTCGGTTGGCGGCATTATCGCGACGTCCTACGCGAAGTCGGACAAGCGGACGCGGCGGAACTCGCGACGATTGAGTTGCCTGGCGTCGCGGATGCCGCGCGGTTTACGGGACAGCCGGGAATCCAAGTGACAGCATCGCCGTATCCGCCGCTGTCGGACGATGCGTTCGTGTTGGTGCGTGAGCCGTCCGGCCAGTTCCGACTGCGCGCCTTCGCAACTTTGCGTGATACAGCCGACGGCAAGCGGCAGCGGATCGAAGGCGTTCGCGTCGAGACATCGCCCGGCGGATTGCGCATGACGCGAGTCTCGCTGCCGCGCGGCTGTCGCTATTTGATTGTCTCGTGGACGGGCGACGGCGCGGGGCCGGACGTGTCCGTGTTGTCGCCGGTCGTGCTGCGAGCGAAAGCCGGCAATCGGCTCGGCCGCGAGACGACCTATTGGGCTCAGGGTGGGCCGACTGATCCGTCGCGAATCGCCGGGATCACATCCAACGGCGAGTACTGGGCCGAGTTCCAAGCCAGTGAAGCGAGTCAGCGAACCGTCGCAGCCGGGCCGGAGCGGTTGACCCTCGCCGATCGACAATTGGTCATTGACCTCGGCGCGGAGGCGACCGTCGAGATGATTGACTTCAATCAGCCGCTCGCTCGGCAGAACGCGGTGCGCGAGATCGCGACCGTGCTGCAACAGCCCGGCTTCGACGACATCCTGCTCAACACGCGGTCGCATGTGGACCTGCCGGTGTCGCTGGCCGACGGCGATCAAGGGACTCGGCCGGCCGGACTCTATTGGCACGAACGACGCGGGCCGCGCTTCCATCTCGGACTCGACAAGGCGTATCTGCCACGCTCAGCCGCGAGCGTCGAACTGGTGCGCGAGCTTGCGAAGCAGCCGGGCGGCATCGAGCAGATCACAACCTGGCAACCGAACGAGTGGCGTGACGAATGCCAGACGCTGAAGGGCCCGCGCTGGCGGTTCGCCCGCAATCGAGGCACGGCCGACGGACTGCGGTTGTTGCTGGAAGACTTCGAGCGTGCGTTTCCCGGCCGACGGATTCGGATGCTGATGCCGCCGAGCGAGTCGGCCGTGCAGAAGATTTGGTCGGGACTCGACGCGCTGCGGCAACCGAGCGGCGCACCTTACGGTCGCGGCTTCTACTACCAGCTTTGGCCGAGCAATAATCACATCCCGGCAGTCGGTGAAGGCGCGGCACTGGTCGATCTGCACGGCCTATCGGTCGAGCCAGCGTTCCTCGGCAGCGGCGGCTACTTGCCTAGCCTGAAGCCGTTCGAGTTGTACGTCCGCGAGTGCCTCGCCGACCTGACGGACAATCGCGGCTCGAAATATCGCGGCCCGCGCAGTTATTTCTTCGAGGCACAGACCACGTTGCGAGTCGCTGATCTCGCCGCTGCTCGGATCGCTCGCGAGGAAATGATCTGCCACCTGCTCGCCCAGCGGGCCGACGTCGGTGAGGTCATCCTTTACGAGTCGGCGGACTGGCTCTATTTCTTTCCGCTGTCAGACCCGGACCTTTGCGGCCACAAGTTTCTGGATCGTTGCGAAAGCCGGTAGCCCCTCACCAGCCCGGAGAAACGGTCGGCGCTCACTGCATCGCACAAGATTCGAAAATGAACGTTTACGTCGGCGACATTTACGGAGAACGAGCTCAGAAGTTCGTGCCGGTGTCGAAACGATAACCGACAAGATTCTCTCACGCGAGGATCTCATTGACCACGTTGCCGGACACGTCGGTGAGGCGGTAATCGCGGCCTTGGAAGCGGTAGATCAGGTGGCGGTGGTCGACGCCGAGCAGATGCAGCAGCGTGGCGTTGAGATCATGCACATGGACCGGGTCGCGGACGACGTTGAACGAGAAATCGTCGGTCGCGCCGTACACGACACCGGGCTTCACACCGCCGCCGGCGAGCCACATCGTGAAGCAGCGGCCGTGATGGTCGCGACCGTAGTTCGTGGCTTCGAGCTTGCCCTGCGAGTAGGTCGTGCGTCCGAACTCGCCGCCCCAGATGACCAGCGTGTCGTCCAGCAGGCCGCGCTGCTTGAGATCGCGAATCAGCGCCGCGCAGGGACGGTCGACGTCTCCACATTGCAGGCGCAGATCGCTCGGCAAGTTGTAGTGCTGATCCCAGCCGCGATGGTAAAGCTGGATGAAACGCACGCCTCGCTCGGCCAGCCGCCGGGCCAAGAGACAGTTCGCGGCAAACGTGCCGGGCTGACGAGCGGGCGATCCATAGGCGTCCAACGTCGCTTGTGTCTCGTCGCGCAGGTCGGTCAGATCGGGAACCGAAGTCTGCATGCGAAAGGCCATCTCGTACTGCGTGATACGGGTCTCGATTTCGGGATCGATCTCGCGCGCGACAGCCGTGCGGTTGAGCTGCGCGAGAGCATCCAACTGATCGCGCCGCATCGACTCGGTCACGCCGGGCGGATTGCCGAGAGACGACACCGGGGCGCCGCTGCTGCGGAGCGCGACGCCTTGATGATTGGACGGCAGGAACCCCGATCCCCACAGCCGCGCATACAATGGGTCGGCCGGCCGAGCCGCACTGCCGCGCGAAAGCAGCACCACGAACGCGGGCAAGTTGCTGTTCTCGCTGCCGAGTCCATAGCTGGTCCAGGCACCGCAGCTCGGACGTCCCGGCTGCTGGTGGCCGGTCTGCAACAGAGTCACCGCCGGGTCGTGGTTGATGGCTTCGGTATGCATCGAACGAATGATGCACAGTTCGTCGACGATGCTGCCGGTGTGAGGCAGCAACTCGCTCACCCACGCACCACTCTCGCCGTGTTGCTGGAAACGGAAGAGGGACGACGTCACGGGCTTTGACGCTTGGCCGCTCGTCATACCGGTCAGCCGCTGGTCACCGCGTACCGAAGCTGGCAACTCCTGTCCGTGGAGAGCGCGCAGTCCGGGTTTATCGTCCAGCAAGTCCAACTGCGATGGGCCTCCGTGCATAAACAGCGAGATCACGCGTTTGGCCTGCGGGACGAAGTGCGACTGCGCGTCGGCCCCGCGACTCATCAGCGAGGCCAACGCCGCGCCGCCGATGTTCACTCCCAGACTGTGCAGAAAGTGCCTGCGATTCATCGTCGTGTGATGACCTCATCCAGATTGAGGATCGTCTGAGCAACCAAAGTCCAAGCGGCCAACTCGCCGGGGTCCAGCGACGACGCGCGCGGCGAGGCTCCCACTTGGATCAAATGCTCGGCGGCTGCCGGTTCCGCCACGAAGGCCCGGCGCTGACGAGCCAGCAAATCGGCGAGCACCTGCAACTCGAACGGTTCCGGCCAGCGCGAGACCGCGCGGCGGAAGATGGCCCGCAGTCGCAACTCGTCATCAGTCTGTTGCTTCGGAGCGTTCTTTGTAGCCGGGGCACTCCGTGACCCGGACGCGGTGTCACGGAGTGTCTCCACCACATCGCGGTCTCGTTCTTTCAGCGTGAGTGCCGCCAAATTTCGAGCGGCTTCGACGTACGTCACATCGTTCAAGACCACCAGAGCTTGCAGCGGAGTGTTGGTCCGCGAGCGACGCACCACGCACTTCTCACGCGTGTTGGCATCCCATGTCAGCAGTGCCGGCGGCGGTACCTGGCGTTTCCAGTACGTGTAGAGGCTGCGCCGCCAAAGCCCGTCATCTCGATCCGGCACGTAGGTGTCTTCTGCATTGTACGAGACATCCTCCCAGAGACCTTCGGGTTGGTACGGCTTCACGCTCGGGCCGCCGATCCGGGGTGAAAACAGTCCGGACACGGCGAGGGCCTGATCGCGCAGCAGCTCCGCCGGCAAGCGAAACCGCGGACCGCGCGCCAGCAGTCGGTTATCGGGATCGCGTTGCAACAGCTCGGCGGATGCCTGCGACGACTGACGATAAGTGGCACTCGTCACGATCAGCCGGAGAAGAGCTTTGACATCCCAGCCGCTGTCGACAAATCGCACCGCCAATTCATCGAGCAACTCGGGATGCGTGGGGAGTTCGCCTTGAGATCCGAAGTCGTTCGGCGTTCTCACCAGACCGTCGCCGAAGCACATCTGCCACAACCGATTCACGGCCACGCGCGCCGTCAACGGGTGCTCTGGCGAGACCAGCCAGCGCGCGAACGCGAGGCGATTTGGCACATCGCCGGAAGCGTCGTAGCTGAAGTCGCCAGACTTCAGGTCATGTCGCGACGTCTGAACTCTGGCGAGTTCAGCTACCGCCGTAGAACGACGCGGAAATACCTTTGGAACTCCTGGCTGCACTTCCGCCGCGGGCTTGTCGTACTGGCCGCGCACTAACAGATGCGTTTTGCGCGGCTGAGCCAGATCCTGCATGACGAGCGCCGTCGGAATCGCGGCTCGCGAGGCGTTTTCTTCGCGACGTGCCTGCTGCAGACGTTGATGAGAGTCTCGCAACCCGGAAGGTGAGCGATGCGCGATGTAGTAGTCTCGCAACACGGTCTGCTCGGCCGCAGAGCGGTCTGTACGAGCGAGAATGCCTTCCAGTTGCTCGCTGTCCGGCCAAGCGGTTGATTCCGCTGCGGAAACCGCGCGCGGCAGGATGCGAAACTCGTCGAGCAGTCCGTAATAGCCCAAGCCGGAATCGCGGCGGCCGATCCGCAACGGCTCGCTGCATTGCAGGCTGCCAGTGAGCGTCTCGCGCTGCACGCTGAGCGGCGCGTCACGCCCGTCGATAATCACGCGTAGTCCGGCGGCTCGCCGAGTTCCGTCATAGCTCACCAAGACATGATGCCAGTCGTTTGACGACATCGCCTCGCGCGTCGCCGCCGCGATCTCATCGACGCTCCAGCGATGAACTAAATGGATCTGCAGCCGCCCCTTCTGCCAGATCATTTCAACACCGCGTCGCGGGTCGGTCGGTTCGATCTTCGACCAGACACAGCCCAGCGAACCCAACGGCTTCAGCCAGACCGAGATTGTCCACGCGCGATCGGCGTTGAAGGCAGACTCCAGTTCGACATGCTGACTCGCATCAAACTTGGCCGCATCGCCACGAATTCCGCGCTCGCGTTGCAGCGACGTACCGAGGACACGCCCCGACCCCATTTCGAAGTCGCACGCCACCACGGCGTCTTCTGGAACCGCAGCGAGTTCCTTCGGCGCGACCAATTCCCACGCCGCAAGGTCCGCATTGAGTGACGTCGAGTGTGACGCGAAGTCTTGCTCGGCAGCCTCCCGTTGCTCCCGAGACCGCCGCAGCACCGCCTCTTGCGCAGGCGACGGCACTTCGAGTGTTGGCGGCGGATCGTCCTTCGTCACCAGTCCCGTTTCGACGCTCTGATTGAAGTAGGCGAAGAGCTGGTAGTACTCGTGCTGCGAGATCGGGTCGTACTTGTGGTCATGACACTGCGCGCAACCGATCGTCATGCCGAGCCACACGGTCGCGGTCGTTTCGACTCGATCGGCAATGGCTTCGACGCGGTACTCTTCGTCGATGATGCCGGTTTCGTTGTTGGCCATCGAGTTGCGATGAAAGCCGGTGGCGACCCGTTGCTCGCGCGTCGCATTCGGGAGCAGGTCTCCGGCCAATTGCTCGATGGTGAATTGGTCGAAGGGCATGTTGTCGTTGAACGCCCGGATGACCCAGTCGCGCCACGGCCAGGCTTGGCGAGGTTTGTCGCCGAAGTAGCCATTGGTGTCCGCATACCGAGCGGCGTCCAACCAGTCGATCGCCAGCCGCTCGCCGAAGTGCGGCGAACTCAACAACCGCTCGACCTCGGCTGCGTAGGCCGAGTCTGGATCACCAGCGAGCGCTTGCAGAAAGTGATCCAAATCTTCGGGCGTCGGTGGAAGCCCGGTCAGATCCAGCGCCACGCGCCTCAGCAACCGCGCGGGATCGGCTGCCTCCTGGGGACGCAGCCCGGCCTGTTCCAGCCGACTCTGAATGAACACGTCAATCACATTGCGCGGCCAGTCGTGTACGTTGCCGTCACGCTCAGTGTGACGAGCCGAGTTGCCAATTGGGGACCGATGATCGCTCGGCTCATCACAGGGAGCGTGATGGCTACGTAGTCGTCTCACCGCGTCAGAAACCGGTCGCTCGAAAGCCCAGTGCCGAGCGTATCGGGCACCTTGGCCGATCCACCGCCGAAGCGTCTCAATCTGCGCCAGGGACAACGGCTTCCCGCTCTCCAGCGGCGGCATGCGAACGTCGGGATCGTTGCTGGTGATCCGCCGCATCAGCTCGCTCTTGTCCGGACGAGCGGGAATGATCGCGGCTAATCCCGACTCCGCCGGTCGTGTCGCACCGTCGAAGTGATCCAGCCGCAGTCGTGACTGGCGCGCGTTTTCATCAAACCCATGGCACCGGAAACAATGATCGGACAGGATCGGCCGCACGTCGCGTTGGAAATTCGGACCATCCTCCACCGCAGTGACAGTCCCGGGGACCGCCAGCAGAGTCACAGCAGCGAGGAAATTTCGCAGCTTGGTGCTCATGGCCAATCGCTTGTTTTGATCGCTTCGTTCACGCTGGATCCGACCTCCGGATTCGCAGCACGTGTTGCATCGTAATCCCATGGGTTCGCAAAACCGATCCACGCCCGTGATGTCACCACGGCGAAACGGCAATCCGACGACGTATGGTCGTGACAAGTTACCGACCCAACGTCTCGACAAACCCAACCGCTTAATGAACAGACTACGCCTCTTCAAAAACTAGCCGGCCGTCCCTTTTTGTTGGAGTCAGTTGAAATTTGAGACCGGAAGTTTGACATTGAAGGTTCCCGCAGGGAGCCTTCCATGCAACAAGTGCTGCAAGAACTAAGCGAAGCCGTCTCGCGCCGCAAGCCGGTCGCATTCACGGCGCTGGTCGAGACGCGTGGCTCCACGCCGCAAAAGGCCGGCGCGACGATGCTGGTGTTTCCTGATGGTTCGCAAGTCGGCACGCTCGGCGGCGGATGTGTCGAGGCCGAGGTCAAGCGGCGGGCGTTGTTGCTGCTCGATCGCGGCCAGACGGAGTTGCTGACGTTTCAACTCGACAGCGATTTCGGTTGGGACGACGGACTGATTTGCGGCGGCCGCATGAAAATGCTCGTCGATCCGATTCGACCGGACGCTGATCTGACTTATTACCAAAAACTATTGGAAGTTCTCTCCGCCGGAGCCGGCTGCACTGAGGCGGTCGTGCTCGAAGCGGACAAAGCCGGCGGTCACGCGGCGGACCGTTTCCTCATTGGCGACACAGGTGAAGTGCTTGCGACTCGCTCAACGGCGCAGCAATCCATCGGGTGGCACTCCCAGGACGAAGTGATTGGCGGGGAGGCGGATCACACGATCGAGCCTTCGTCTCAGCACACGCTCGCCGATGGTCAAGGTATGCCGCACTGTGCCAGCCTGTTGCCGGAATCCGTCAAGCAACATTTGCGACATTTGTCGCAGCGGCCTCGGCCGTACGTCGCGGGAGGCGTCTCGTTCATGCCTCATTTGCGTCGCTGCCGGTTGATCATCGTGGGTGCCGGCCACGTGGGGCAAAAAGTTGCTCAACTCGCCAGCGAGGTGGACTTCGACACGTGGGTGGTTGATGACCGCGAGCAATACTGCAACCTGGATCGCTTTCCGCGGGCGAAGCGGCTGATCGTCGGCGACATCGACACCGCCTTGAGCGGCCTGGACATCGACACCGATAGTTATTGCCTGATCGTGACGCGCGGCCATCAGCATGATGAAGAAGCGTTGTATCACCTCGCCGAAACGCCCGCTCGCTACGTCGGCCTGATCGGCAGCAAGCGGAAGATCAAGATGATTTTCGAAGACTTGCTACGTGAAGGGATCTCGCGCGAGGCGTTGGCTCGGGTGTACGCGCCGCTCGGTTTCGATATCGGCTCGCAAACCGTGCCCGAGATCGCCGTGAGTATCGTCGCGGAGTTGATCGCGCATCGAAATCTTGGCGACATTCCGGCACGCCACCAGCGGGCCAGTTTGCTCGACGAACCGCTGGCGATCCCCGTCTCTCCGGTCCCCTCGCCCTCCCAAGGAGAGGGTTCCTGACCGGTCCCTTCTCCCCCGCCGCGGGGGAGAGGGTTAGGGTGAGGGGGCCGAGCGCACCACCAGCCCGTGAACCCCCCCACCCCAGCCCTCTCCCCCGATGCGGGGGAGAGGGAGGAACGATGAACTCACGCCCTCGTCTTCGAATCGGCGATGCGGGATTCGTCATCGAGGTGCGGGAAGGCCAGGCGGAACGTGGTTCCGGCACCTTCTTGGCTGTCGACGGAGATTTCGCCGCCGTGTTCGCGAATAATCTTCTGCGACACGGCTAGGCCCAGTCCGGTGCCCCGCGCGCCTTTGGTCGACTCGAAGATGTTGAACAGCGTCGGCAATTGGCCTGCGGGGATTCCCGGCCCGTTGTCGCGAACGATCACGAACAGTTCGTCGGCTTGCTGGTCGTAGCCGGTCTCGACGGTGATGCGACCTTCCGGCATTCCTTCCACGGCGTCGATCGCGTTTGTCACGATGTTTAACACGGCTCGATGAATGCCTTCGGGATCGCACTGGCTTTCCGGAACTGACTCGGACGGCTGAAATTCGAGTTGCACGTGGCACTCGGTGGCGCGCGATTCCATCAGCTCACACACGTCGCGAACGGTTTCGTTCACGTTCGCAAGCTGCAGCGCCGGCTTCCGTTCGGCGCTGATCGTCAGCATGTCCATGACCAAGTGATAAATCTTCGCCTGGTTCTTGTCGACAATCCGCCAGCCGCGCGAGATCAGTTCCTCGTCGTGCTGCTTCAGGCCCATGTCGATGAGGTAACTGCCGCCGCGCACGCCTTGCAGGATGTTCTTGATGTGGTGCGACAAGATGGTGATCGTCTGGCCGACCGCCGCCAGGCGCTCGGCCTTCAGGAACGCTTGCTGGAAGCGGTGATCTTCGACCGCGAGTGCCGTCTGCCGTCCGATGGCCGCCAGTAAGTGCAGTTTGTCTTCGGTGAACCGATTCCCTTCGGGACCGGCTTGATGGAACTGGTCTGAGGGCGTCGTGATGTCGAGGTACAAAACCCCCATCAATTCGTAGCGGCCCTGCATTGGCACGCAGAGCGCCTCGCGAATGCCGGCTTGCAGGATGCTTTGTCCCGTGAATCGGAGATCGCTCGGCGCGTCCGACGTGCGTACGCCCTGGCCGCGTTGGATCACGTAGTCCACGATGCTCCGCGAGACCGGCATCGGGCCGCCCGGCGGCACGCCGCGACGATGAGAATACGCTTGGGGAGAAAGCTGACTTGTCCGTGGATCGTTCACCAACACACAACCGCGATCCGCGCCGACGACGTCGATCGTCAGTTCCAAAATACGGTGCAAGAGTTGATCGAGCGACAACGTGGGAGCCACCGCTTCCTCGGTGATCCGATACAGCACTTGCAGATTGGCGAGCGTCTGTGCGACCGACGTCGAGCGAAGGATGGAGGTGGCGTCGCGTAGCAGTTGTTGACCGACTTCGCGACTCAGCTCGCCGACGATGGCCGAGCGATCGCGCACATCATCCAACACAAACAATTCCAGATTGTCCGCGGCCGCCAGAGACGGCTGGGAGGCGGTCTCCGCCTGAAACAGCAGGGCACTGCGCCCGATCTGAATCTGGTCGCCGCTGTTCAATCGGCACGAGCGAATCAGCTCGCCGTTGACGTAGGTGCCATTCGAGCTGCTGCAATCCGTGAGCAAGAAGCCGCCGGACGCCGCGTCAAACCGCAACGCGGCGTGGGTCCGCGAGACTTCATCGTCGGCCAGCCGAATCGGATTCACGGCACCGCGACCGAACGTGACTTCCTCGCCACTCAACTCGAAGCGAGCCCCTTGGTCGGACCCTTGAATCACCAACAACGTCGCCTTCGGCACGAATTGGCTCCCCGAGTCATTGCGGACGTCGCAACGACGCGAGCATGATATCAGCAGCGTCGAGCCGCGACAGGCTGCACACTCAGCGCCACCGTCAGCACGAGACAGCGGTCGTTTGCAGCGCGCTCTCGATGGCCTGCAACAACTCGATGTAATGAAATGGCTGCACGAAGTGCGGCGAACCGGCTGATTCGGAATTCAGGCGTGACTTACCGATCACGATTTGTGGGACATCGGCAAATCGCGGACGCGGGCTTCCGTCCGCGGACGCATCCGCGTGCCAGACGACCAGGTTGGGCCGCGGGGAATCGGTGGCCGCGAGTTGAGCCTGTCGCACTCGATGAACCGAATGACCCAGTGGCTCGAACACGGCCTTGAGCACCTCGGTGGTTTCCGTCAGACCATCCACAACCAGAATGCGTTGTCCGCTGCGAACCACGATGCCTGCCTTCCTTGGTGGGCGTTCGCCGTCTCGAATTCCGTCAGGTCGACGATCCTTC
>CAZPUJ010000549.1:0-6411 GCA_964589725.1 uncultured Planctomycetaceae bacterium
GCCGGGGATGGTAGAAGAAGCTAATGCCAGTGGCGGACATGCCTTTTCCCACCGCCGTGATGAGTCCTCGCTTGCGATAAGCGGGGGTGTTGATCAGCCCCGCTCTCCGGATGAACTCGAATTCATTCAATAAACGCTGGAAATTTTCGAGCGTAATTCCCACCGCCATCTTCAGCATGGCGGGAGCCTCGCCCTCCTGTGAAATGATGCCATTCAGGAATTTGAAAACAGTCTCTAAGCCGCAGCGTTCACGTTCACTTCTGAACTTCCGCAACGATACCGGCGATGTTCAGCTTGAGGCCGTCTTCGAGCGACGTGGCCTTTTGAGGCGGAACCTCTTTCGCTGTTCCGTCTGGACTCGTCGCGACCCACGGCGTGGAACTCAGATTGCGAAGCCCCCAGATAGACGGGTTGGTCGGGTTCTGAGCGACCTCTCCGATGATCGTTTCGGCCACATCGTCGGGCGCGAAGGGATCGACGTGACGCTGGCGCAGTTTGGCCGTTCGCGACAACAGCAGAGTGTGCGTCCGGCCGTGACGTGACATCACGAGCTTCGGCGGGAGGCCGATCGGTTGTTGACAGTGCCAACATTCCAGCGACGGCCGAGTGGAGTCCCAGAGATTCACGGCCTGACATCCGCCACAGTTCAGCACGCCGTCCTTCAATTGGCGGAAGAGCGTTTGCCACTCCCCTTCGGTGACTCGGCTGGCGGGTTCAGTCAGGCCGGTCGTGAAGGCTTTGGTGAACAACGCCTGCAACGAGGGCGGACAGAGTTGCCAGCGGCGCGCGGCGGTGGTGTAGTCGGGATCGTTGGGCAATGGGTTGCGTCGGTCTTGCGGGTCGAAGACGAAGACGGGCGTTTCGCCGTAGACTTTGCGTTTGGCGGGCAAGTCCCAGCAGCGGCAGCGATATTCCATTTCGCCGTGCAGCGGGTGATGCCAGACCCACAACTGAAACAGCAGCACCGCCAGCGAATGCAGATCGGTTTCCGTCGAGGGGGTCGCGAAGTGTAGCCCGCTCTCGCCGAGAGCGGGGCTTGCATCTTCGCGGATGAGTTCGGGAGCCATGTACTCCATCGTACCCCAGACTTGGCAGGTGGAGTGGCGATTGACGCCATTTGAAAAGAAATCTCGCACAGTTCCGCCAATCCGGGAGCCGGCTTGCGATGGGACCAGACGTCTCCCAGTTCGGCGAAGCGTTGCGTGTCGATGACCGACATCAGATACCCGAACTGCCGCGACTGCGGAGCGGTCACGACGTCCAATGGCCAAACAAAGCGTTTGCCGGCCAGCCCTGTCGGCGGCCCGTCTTTCACGAGTTGTTGAATCGCTTGTCGCTGAGCGTCGGTCGATTGCTCGGCGTTGTACCACTTCACCACCAAGTCCCCGCCGGGACCGCGCGCCAGATACGCCACTCCCTGGCCCCCTTCGCCGAGCTTCTTCTGGATCGTGAGTTGCCAGCCCAGAGTCTCCGCCGTGACTTGGGAACCGATGAGAAGTGACATGGTGGCGATTGTCTCCCAAGTCAGGGGAAGATCATGTGACGTTTGCGTCCCGTTTCTCGTTCACGCGACTCCTCCACGATCTTCATCATCGCGAAAGAGAAAAACAATCTGTTGCCCTCTGCGTGACCGTTCGGTCAGAATGCGAGCAACATCGTCGAGACCAGCAAAGCGGGGGGCTTGTGAGCATGGCACGTCGTGGCAGACCGTCGTCCGCCGATGTGACCGACTGGCACCGGTTGTTCGGGATCGTCTTGACCGAATTGTTTGAAGGGTCGGACTAGGAAGTCATTCACGAACAGGACTTGTCGATCAAGCAACAACTGCTCGACATCGTCATCGTCCGTCGCCGTCGAGGCCATACGACACCGATTCTTCCCGACGGTTTTGGCCCGCTCGCCGATCACAATTTGGTCACGTACAAATCACTGCACGAGCCACTCGACGGCTGGGCGTTGAAGGAATTGGTCGGCCACTCGGTCAACTATCGCAAGCAAACCAGCCCGTCGCTGGACCAATTGCTGCCCGAGGAATCTTTCCGAATGTTCGCCATCGCCACGCGATTTCCAGAGAAGCTCGCCGGCAAGATTCCTCTGCAACCTCAAGGACCGGGCGTGTACGATGTCGCGTGGGGAACGGATACAATTCGCCTGCTCGTGTTGAATCAGATTCCCGCAGCGGATCGAAACACAATCCTGAATCTGTTCAGCGCGGAGGCGAAGCGAATTGTTGCGGGAGTCAACCGATTCCGTAGCGACCCCCATGTGTTGAGTTCCGTCGTTGAAGAATTATTGAAAAAGTATCACGGAGACCCTGACATGCCTCAAACCTTAGCCGAGATGCTCAGCGACTCGCGAGCGCGCGTGCTTGCGGATATTCCCCCGTCTGAAATCGCGGAGAAGCTCCCTCTGGAAAAGCTGCGGGAAACGCAAGCCTTAATCGCGCAACGGCTCGCCAAGTTGGAGAAAAAGAAACCGACGTCGTCACGTGCGAGCAAAGGCCGGCGCAAGACCGCAACCGCGCGTGACTGAAACGCCGTCCCGACGCGGGCAGGCTTGCAATGGGACCAGACGTCACCCAACTCCGCGAAGCGTTGCGTGTCGATGACCGACATCAGATACCCGAACTGCCGCGACTGCGGAGCGGTCACGACGTCCAATGGCCAAACAAACCGTTTGCCGGCCAGCCCTGTCGGCGGCCCGTCTTTCACGAGTTGGCGAATCGCTTGTCGCTGAGCGTCGGTCGCTTGTTCGGCGTTGTACCACTTCACCACCAAGTCCCCGCCGGGACCGCTCGTCAGATACGCCACTCCCTGGCCCCCTTCGCCGAGCTTTTTCTGGATCGTGAGTTGCCAGCCCAGAGTCTCCGCCGTGACTCGGTGACCAATGAGTAGTGACATGGTGGGAATTGTCTCCTGGTGACGGTGTTCGAGTTCCGGAGTCAGCGACTATGCCGCGATTACGTCGTGTGAGCCAATAACTTACACAACACTCGGAAACCTACGTCGTAGCGCCGGTCGTTCGGGGATTCCTTGTCGCGATAGGCACAGCACGAGTAGGAACTGGAGTTGCTCCAGGAGCCGCCACGCAAAACACGGTACTCGCAATTCTGTTTTGGTCCCTGCGGATCGTCCGGTGGCGACGTCTGGTAATAGGCTTCTTGATACCAATCCTCGCACCATTCCCAGACGTTGCCATGCACGTCGTGAAGCCCAAAAGCATTGGGTTTCTTTTTGCCGACAGGATGCGTCGCGCTGCCTGAGTTCGTGCCATACCACCCGTAGTCGGTGAGAAAAGTCTCGTCGCTGCCAAAGCTGAAGCGATACCGGCAGCCCCCGGCGCGGCAGAAGTATTCCCATTCCGCTTCCGTCGGCAACCGGAACCCGCTCCCGTCGAGACGCTGAACGTCACTCGATCGGATGCCGTAACAGCGTTGACGTCCGACTCTTTGACTTAACTTGTTGCAGAAGTCGATTGCGTCGAACCAACTGACCTGGTCCACCGGCCGGCGGTTATTGCCCTTGAAATTACTCGGATTCCGTCCCATGACCACTTGGTACTGCGCCTGCGTGACGGGAGTCATCCCAACCCACATTGGCTGAGTAATTCGCACGCGATGAATGGGTTGCTCGTCTTTCGAGTCCGTCGATCCCATGTCAAACTCGCCGGCCGGAATCAACACGAACTTCTGGCTGAGTAGACCCTCAAATTCCTCCGATTGACCAAGTTCGATCGCCCACTCCCTGCGTGCCGCAAACACTTGTTTGTCGGTGTACGGCGCGACCAGCGGCTCTGCTGCTGGTGGAATCGGAAGCGCGTCGAGTAGTTCACACAAATCGTCGCGGTGCGGTTGCAAACCGAGCAACTCCCTCACGAGCGGGCGCAACTCGTGCAAACGATGGGTGTCCACCGCCGTGGTGATCCGTTGATCCAGTTCGGCAACACGATCCCGTTTGGCGGCATATTCCTGCAACAAGCTGAAATCACGAAACTGTTGCGGGATGGATTCCAGCATTTGCACGGCGGCAACGAAGTCGTATTCCTCGTTCGCCTGCTTGCGGGCGATTGCATGTGTCGTCGCGGCGAGTTGCTGCGCTTCGTTGACCTTGGCAACGAGTTTGCTCCGCGCCTGTTGGACGTCCGCCCGATTCGGCTGGAGTCGCAAAAGTTCATCGGCCAGCGGTACGGCCGCCAAATACTGCTTCGCCTGCGCGTAATGAGTGATCTGCTCCCTGATCGCAACGACGCGATCCCGATTGGCGACGCAGTCGGAGTAGAACCCACGGTCGCGAAGTGGTTCCGGGATCGTTTCGAGGACGGTGACAGCGCCGGCGTAATCGTATTTCTGGCTGATCAGTTGTCGCGCCTGCGCGTGTTTGGCGGCAGTGTCGGCTTGGGCGTTCCGAACTTTGGCCGCCAGATTGCCACTCCGAACGGGAGACGGTGTCGGGTGCGTCGGCACCGTGATCGGAGCAGACGAATCGGTGTCCGGCTCGTCGGAGAGCAGTGTGATTGTTGGCTGTCCAAAGTCGGGCACTGGTACCATTGAGCCACCGACGTGCAGCGCAACAGCCCACGCTTGAATCGCCCACAGCGCGGAATCAGAAGCGATGGCCAAATTCTCGACGAGTCGCTGCTGTGCTCGTCCCACAACGACCTCAACCTGTTCGCTCGGCCTCAAGGCGAGCAGTTCCTCGACGACCCGTTCCTGAACCGCATCCACCAACACGCGCCGCGCACCCCGATGCTGTCCGGCGCAGGCGTCGTTGAGCATTCCCTCCAGACGCTTCGGCTCATGCACCAACTCGCGCCCGTGTCGCTCAATCAGGTCGCACAGGATTTGTTTGAGTTCATCAGGCATGGTGATTCCGTGAAAGTGTCGCGTGTCTCGGACCCCAACGGGGTTAAACAAATCAGCCCAGGGCAGAGCGAAGCGGCGTCAGCCGCGAAGCGCCGCCCTGGGTCACGGGAACATCAAATCAACAAAGCCCTGAAAGGGCGAAACAAAAGGCATTCAATCCCAGACATACCGTTCGTCGAACGCGATTTCATGTCGTTGGAATAAGGCTCGCAATTCTTCCTGGAAGGTCATCTTTCGGTGATGCTCTTCTTGATTGGCGATGTAGCGTTTGACCTCTTCCACATTCGACTGGCTCACGGAGAATGCCGCGTAACCGCTCTGCCAATAGAAATCTTTCAGTCGAGGGTCTTGCTTCTTGATCCATTTTGAACTTCCCTTTTTCACTTCTTCGACGACCTTTTTCAAAGTGTGATTCTTGGACAGCGAGAACAGCGCATGCACATGGTCCTCGACTCCACCGATGAGCAGAGCGGGACTGTCCCAGGCCTCGAAGATACCGGACTGGTAGGCGAAGAGTTTGTCTCGAATGTCTTTGTTGATCCACCGTTGACGGTGTTTCGTGCTGTAGACGAGATGGAGCAAGTTCTTGAACAGGGATTGCGACATGTTGCCGATCCGGTGTTGCGCCCTTTCAGGGCTGAGAAATTCTTCGATGACCGTTACCCAGGGCGTTGCCCTGGGCTGATTTGTTGCGCCCCTTCGGGGCAAAGAGTGGCGTCACACCCAAGGCAAAGATTCATGTCGTCTTCGGGGAGGGATTCGTGGCATCTTCGTCGCGCAAATCAATCGGGGGCACGTCAATGATGACCAATGTCATGTCGTCGCCACTGCCTTGGTCAGAGTAATGATCCAACCAAGTCGGAAGTGCGTCGGCCACTCCGGCGGGGCCGTGGTCATGGATGCGTTGACGGAGACTGCCGACGAATTGATCGAACGCGGTGTCATCGGCGAACGAGTTCGGAAGCCCATCCGTCGTCAACAACAACAGGCCGCCGGCGCGTCGATCCAGCGTGGCCGTTTTCCAACGCACTTGAGCGTTCGGCGAACAGAGGGAATCGGTCTCCGTGCCGATGCCGAGTTCGACCGGAAACGGCCGTTCGCACTCGCCGTCGGGACGCAGCCAGACAATGTCGCCATCCCCAAATTGCGCCACGCACAGCGTCTCAGGAGTCAGCAGCGCGGTGAGCAGCGTCGAGCCATAACGCCGGAAGAGTGGCGATTCATCGGCTGGCTCCGTCGCGGGTTCCTGGGGCGCCGACGATGGAGCAATCACAGTGGGACAGCGTTCGCTGGCATCGGCTCGGACGACCTCACGCCAGCGCCGAGAGATGATCCGCGGACAGTCGCTTTTGAAGTCGCGTCGCAACTGGGCGTCCGGCTGGTCCGCATATCCGACGTGAAACGAGCAGAGTTCGCTCACGGCCACTTGCACCGCCAGCGCCGCTCCGACATCGCTCAGGTCGTGCCGCGCGTCGCCATGCCCATCGGCCACCGCCGCCACCAATCGTGGGCCACCACGGATCGCGCCGTTCCACAAAGCAAACGCATCC
>CAZPUJ010000550.1:0-4696 GCA_964589725.1 uncultured Planctomycetaceae bacterium
GGCGCGGTGATCAAGCCGCTGCCCGACAGAATGAGGATGATAACCTACCCGCATTCGGACATAATGCGTGCCGCCATTTCAAAGTCGCGTGCTGCGTAGATCTCCGTTACCCGTGGGTCACTGTGACCCAGCACCGTCGCCGCGGCTTCAATTCCGTATCGTTCACGGATCGCAGTGGCGCGAGTGTGACGCAGTTGGTTCGGGCTCCAGCAATGTTTTGCTCGCCATGCGACCGCGAGCCGCTTTCGTTCCTCACGCTCAGCGGTGGGAATGCCGGGACGCATCTTTCGGAGTTCGCGCGGCATATCAAACGCCAATTCGCAACCTCGCGCGATTGCTTGGCCGTAACTGTTCGCGTCGTAGTACTCGCGCGGAGCCCGTTGACGTTTTTGCTTTGGCTCGCGTGCGGCTTGTGAGGGCGTGAGAGGTGACTTTCGGTTGCGTCGCTGGATGTCGTGCCTCTCATTTTCCGACTCTGCCGGCGAGAAACAGTATGCTTCCGAATCGCGTTTGAGATACGGACGCAGGACATCCTGTCCGTCCGGGCCGATGTAGATTCGCCGATCTTTGCCATGATGCGTGGTCTTGTGCCGTTGCGGCCGGAAGACCCACACGCCATTTGATTGAATGGTCACGTCGCAAGGCCGAACCAAACAGACTTCACCAGGACGACAACCGGTGAGCATTTGCAGTTTCACCATTGCGGCGACCACAGGGGTCAAGTGCGGAATCGTCGCGTTGACGGTCGCTACTCTCACGGGTTGAACTGGGTCGGATTCCACAGCCGCGGAGCGCCCGACTTTGAGACTCGTGACGGCGGCGAGCGCCTGAAGGATTGGTGCGGGTACGTGCTCATTTTCCACACCCCACCGAAAAACACGCCTGATGCGGTGAATCTCGGCGTTGATGTGTTTGCGGCAGTGTCCCGCCTTGATCATCTCGTCACGCACGGCCTTCAGCTTGGTAGGGCCGAAATCGCGAATCCGAGTTGAACCAAAAAGGCGAATGAGCGGACGCAACGAATCGCGGATATTGTGAGCCTCGCCGGTCGGTGAGCCGTCATCGCGGCGGTAGTAGTTCTCGGCGAACTGCAAAAAGAGAAGCGACAAATCGTCAACCGTCATCACGAGGCGCGACGTGTCACCATTGCGCGCGAACCACTCGGCAACCAACTCTTCGTATTTCTCGCGGGACTCCGGCGAGCCATACACTCCCAAGTAGATGTCGCGACCGTTGACCCTGACCTTGGCTTGTCCCGAACCCTTGTGATGCTGATAGGACGGCTTTTGCTTGGCAGACTCCCTGAAAAGAGGGGACTCGTGAACTCCGGTCTTTCAACCGGGTCCCACGCTGCACTGCCTGAAAAAAAGGGTAGAAGTAGGGTAGTAAACCGCTTTCTTCGACCGTTCTTCCGTCCGACAGGTAGCCGCAAAGTGCGGCTCAGCTTTGACTTATCCAGAGCGGGCGACGAGGATCGAACTCGCGACTTACAGCTTGGGAAGCTATCACTCTACCACTGAGTTACGCCCGCAACTCCATGTTAAGTTAATGTCGCTGGGCAACTTGTCAAGCAGCAGTTTGACGGACGACCGATGCCACGCGAACTCCCAGCGCATCAATCACGCGAGCTCTGCAACCGGCGCGGCTCGTCGGATACCATCACGGCCGATGGCTGACAAAGGATCAACTGCAATGGCCGCGGATTTCTACCAAGTGCTCGGAGTTTCCAAGACCGCCTCGGCGGACGAGATTCGCAAGGCGTACAAAAAACTATCGCGTGAGAACCATCCCGACCGCAAACCCAACAACTCGGCTGCGGCCGAGAAGTTCAAGCAGGTGCAAGAAGCTTGGGACGTGCTGGGCGATCCGCAGAAGCGACAGCAGTACGATCAATTCGGCTCCGCATTCGGACCCGGCGGCCCGAACTTCAAAGGAGGTCAGTGGCGAGCGGGCACACCCGGCGGCGGGCAAGTGGATTTCGGAGACGTCTTCGGCGGACAAGTCGATCTCGGCGATCTGCTGGGCGGAATGTTCGGCGGCGCGGGGGGCGAGCAAGTCTTCGGACGACAAGCCCGAGGACGCGGACGTGCCGTAAAAGAGGAGAACGTCGAAGCTGAGATCGAGATTCCGTTCGTCGTCGCCGCGGAAGGTGGTCAACACAATTTGCACCTCGATCGCGGCGGGCGATTGGAAACGCTGAGCATCAAGATTCCGCCGGGAGTCTCCAACGGCAGCGTGATTCGCTTGAGCGGTCAGGGGCAAGCGGGACGCGGCGGCGGACCGGCGGGTGATTTGCTCGTGACGATCAAGGTCGTGTCGCATCCGTACTTTCGCCGTGAAGGAAATGACTTGCTGATCGACGTACCGATCACGGTCAGCGAGGCCGCGCTGGGAGCGAAGGCCGAAGTCCCGACGCTGGCGGAAGGTCCGATCGTCGTGACCGTGCCGCCGGGAACCTCCAGCGGTGCGAAGCTGCGGCTGCGTGGCAAGGGAGTCATTGACCCCAAAACGAAATCGCGAGGCGATCAATATGTGGTCGTGAAGCTCGTGCTGCCTCCCGGCATTGACGCGCGGACGCGGGGTCTGTTTGAACAAATCGCCGCAGCGATCCCGTACAATCCTCGAACCGGCTTGTGGTGAGAGCATGCGACAGTCGATGCGACATCACTGGTTGCAGATTTCGATCGCGGTCGCGCTTTGTGCCGGTGTCCTGTCCGATGTGATGCCCGCACTCGGACTCTTTTCCATTCACGCCGACGAAATCGAGAACGAGAAAACCGATTCCAAGGCTTCGGCGGAGAACGCTTCGCTGCCAGCCGAAACGAAGACGAACTCGGAGGAAACCACGAGCCTGCCAGCAACGTCTCCCAGAAAAAGTCCAGCGGCGCCAAAGATCGGCTCGGAGCGTTTTCGCGAAGTCGACACGGCCGCGAACTTGATGGTATGGTTGATGACGGCTTGTGGGCTCGGCGGATTCTTGATCTTTCTGTTGATTATCGTGGGGGCCAGACGCATGCGGCGCATGACGCGGACCCAGGTGTTGAAGTCGAAGTACGACGAACTGGAAATGCTGCGGGAGAAACACCGGCGCGAGATCGCTCAACTCGAAGGGCTGGAACCGCCGAGGCCAGACAAATGACGATGTCATCCAACCCCGAGGGAAAACATGACTTTCCGAAAAAGGTGCGTGTGCGAAGCAAACTCGATTTCGATCGCGTGTACGAACAAGGGACGCGGCTGAGCGATCGGCTGCTGCTGATCAACGGCCTGCGAACCGACGGGCCGCTCACGCGGTTGGGTTTGGCCGTGTCGAAACGCTGTGGTAACGCGGTCGCGCGCAACCGTTGGAAGCGACTACTCCGCGAAGCCTTTCGCCTGTCGCGAGCGGAGTTGCCGAGCGGCCTCAACATCGTCGTGCAGCCGCGCGCGGGGGAGTCTCCGAAACTCGACGACGTACGGCAGTCGCTGGTGAGGCTTGTCCGGCAACTCGCGGCGAAGTTGCCTTCATCCCCGACCAGTGCCCCGAACGCCGCGAACGTTCAGGACAGTCAACCGACCAGTGATCCGTCATGACGCTGCTGCGATTCCTTGGGCAACTTCCAGCGTCCCTGCTCATCGCGATGGTGAGGCTGTATCAGATCACACTCAGCCACGTCATCGGACGTCAGTGCCGTTTCCATCCGACGTGCAGTGAATACTTCATCCTAGCCATTCGCAAATACGGCGCGATTCGCGGCTTCTTCAAAGGCCTCAGTCGTGTTTGCCGCTGCCACCCATGGCACCCCGGTGGTGTCGATTGGCCATAGTGCGAAGAGATGCCGATTCAACATAAGCCCGACGCGCCAGCAAGGGCATCATGCGTTAAAGAATGTTCATCCCTCGCTGGCGTGTCGGGCTTGTGTGCGGGGGTACGTTCACTTTGCGGCGGCCGCCAAGTGTTTGTCGAACCAATCGGCGAACAGGTCGAGATCTAACAGCAGGTTCTGTCAGCCGTGGGCGGCGCCGGGGCGAGTGATCAACTCGCCGGGGACATTCGCTTTCTTGAGCTTGTGGATGAAGATCGTCGCTTGTTGAATCGGCACGACCGTGTCGGCGTCGCCGTGGATGATCAGCATTGGAGGGTCATCAGACGAGACGTGCGTGATCGGCGAAATCTCGCGGCCGATCTTTAGCCGGCGTTCTTCGTCGGTGATGGATACGTATTTCTTGGCCTTGTCGTCGAACTCTTGAAAATCAACGGGAATTGGTCGGTCGCTGGCAGTCTCTTGCCGACGTCATCGCGACGTGATACGACGCCCGTTGAAAGTGATCGTGTCGGTGATTCGTCTTTTCAGCGGTCGTTCGATCGCACGCACGGACACCGCGAGTCTTGGAAAGACTCGTTTCCATCACAGCCAAAGAGGGCATCATGCCGGAAGCGGTGATCGTCGCAGGCGTACGCACGCCGTTCGTGAAAGCCGGTGGGCCGTTGAATCAGATGCCCGCGCAAGAACTCGGTCGGCTGGTTGTTCGCGAATTACTCGACCGCTCGAATCTTGACCCGGCTGAGGTCGATGAATTGATCTGTGGCAACGTCGCCAGTCCGGTTGATGCCGCGAACGTCGGGCGAGTCATCGCGCTGCGAGCCGGCATCCCTCGAGACAAGATTGCTCACACCGTCAGCCGCAACTGCGCGAGCGGTTTCGAGTGTGTGACT
>CAZPUJ010000551.1:0-9937 GCA_964589725.1 uncultured Planctomycetaceae bacterium
GATGCGCTCGATGTAGATTTCGAGGTGCAACTGCCCCATGCCGGCGATCAGAGTCTCGTTGGTTTCCTGGTCGGTCATGACGCGGAAAGTCGGGTCTTCGCGGCGAAACCGTTCGAGGGCCTTGGACAGCTTGTCCGTACCATCACGTTGCGCCGCTTCGATCGAGAGACGGATGACCGGCTCAGGAACGAAAATACTTTCGAGAGCGTAGTTGGCTTTCTCGCCGCAATACGTGTCTCCGGACGCGCACTCGACACCCACCGCCGCGACGATGTCGCCGGGACCGGCCGAGTCGACATCGGCACGCTGATCGGCATGCATCCGCACGATGCGGCCGAAGCGTTGCCGTTTGCCGGTTCTCGAGTTCGTGTAGCTTTCGCCCTTTGTCATCGTTCCCTGATAAATCCGCATGTAGGTGAGCTGACCGAACTGCTCGACAACGGTCTTGAACGCCATGCAGACCAGCGGATCTTTCTCGTTCTTTGTCAGCGTCACCTTCACCGGATCGGTGCTGCCTTCGGCCGGCTTGGCGTCGAGATCGGTCGCGGTCACTTCGCGGTCGAGTGGGCTGGGTAGGAAGTACGTCACCGCGTCGAGCAATTCTTGCACGCCCTTGTTGCGGTACGCCGTGCCCATCATCACCGGAGTGATCTCGTGTAAGAGCGTTGCTTCGCGGATCAATTTGTGAATCTGCTCGATGGAAACCTCGCGTTCTTCGAGCAGCGCTTCCATCAGCGAGTCGTCGTACAACGAGAGTGTCTCCAACATCTCTTGCCGAGCGGTTGTGGCTTGCTCCGTATAGCCATCGGGAATCGGTTCCTTGCGGACGTGTTCGCCGTCCGTGCCATCGAAGAACACGGCTTGCATGCCGATCAAGTCGATCACGCCGCAGAAGTCCGCTTCCTTACCCATCGGAATCTGCAACGGCAACGGCACTGTACCGAGCTTCTCTTTGATCTGTGTGATGACCTTCTGCGAGTTTGCTCCCATGCGGTCCATCTTATTGATGAACGCGATGCGCGGAATGCGATACCGTTTCATCTGGCGATCCACGGTCAGTGATTGGCTCTGCACGCCACCGACGGCGCATAGCACCAGCACGGCACCGTCGAGCACGCGCAAACTGCGTTCCACTTCGACGGTGAAGTCCACGTGGCCCGGCGTGTCGATCAGGTTGATCGTGTAATCACCCCACTGGACCTGCGTGGCCGCGGATGTGATCGTGATACCACGTTCTTGCTCGAGCTCCATGTAGTCCATGGTGGCTCCACCATCCGAGCCTTTGATCTCGTGGATTCGGTGAATGCGTCCGGAGTAAAACAGAATCCGCTCGGAAAGCGTCGTCTTACCGGAGTCGATATGGGCTGAGATACCAATGTTGCGTTGTTTGGCGAGGTCGGGCATGGCAATTTACCTGTCGATCAGATCCTGAGGGTGACAGAAACACATCGAACGCAGCCGGAACATCCGGAGCGAGCTGGCCAACACAGTGTCCACAGGGGATTTTTCTGGAAGGGATTTGCCGCTGCGAGGGGAATCGCAAGGCACTACCAGAAACGGGGATCTCGCTTGGCCACCTCTGTGGCCTGGATCACCGCGTTGCGAAGCGACGTTTGGGCAGAGAGTGGCAAGACGAGATGCTAGGTCAGCATCAAAAACTGATAGATTGGTAAGAAAATCACCATAGTCAGCTCTCGTCGCATGCCGCCTAACGTCAATCCTGGGTGAGCATCTCGGGGTTGGATTCCTCGAACCGCTGTTCGCCGACAACATCACCGAACAGCCAGCCCGCTTAAGGGCGGCGGGATATTACAGCTAAAATCGTCGTGCGCAAAGAGGAATCTTTGACCTTTCATCGGAGATTTACAGGATTTTCCACCACGGGCATCGTGCTTTTTAAATCAACCTGCCAGCGATTGTGCAATTGTTTGGAACTCAGGAACAACACTCCGTATCTTTGAACGACCTCGCCAACCGCTGTCATCAGGAGTCGATGATGAAACGCGAAGTCCGAAATCCGACTATTGTCGGACGTCCCTCGCGGGACGAAGACCAAGAAGACCAAACCGACACGGCCGCTTGATTTCTCAAATAACCACTGGCATCGTGCCACCGGATTCAATTCTTCATCGCGGTTGAATGCGGAGTCTCACGGTCCATGTCTTTGCCGTCGCTCAATGAATGGGGTTTGTTGCCGCAGGGGATTCATGAGGCAAGTCTGGATGAATTGGCTGAGCAATTCGGCGGCTCGTCACACCGGCGGCAATTACTACACGGTCTCAGCCAGTATCTGGCGGAACTGGGCCGTTGGACGTTGGGGCAGGCGGTCCTCGTGGATGGTAGTTTCGTGACTGATGAGCCGGAGCCGAACGACATTGATGTCGTCTTGGTACTGCATGCCGGTTACGATCTGAGCCAAAGCGTTTCGCCGTTCGAGTACAATCTGCGGTCTCGGCGGCGCGTCCAGCAGACGTACGGTTTGGATTTGTTCGTGGTGATGCCGCAATCTCTGGAATACGGTCGGTTCGTGGATTTTTTCAGTCAGGTCCGCAATCAGCCCCAGCGGACCAAAGGTCTTGTACGGGTCACACCATGATCAAAGATGCCGCCGCGCTGACTCAGGCCCGTCAACAATTGCGAAACATGGAAGAAGTCGTCGCCGAATTGCTGCGACAAGCAGAGGCGATGCATCCTTCCCAATTGGCCTTGCAGTTGGAAGGCCCGATGGACGTGATCGAACACCTGCGCGGCGAGATCGACGAGTACCTCGGCATTCAGAAGGCGAGAGATTTGCTCGCGATTCAGAACCAGAGGTGAACCAGCGGTGCGGATTGACGAAAACCAAGCCGACACGGCCGCTTGATTTCCCAAACAACCACAGGCAGCGTGCGCGGTGATTTGATTCGTGTGTTGCGACAACACCCCTTGTTCGGTTCCAGCCTGCGGTTTGTCCCGCGAGGGACGTACGACAATAGCCCATCGCTTGAGCGGTGGGTTCCGGAGGCGACATGTCCGACAAGCCCCAGCGGGGCGAAAGAAAGTCTGTGGCGATCATTCGAATGTCTTTCGTCCTTGGCGGGACTTCGAGGGTGCCTTCGTCCGCAATCCCACAGTTGAAACGGTGGGCTATTGTCGGACGTCCCTCGCCGGACGAAGACCAAACCGACACGGCCGTTTGATTTCTCAAGCAACCACAGTTATCATTTCCAGCAACTTAGCTCTTCAGCGCACAGTCGTCAGAAACTGTCTCGATCGCGCACTGCAGACCCCACCGTGAAGCGGGCACCCATCATGCCAGCTCGTATAGGGGCATTCGACAACCCCGTCCTCGGCTATCTCGGATTTTGCGGAGTCAAATTCGTTGGGTATTCCTTGGCGGCGCTTGTCATTTCTCGATACGCGTACCCGCAGTGCAAACGGAATGCCTTCGCGATTGGTGCCACACGGACGCTCATTGGGGTGGCTGGCGGTGCCATGAACTTTTTTCTGCTACGCCCCTTCCCTGGTCACGGTGACTCCGGGCTATCCCAATTTTTTGCCGGACTGTTTGTCGTCAGGCTGATTGAGTGGTGGCTGGTCATTTGGCTCTTCTACGACCGCAGATTCGAGCACAAGGGCCGAGGCTGGAAGGTTGCACTGCTCGGTACAGCTTGGTCCTTCGCTTGTGATTTTCCAGCGATCATCGGCTATTTCATGACCGGTGGTATGCTCATCTTTTGTTGACATGCGACATTTGCCACCTGACTTCGTCCGTCAGGCATTCTTCACCCCGGCAGAATTCGCTTCATCCCTTCCGTCAGCACGTCGTCGATCTCCGGTTCGCAGAAGGCGACGCTGACTTCGTAGCCGCCGTGGGGGTATTCCTCTTTGACCGGGATGTACCACGGGCCGCCGTCGCCGTAGGCCGAGGTACAGACGAAATGGTCCGGCTGCATCTGCTGGGCACGGAGTTGGTATTCGATGAAACACTCGGCGGGGAGATGCAGCAGCTTCACGCCGCCCAGATGCAGCGAGCTGAGCACGATCGGGATACGTTTCTCGACGCGACGCAGCCACGACAGCATGTACGACGGACGGTTGCGGTTCACGACGGCGTTGGTCTTTGTCGAGATTTGTTGAGCGATCGTCTCGGCGTGCAACGACGAGCGAGGCGGCGGCAGAATTTCCGCTGTCTTCCAGGTGAGTTTTTCCGTGCTCATCGCGATACGCTCCAGCTTGGACTCCGACGCGACGAGGCCGTCGTAGAGCCGCTTCGTGAGGATCGGCCGCGCGGCATTCGAGCCGTCGTTGTACTTGCCGGCCGCGATGTTGCCGGAGCAGCCGGTGAAATAGACGTGCAGGCAATCCGGCTCGTCCTGCTGCCGCTGCTTGCGCGCCAACCCGGCGAAGTCGCTGGTGCAGCGGCCGTCGGCGTAGTAGCTCATCGGGTGCGTCGCGTAGTAATGCAGCGCTGCGACTTTGTTCCTTCCATCGAAGAACGCTATCGTCTTTAAGAACGGGTCGATCAGTCCCTCCGGCAACGCGATCAGTTTCGGATCGGCACACGCACTGCCGCGCATCGCCAGCACTTTGCCGGTCTCGTCGCGATGGACTCGGCGGTTCGAGGCGACTCCTTCGACCTTGCCCTGTCCCCAGCCAATGTGTGTTACCGGGCGAGCCTGCTTGATTGCCTTCTCGACCGCCGCTCGTCCTGCGTCGAGACAGCGTTTGAAGAAGTCGAGCTCGACGATGTGCGGCAGGTCTCCCTCGGCCGCGACAATCCGCTCGGCTTCGAGACACGCGAACGGCGCGTTGTGCTGATGCACGCACTGCACGGCGACTCGATCTGGCGTCGTCCCCGCCGCCTGAGCCAACGCCGTCCGCCACTCGACGTGAGCCTCATTCAGCAGCCCCGTCCAATCCACCGCACACAACACGATCGGCTTGTCCGCTCCCAGCAAGACGACGCCGACCGCTTCGAGCGCATCATCCACGACCTCAATCGGCTTGATCCACCCGCCACAACACGAATGCCCCAACGGCGGCGTGACGTCAAACTTGAACGGAGCCATGTGCAACCCGCCGGCTCCGGGCTCAGCCGCGTGAAGTGCGTGAGGCAACGACAACGTCCAACCGGCAGCGGTCGTGAGCACAGTTTCTTTGAGGAAGTCGCGGCGCGAGAAGCTGGTGGTCATGGCAAATCGCTTCCGTGAATGGCGAAGAAATCGTAGGTCGCACGTAGGATGGGCACTCTTGCCCGTCCGAGATCGCGAGGTCGGGAAAGAGTACCCAACCTACTTCGCAAAGTTGTAACCGTCGCACGAGACGAACGGCAGCGAGAAGGTCGCGGGGTCGTGGCCGCCTGACTGTGACACGTTCAGCAATCGTCTGCCGGCACACGCTGGCAACAACGCTCGCCGGCCTGCATCATGTTGCCAGAAACATGACCGAGATCACTCACGACACGCCGCCGCTGCAAATGCCGGTGCAATTCCTGGAGGGGGTTGGACCGTGGCGAGCGTCGATGCTCGCGCGACTGGGCATTCAGACGGTCGAAGACCTGCTGTTCAACATGCCGCGAGACGTGCTCGACCTGTCACAGGTCACGCGAGCGAAGGATCTCCAGGCGGACACGCCGCAAACGGTGCGCGGCAGGGTGGTCGATCGGGACGCGCGGCTGACCGCGAACGGCAAGCACATGACGGCGGTGTTGCTCGACTGCGGCGATGGCTACGTGCGCGGAGTGTGGTTTAATCAGCCGTGGATGCTCCACAAATTCGACGATCAACAGGTCGTGCTGTTTTCCGGCAAGCCGAAGTGGAAGACCGGGCGCTGGGAGTTTGGCAGCCCGCACGTGCAGGCCCTCGATTCCGACGACGCCGATCTGCCGAGCGAAGTCCTGCCACGCTACAACCTGACCGAGGGGCTGCGGATGTTCGAGATGCGGCGGTTCGAGCGGACCGCCGTCGAGAAGTATGCCGATCTGATTCCGGAACATCTGCCCGACGAAGTACTCGATCGACACAAGCTGCCGCGGCGCAAGGACGCGATCCGGCAATTGCACGTTCCGCGGACGATGGCCGAATTTGAAGCGGCGAAGAAGCGGCTGATCTTCGAGGACTTGTTGGAATTTCAAGTCGGCCTCGCGCTGCGTCGGCGAGTTTGGAAACGCGGGCCGTCCGCTCCGGAGTTGCCGGTCAGTGCGAAGATCGACGCGCGCGCGCGACGGCTCTTCTCGTTCGCCTTCACCGCCGGGCAAAATCAGGCGGTCGAGGAAATCTGTCGCGACATCGCATCGACTCAAGCGATGCACCGGCTGTTGCAAGCCGACGTCGGAGCGGGCAAGACGGCGATCGCGATTTACGCCTTGCTGGTCGCGGTGGCGAATGGACATCAGGCCGTGCTCATGACGCCGACCGAACTGCTCTCGACGCAACATTGGGACACTGTCGATTCGCTGCTGTCGGACAGCCGCGTGGTCCGACGACTGCTGACCGGCAGCTTGACCGAAGCTCAGCGACGGCAGACGCTCGCCGAGATCGAGTCGGGCGAAGCCCAGCTCATCGTGGGCACACAGGCGTTGATTCAAAAAGACGTCCGGTTCGCGAAGCTCGGCCTGGTCGTGATCGACGAGCAGCACAAGTTCGGCGTCGCGCAGCGGGCACATTTCGGACTCGCCAACACGTCGCCGCACGTGCTCGTGATGACCGCGACGCCGATCCCAAGGAGCTTGTGTCTGACGCAATTCGGCGACCTGGACATCACGGTCATTCGCGAATTGCCGCCGGGGCGACAGAAGATCACCACGCATCGCGTCTTCTCTGAACCGACTCGCCAGCGTGCGTGGGACTTCGTGCGACAACAGCTTCACGCGGGCCGGCAAGCATACGTCGTCTGCCCGCGAGTCGGTCCCGGCGACACGGACGATGAGCAAATGCTGTTGGAGTTCTTGCACAGGCTCGTTCCGAGCGGCAGCGCTTCGAGCACTGAGTCCGACATGCTGTTCTCCGCCGAAGAAGCGTTGGCCAAACTCTCCACCGGCGAATTGAAAGGCTTTCGTTTGGGTCTCGCTCACGGCCGCCTGCCACGCGACGAGCGAGCCGCCACGATGGAACGCTTTCGTAATGGCGAGGTGCAAGCGTTGATCTCGACCACCGTCATCGAAGTCGGCGTCGACGTGCCGAACGCGACCGTAATGGTCATCTTTCACGCCGAGCGTTTCGGCCTGTCGCAGTTGCATCAGCTTCGAGGCCGCATCGGTCGCGGAAAATTCCAGGGCTATTGCTTTTTGTTCTCCGACGCTGACGCTCCGGAGGCCTTGCGACGTCTGCACGCCGTCGAACACAGCACGGACGGCTTCCAAATCGCCGAAGCCGACTTCGAGCTGCGTGGTCCCGGCGATGTCCTTGGAACAAAGCAACACGGTGAGTTGCCGTTGCGAGTCGCGGATCTCTCCCGCGATCAAGCCTTGCTGCTGGAAGCTCGCAACGCCGCATGGGACATGATCGACCGCGGCGCGATCGACTCGCCGGAGTATTTTCCGTTGAAGCTGTGTGTCATCGAACGCTTCGCGGACCTGATGGACTTGCCGAAAACAGGGTGACGAGATTTGTGATTTTCGAATTGCGATTGCCGATTTTCCGACGCCGCTCCTGTTTGCGTCGGTTGTTTGACCTCCAGCGGTCGAATATCGTTCGCGGCTTGATTGCCAAAACGGTAGCCCAGGCCCTTGTGGCCTGAGCGATTCTGGGTCGCTGAAAAAAGCGGAGACTCCTTAGTCAGGCCACAAGGGCCTGGGCTACCTGGGTATGGCTGTTGTGTACCTTCGGCGTACGTGATTCTGATTTCGAGTTTCGGATATCTTGGGAGGAGTTTGGTTGTGAGCGAGCATCCCGAACGAGTGGTCATCATTGGCTCTGGTCCGGCGGGCTGGGCTGCGGCAATTTATGCTGCGCGAGCCAACCTTGGGCCGTTGGTCATCGAAGGTGCGGTGACCGAAGACAATCGGCTGAAGGGCACGTTGCCCAAAGGGCAATTGGCGCTGACGACCGAAGTCGAAAATTACCCCGGCTTCGCGGCCGGCGATTTGCAGGCGTATCTCGCCAGCGCGATTCCGGCGGATCGACAACCGTACCTCTTTTCCGGGCATATGCACGGCGTTGCGGGTCCGGACCTGGTCGAGTTAATGCGGCAGCAATCCGTCAACTTCGGCACGCGGATCATCACCGACGACGTTGTTGATGTGGAATTCAATAAACGTCCGTTCGTGGTGAAGACGCTCGAAGGCCAAACGATCCGGGCGTTGTCGGTCATCATCGCGACGGGGGCGAGGGCGAACTACCTGGGCCTGCCATCGGAGGAGCGGTTCAAGAACAGGGGTGTCTCGGCGTGTGCGGTCTGCGACGGCGCGTTGCCGCGGTTTCGGAATCAGCCGCTCGTCGTGGTCGGTGGCGGTGACAGTGCGATGGAAGAGGGGACTTTCCTCACCAAATTCGGCTCGACGGTTTATATCGTGCATCGCCGCGATGCGTTTCGTGCCAGCAAGATCATGGCCGAACGAGTGCAGAAGAACCCGAAGATCGAGGTGAAGTGGAACTCGACCGTCGACGAAGTGCTCGGCACGGAACAATCCGGCGTGATCGGAGTGATCCTGCGCAGCACTACCGATCCGAGCAAGACCGAGCAGCTCGACTGCACGGGTTATTTCTGCGCGATCGGCCACACGCCAAACACGGACTTCTTGAATGGACAGCTCGCGCTGACCGAGAAGAAATACATCCGCTGGACCACGCCACAACGCAGCTACACGAGCGTCGAAGGCGTCTTCGCGGCCGGCGACGTGGCGGACGATTATTATCGTCAAGCCATCACCGCCTCCGGCACCGGCTGCATGGCGGCACTCGATGCGGAACGGTGGCTGGCGGCGAAAGGGTTTGAGTGAGGAGTTGATGTCAGGCTTGTCCCCTCTCCTTTGGGGAGAGGGATTCATGCGGGAGATTCTGATGCTCACGAAAGAAGGTTGTTTCGCTCGGCGAGCGCGGTTGTGGTCGGTCGTGCCGCACGATGTTGAATGGCTGTTGATCGCCGATCCGCGGCATGTGAAGTATCTGGCGAACTTCTGGATTCCGCCGTTTAGCTTTTCCGGTGGCGAGCGATGTCTGATGCTGCTCGAACGAGGCGGTCCAGCTACGTTGCTGGGTGATAATTTCGCCGTGCGGTCGGGCGTTGGGCAGGCATTCGTCGACGCTGAAATCGTCGAGAAGTGGTACGACCATCAGCACTCGGTGGCGAATCGTGATCATGTGTTGTTCCGAGCGTTGCTGCAAGCCGCTGGCAAACTGCGAGGTCGCCCAGGTGCCATCGAGGCGGAGTGGCTTCCGGCGGGCGCGCAAACCGTGCTGGAGACGGCGGGCGCGGAGTTGTCTGAAGTCGCACTCGGCTCGCTGCTACGAAACCTGCGACGGCGGAAAGACCCAGATGAGATCGCGTTGCTCGAACAGTGCATGCGCGCCACGGAAGCGGGGCATGTTTGGGCACGCGAGAACGTGCGAGCCGGCATCTCAGAGTTGGACGTTTATCGCGGCGTGCAATCGGCCGCACTGGCGGCGGCGGGGCGAGTCGGTTTGCTTTACGGAGACTTTCGCGCGGCGAGTTCGTCGGTTCCGAAAGTCGGCGGACTGCCAACGTCGCATGTGCTGCAAGCCGGCGAAATTTTCACGCTCGATTACTCGGTCGTGCTGGAGGGCTATCGTAGCGACTTCACGAACGCGATCGCCGTCGGCACGCCGTCGGCCAAGCAACGAGAGATCTTTTCCGTCTGCCAAGCGGCGATGCAGTCGGGCGAGAAGGTCTTGAAGGCGGGTGCTCGTGCTCGCGACGTCTTTGCGGCCACGTCGAAACCGATGGAAGAGTCCGGCTACGGGAAGCTCGGACATCATGCTGGCCACGGCATCGGTCT
>CAZPUJ010000552.1:0-9396 GCA_964589725.1 uncultured Planctomycetaceae bacterium
GAGACTTCAATGCACTTCTCGTCCTTGAGGAACCGCAGACTCTCATCAATCAGGTGAAACGGCAGCCGCGCGTTCTTCGCGATGTCGACGCCCAGCAAGTTGCCGTGCAGATAAAGCTGTTTCAGAATCAGCTCGCAGATCTGCGTGCGCGTCAGCCCGCTGTCCTTGAGCGACAACGGTGCTCGCGGCGCGTTGGCGGCCAGACCGGCATCGGTCTTCACACCCAAGGTGGCGACTTGCGGATCGGCCAGCAGACTGCGGGTTTCCTCGGTCAATTCGGCAAAAAGTTCGGAAAACAATTCAGGCGGTGAGTCCGCCGCGGGAACTCCCAGCTCGCGTCCGAGTGTCACCGGAGAAGTTGTTGATCCTGTGCTCATGTCTGCTCAAGTGTTGATCATCAGTTGCCGCTTGCTTGCGACCCACCGAAGTTGTTATTTCCAATCGGCGGCGTGATGCGCGGTTCAACGATGGTCAAGCGATCCTTACGGCGTATGGCGTCAATTTCCTCAGCCGGACGTCCCAGCGGACTGGTCACTCGCAACAAGACCGGCGGCACCAAATCCGCGCTGACCAGTTGCGTCAACTCGGTGCGAACGGCCTGCAATCGCGACTCGCTGGTCGCGTTGTTGATGCCGGATTGGACAAAGGTGTACCGATGCCGAGGCGGGGCGTTCTCCAGGATCCATCGAAGCTGCATCCGCCCTGCCACGTTCAGTTGATGCGTTTCGAGGTCGAAGTGATAGTCGTACAGCGTCGTCATGGTGACCCAGCCGTTGCTGATCTGAGCCCCCGAGATCGCATGCACGTACTCTTGATCCTGGCAAACGAATGGATACGGCCAGTAGTGTTCCGCGTGGTAGACGTGGCTGGGCAGATTGCCCGGCCCGGTCGGTCGCGGAAACGGCGGCCACAGCTTGCCGTGTTTGTACTTCTGCCGCGCTCCGATTGGATCGCAAGCACGCTCGGCGTAACGCGCCTCGCGCTCTCGTTCCCGATCAGTCATCTTTCCGACGGCCCGCGGTTCCCACGGCCACGGAATGAAACCCGCCTTCAAGTCCGAAGGCAGAACCGTGGCTACCGCGGTCAGCCCGCCCAACGCCCAACGCCACCACGCGTGATTCATGGACTGCCCCCTTGCCAACAGACTCCCAAATGCTTTGTTTATCGGTCTTCGATCGTAGCGGTCATAACGAGAAAACCGATTTGCGAGACTCGTTCGCCGTCCCAGCTTCCGCTGGTTGAACCTGTCGCAGCGCGGCACGATGAACCGATTGGACTCCGGCAGTGGCAGATTCCGCCGGTCTTTGCCAAGATGTCCCGGTCATCAAAAGTTCTTGAATCGAACGGCGGAGCTTCCCTCACGATGCGACGACGCTTGTTGATTGGGGTTTGCCTGGCGCTGAGTACGGTGCTGTGGTTCAGCGGCAGGGCTCATGCGCAAGAGTTCAGCGTCGGACGCCTTCCGACGTCGATGAGCCTTTTGGCGCAAGCCCCCGCGGCGGACGCGGCTCCCAAAAGCGGTGTGGTGACCGTTAGTCGCCAGTACAACTTTCTCGATTATGCTTTGGTCGTGGTCGTGATTGGTGTCGCGGTCTATTCGGTCTGTCGATCGAGCCGCCGGAACTGAAGCCGCTTGATCAACCGCGACGATCCGCCACAACACAATGCTGGTGCCGGCCAACATGGGATGAACTCTCCCGAACCAGAGCCTTTCAGAATCTCTCAGCCCAGTCGGCGAGTTGTTGTCACCGGCATCGGACTCGTCACGCCGTTCGGAATCGGCCGCGAAGTCGCGTGGTCGGCGATTCGAGAAGGCCGCCGAGCCGTGCGCTGGTTGCAACCCGAGGAACTGCCGGCGTTTTCTCTGGCCGGTGAAACGCGACCAACAAGACCTCATGCTGCGGATATGCGATGGGCTGGCGCGCCTGTGACGATCCGCCCGGCAGGCGATCAACACGACAGCCGCGTCGCGCCTCTCGTCGATTGCTCAGTCCTGAGAACTCAATACCGAGACGTCGCGGCGGAGCCTGTGATCGCAATGGCCTTGCTCGCGGCGGATGAGGCCACGCGCGACGCGGGTCTGGGGCCGCAAGCCGAAGGTGATTCGCAATCACCTTTCGCCGAGCGATGCGGATGCGTGATCGGCACTAGCAAAGTCGGGTTGCGAAGTTTCGCTCGCGCGATGCAGGCCCACATAAAGGGCACACCACCGAGCGGCCTGGATTGGAGTCTCCTTTGGCCCGACGCCGCCGCGAGCGTGGTGGCTGGTTGCTTCGGTCTGCGAGGCCCGTCGCTGTGCCCGGTGGCCGCGTGTGCGACAGGATTAGTGAGCCTGATTCGTGGAGCTGACTTGATTCGCTCTGACGAGTGCGACGTCGTGCTCGCCGGTAGTTCCGATGCGTCGTTGGTGCCGATTGTGCTCGGATCGTTTCAACGGCTGGGAGTGCTCGCGCGTGGGTTCGATGATCCGAGTCGCGCGTGTCGGCCGTTCGATGCCGAACGTTCGGGTTTCGTGATCGGCGAAGGTGCCGCCCTGTTGGTGCTGGAAGAAATTGAACATGCCATCGCGCGCGGAGCGTCGATCTACGCCGAGTTCGTCGCCGGCGGACTGGCCGCCGATCCCAGCGGCCTCACGCAGGTCGAACCCGACGGAGCATCCTTGGCTTGGCTGATTCAAGATGTGCTGCGTCGAGCCGACGTGTCGCCGAGCGAGATCGACTACATCAATCTGCATGGCACAGCCACGCGCGCGAATGATGTCGCCGAAACGCGCGCCGTTCGCGCGGCATTTGGCTCGGCCGCTGATCGAGTTCTGTGCTCAAGCCAAAAGGGCGCGATCGGCCATTTGCTCGGCGCGGCCGGCAGCGTCGAGACCGCTGTGACGTTGCTCGCCCTTCGCGACCAAGTCGCACCACCAACCGTGAATCTTTGCACCCGTGATGCACAATGCGACCTCGATTATGTCGCCGCGACGGCTCAATCGGCGCGAATGCGGAATGTGATGAAGTTGTCTCTTGGCTTTGGCGGTCATCTGGCGGTTGGTGTGTTTCGAGCGGCGGGCTGATCGTTGCGGACGCCGCCTGCGACCGCAGCAGACGCTGGCAGCGTCGGCCACGGTAAGTCTGCCAAGTTGACAGGATCTGCCGCTCCGTCGACTTCAGGTGCCAGTCGCTAAACCTACTGCCAAATCGGCTCTTACGGCGAGGTAGTTTGGCGGCACGGGGATTGCTTCGCCCCGGCGGAACTTAAAGTGAAGGCTGTCTCCCTAGCTTGGCTGTCGCTGAGTTTGGGAGGTTTTGACTCCCGTGCCTTAGCCCATCGAGTGAAGTGAGGAGAAGCTGTGGCAAAACTGTTGGTCTTTGATGAAGACGCTCGCAAGAGCCTGTTGGAAGGTGCTTCCAAGTTGTCACGTGCCGTCAGCAGCACGTTGGGGCCTCGCGGTCGCAACGCGGTGCTCGACAAAGGCTGGGGCGCCCCGAAGGTCACGAAGGACGGTGTCACGGTCGCCGAGGACATCGAGCTTGAAAATGCCTTCGAGAATATGGGTGCTCAGTTGGTTAAAGAGGTCGCCTCGAAGACCAACACCGTTGCCGGCGACGGCACGACGACCGCGACCGTTCTGGCCGAAGCGATCTATCGCGAAGGGCTGAAGTATATCGCGTCGGGTGTTGATCCGATGTCGATGGGCCGCGGCGTGCAGAAGGCGGTTGAGGCCGTTTGTGAGCAGCTCAAGAAGCTCGGCAAACCGATCAACGAGAAGAGCCGGAAAGAACTCGAAACCGTCGCCACCATCGCGGGCAACTGCGATCCGACGATTGGTAACAAGCTCGCCGAAGCGTTTCTGAAGGTCGGCAAGGACGGCGTGATCACGATCGAGGAAGGCCGGCAGGTCGATACCGAGATCGATCTCGTCGAAGGCATGCAGTTTGAGCGTGGTTATCTCTCGCCGCACTTCGTCACGAACGAAGACGCGCAGGAAGTGGTGCTCGAAAACTGCCGCATCCTGATTTACGAAGAGAAAATCAGCAACGCTCGCGATCTGGTGCCGCTGTTGGAGAAGGCTTCGAAGAACAATCTCCAGTTGCTCATCATCGCGGAAGACGTCGAGGGAGAAGCTCTCGCGACGCTAGTCGTCAACAAGCTGCGAGGCATTCTGAAAGTCGCGGCCGTGAAGGCTCCTGGCTATGGCGACCGCCGTAAAGCACAGCTCGAAGACCTCGCGGTGCTCACCGGCGGCAAGGCGATCTTCAAAGACCTCGGCGTCAAGCTCGAAAACATCGAGCTGTCCGACCTCGGCGTGGCTAAGAAGATCATCATCGACGCCGAGAACACGACGGTCATTCAAGGGGCCGGCAAGAAGGACGCGATCGACGGCCGCTGTCAACAGATCCGCCAGGAAGTCGACAAGACCGAAAGCGAGTACGACCGCGAGAAGCTGCAAGAGCGGCTCGCCAAGTTGGCGGGCGGTGTGGCTCAGATCAACGTCGGTGCCGCGACCGAGTCGGCGATGAAGGAACGCAAGGAGTTGTTCATCGATGCCTTGTCGGCAACGCGAGCGGCCATCGAAGAGGGTATCGTTGCCGGCGGTGGTGTCGCCTTGATGCGCTGTGCCCCGGTGCTCGAAAAGCTCAAACTCGACGGCGATGAGCAGCATGGCGTGACGCTCATCAAGAACATCCTCGAAATGCCGCTGCGAATGATCGCCGAAAATGCCGGTCTCGACGGAGCCGTCGTCGCCAATCGTGTGAAGAAGTCGAAGGACGTGAACTACGGCTACGACGCTCTGAACGAGAAGTACGGTGACATGCTCGAATTCGGCGTGGTCGATCCGGTCAAAGTCGTTCGCTGTGCGTTGCAGAATGCAGCCAGCGTCGCTTGCCTGCTGTTGACGACCGAGTGCATCGTGGTCAACGAACCCAAGAAGGAAGACAAAGACGGCCACCACGACCACCACCACGACGAGATGGGTGGCATGGGCGGGATGGGAGGAGGCATGGGAGGCATGCCTGGCATGATGTAGGTCAGGCTTTCCAGCCTGACCCGAATGGCAACACGTTCTTATATTAAATCCAACTCATTCGTGAAGCTGTCAGGCTAGAAAGCCTGACCTACAAGGAGAACCCTCAATGAAACTGAATCCTCTTGATGATCGTGTTGTGGTCGAACCGCTGAGCGCTGAAGAGACGACGTCGGGCGGCATCGTGCTGCCGGACGCGGCCAAGGAAAAGCCGCAGCGCGGCAAAGTCATTGCGCTTGGCCCCGGCCGATTGCTCGACAGCGGCGAGCGATGCCCGATCGCTTTGGCCATCGGCGACGAAGTCCTCTTCGCCAAGTACGGTGGCACCGACATCGAGATCGAAAAGAAAAGGGAAGTCAAGATCCTGCGGGAGAGCGACATCCTGGCGAAAGTGGTCTAGGGATTTTCGATTTTTGATTTGCGATTTCCGATTGCGGCATATTGCCGCGATTGGTCTTCGCAACCTCAAATCGAAAATCAAAAATCAAAAATCAAAAATGAGGAGAGCCTTCCGTGCCCAAGCAACTTCTGTTCGATGACCGAGCGCGGCTGAAATTGCAGCGCGGTGTGAAGCAGTTGGCCGATGTGGTCGCGGTCACGTTGGGGCCGACCGGCCGAAACGTGATCATCGACAAGAATTTTGGAAACCCACTCGTCACCAAAGACGGCGTCACGGTCAGCAAGGAAGTCGAACTCGACGATCCGTATGAGCACATGGGTGCCAAGCTGGTCAACGAGGTCGCGACCAAGACCAGCGACGTGGCTGGCGACGGCACCACGACCGCCACGATCCTGGCGCGAGCCATCTACGACGAGGGCCTGCGCTCCGTCTCGATGGGTGCCAACCCGATGATTGTGCGTCGCGGCATCGAAAAAGCGGTCGAGGCCGCCATCGCACACCTCAAGACGATGGTCAAGCAGGTGACCAGCAAGGCAGAGATTGCTCAAGTCGGAGCCATCTCGGCCAACAACGACAAAGCCATTGGCGACCTCATCGCCGACGCAATGGAGAAGGTCGGCCGTGACGGCGTCATCACCGTCGAGGAAGGTAAGGGCAACGCCACCACGTTGAAACTGGCCGAAGGCATGCAGTTCGATAAGGGCTACATCAGCCCGTACTTCGTCACCAGTCCCGCAGACATGAAGGTCATTCTCGAAGACTGCTTCATTCTGATGTTCGAGAAGAAGATCAGCAGTTTGCGTGACGTGCTGCCGGTTTTGGAGAAGATCGCTCAATCGGGTAAGCCGCTGCTGATCGTGGCGGAAGACGTCGATAGCGAAGCTCTGACAGCTCTGGTTGTCAACAAGCTGCGCGGCATCTTGCAGGTGGCGGCGGTGAAGGCTCCGGGCTTTGGTGATCGTCGCAAGACGATGCTCGGCGACATGGCCATCTTGACCGGCGGCACACTGATCTCGGAAGACCTCGGCATCAAGCTGGAGAGCGTCGAGATCAAGCAGCTCGGTAAGGCCAAGAAGGTGGAGATCACCAAGGACAACTGCACGATCATCGAAGGGGCTGGCGATCCGAAGCAGATCAAGGCTCGCGTCGATCAGATTCGCGCGCAGATCGAAGGGACCAAGAGCGAGTACGATCGGGAAAAATTCCAAGAGCGGCTCGCGAAAATGACCGGCGGCGTGGCGATCATCTCGGTGGGCGCCGCGACGGAAACCGAAATGAAGCAGACGAAAGCCCGCATGGAAGACGCACTCCATGCGACGCGTGCTTCCGTCGAGGAAGGCGTCCTCCCCGGCGGCGGAGTGGCTCTGCTGCGGTGCATCGAGGTCATTCGCACCGTGAAGGCCAAGGGTGACGAAGAGATCGGCATCGAGATCGTCTGCCGAGCCCTGGAGTCTCCGATCCGTCAGATCGTCCAAAACTGCGGCGTGGACGGCTCGGTGGTCGCCGACGAAGTTCTGCAAAAGGACACGAACATCGGCTACAACGCCAACACCGGTGAGTACGTAGACATGTACAAAGCCGGCATCATCGACCCGGCGAAGGTAGTGATCAGCGCGTTGTCGAACGCCGCCTCGATCGCCGCCCTGATGCTGACCACCCAAGTCTGCGTCACCCGCACCGACGACCTCGAAGGGGGCAAGAAAGCCAAGATCGAAGGAGCGGTGAGATAACCCTGTTGGATGGCCGCCCTCGGCCGTCCCACAATGCGGTTCGCGTGTCGTTGAGCCAAGTTTGAAAACGCCACGAGCCACCCAATTTGGGTGGCTCGTTTCGTATGGAGCCTCGTTCATGCCACAGAGCCTGTCAGTCGCTGAATTACTGGCTCTGCCACAAGTGATTGCCGGCTTGCGACAGGCGTACGACGAAAGCGACGTGGGCGGCTCGCAACCAATCGAGCAAGGTGGTTTTCTGCTGCGAGATTCGGATTCCGGCGAACTCGTCGTCAAACGCTTGCCATCCTCAGAGCGAGATTCACTGAGTTATCCGCTCTGCTCGGATGGCAAATACCAAGGCCAAGAAGTCGTCGGCAGCTTTCACACGCATCCCAACACTGGCCAAGAATGGCGGCAGGAACCAAGCCCGCAGGATATTCGCCTCTCGAAAGAATTCTCGGAAACGATGGGACCGCATCAATTCGTGATCAGTCGTGACATGTTCCATCACATCGACAACAATGGTGTTGTGACAGCCATTGGGCGCACCGCCGATGTCCTGAAATTGACGTCCAAGGAGACGAAACCATGAGCGTCGCCGCAGCTTTCGATTTCGATACTCAACTCGTTCGAGGCATCCAAACCGCGTTGCGCCAAGCTCGCGGCTTGGGTTATCACGTCGAGACGATGGACATCACGGCCTCCGTGTCCGACGGAGTCTGCCACATTCACTTTTCCCCGATTCCCGCTCCTGGCACGATTCAAGCGGGTGGCGATCTGACGATTTCCGTCAACTCAGACACCGACGAAATCATCCGATACGAGCGAGGCCAATAAGTTGGGAAGGGAAGCAACGAATCGAACTTTAAAGATGGGGAGACCAATATGGCAAAGGTTAAGAACGTAGAGAAACGCATATGGGACACCGAAGGTTTTGCCGTGACCATCAAATTCAATGGGCGAGATGTTCGTTCTGATTTTGCGGGGATGCCCCAATACCCAGGGTATGAACGAATGGCAAGGAACGACATGACCGTTGCGGATTGGAAAGAGAAGCGATTTTTTTCGGCGTATGCTGGTTACGACGTCGATGTCCTTGATGGAGATGGCAATCTTTGCCAGGGCAACACCAAACTTGGAACGGTTCGTGATTCGTATTCGGATTAGGCGCGGCCTATCCTCGAAATGGAAATCGCTGTGGGGCTTTGCGGTGAAGCGACCACGAACATTGAAGGCGGCTGCGGAAGCTGGCGATCTCGAAGCGGTCGAGTATCACCTTGAGAACGACTGAGTGCCATACCGTTGCAGGAGTTCAACGATGTTGAGGCTCTCTTGGAGTTCCGATTGTCCGCGCAGACCGCGAGTCCGAATCGAATACATTGATGGATTTGACGCACGCGGAAAGAAATTTGTGTATGGCCGAGGTGATGGCTGGATCGACCGCCGTGAGGGATATCACATGGATATATGGCGCGATCGCAATGGACTTCTTTTTGCAAGGTTCTGGTCACGATGCAAAGACGTGGATGACATGTCTATTGTCATCCATGGAATCCCGCGTGATGCAATCCCGGAACGAGTCAAGGGTGACGACTTAAGTGACTTAAGTGACGAGGTCGTTCGCAAGCTTCGCGACGGTGAATCGGTGCCATTCGTGCTCGGGTTCGTTGACTACTGGATACCGAAGGCCGTTCGCGACGAATACGCGCAGTGGATCGAGCAACAATGGTGACGCGGACGGGTGGCACGCCCTGACCATCGGGAAGGGCGTGCTGGCTCGATGCCACATCCACGCCCATCACTTCGTTCTGGGCGTGCCACCCATTCCATCACACTTTTTTTGACTTTTCTGCCAATGTCAAAACTAATTGCAATGCCAGTTCCACTCACCATGCCCTTCGATGACTCAGGGCGTGCCACCCTTTGGGGGCTGACCGTCTTTGGGTCACAACTCAAAGCCTGTTGGCAACGTGCGATCCATTTCGATCAGCACCGGACTCATGCCGGCGTACCAACGAGCGCTGGACCATTCCCAATCGGTCGTACAACTCACCAAATTGCGTCGCACGGGATTCGCGTGAATGTAGTCAATCATCGAGTGGACCGTTTCAATCTTGATCGCCGCGCGGTCATAGCCGCCACCCGGTTGCCAAAACCTTCGGCGCAGGCGTTTTCCCTCGCGAACCGTGATCTTCGGAAGCCATTCCGGGGCGTTCAATTCAAGGTAGGCAATGGCCTTTCGTGCGACAGGTTCTTTAATTGCCGAG
>CAZPUJ010000553.1:0-3849 GCA_964589725.1 uncultured Planctomycetaceae bacterium
CCATTCGGATTCGAGGCATCGCCATATTCGAGTTCCGCGTCGGCACGACCTTCGTTCACTCCGCCTTTGCCGGGGATATTGCCGCTCCGACCGGAGCGGTTGCCGGAGGCCAGTCAGGTTCCACCTGGTTTCTGGCACTCCTCGCACTTCTGCGAGCCCTTTCAGCCGGGCCCTTTCTGTTTGTCACGCAACTCGGCCAGTTTCAGAGATTCCTTGTCGAGGAATTCTTGCAGTTCTTCGGCGAGTGCGTCTCGCTCGGAAGCGTCTTGCGGCAACTTGAACTGCCCTGATTTGGCCATGCTCGACAGCTTTTGACGCAACGCCGATGGCAACTTGCCGAATTGGCCGCTCTTGGCAAGTTGTTGCATCGCTTGCGCGACTTCGTTTTCGAGCTGCTGCAATTGCTCGTCGGACAACTTCATCTCGCCGGTCTTGGCCAAGTCATCCAGCGCCTCGCGCAATGCCGCCAGCGATTCGGCGGCGTGCGAGACCATGTTGGTCGACTGATCGAGCTTCGCTTTCAGCCGTTCTTCCAGCGCGTCGACCGTCTCCCACTTCTCATGCGTGAGCGGTCGCTCTTTTGTTTCATCGGCCAACTTGTCTAACTCATCGCGCAGTTGTTGGCTTTCGGGCTCATCCTTTTTGAGAACGTCCGCTTCTTCGAGTTGTTGCATCAACTCTTCGATCCGCTGCATCTGCTGCTGAGCGACGGCTCCTTGAACGATCGGTTCGTTAAGATTCCGCAGCGGCACAAAGCACGTCGCCACGGCGAAGATGATCGGCAGGATCAACACTTTCGCGAATCGCGTCGGCCGCAGCGCCGGCAGGCTGCGTCGCCAACGGCTTTCGAGGTGCGGCAACTTTTCCGACCAGCTTCGGTCCGGCATCTCGCTGAGCGTCATCAACAAGCCACCGGCTTCAAGCTTCTGATCCAACAACGCGACCGCGTCTCGCGAATTGATGCGCCGTCGCTGCGACCACCACCACGCCAGCCCCGCCACGGGAACTGTCGCCGCCGCAATCCACATGACATGCGGCCAGGCTTGCGTCCAACGCAGTTTCACCAACAAGACGACGGAACCGAAAATAAAACAAAACCCAGCGAGCCATTCCGCCGCGTCGTGCAGAAACTCACCCCAACTGACTCGGCGAATGTAACGCTGTACCCAACGATCAAAATTCGACATCAGCAATCTCCTCGAAGGAAGACGCGGAGGATTGTAAGCAGGCTGAGTGAATGATTGAAACAGCGAGGCGTGTGCGCGGTCCTGGTGGTGCATAATCGCATTTCCGGCTTCCTGTAGCCCGGGCCCTTGTGGCCCGGAAGATCCACTGCCAATTTACAGTTGCCAATTTGCAATGCATCTCTCAACGTCCGCTCTTTGTCCCCGAGTATTTTTCGAGAAAGCCTTCGATGCAAAACCTCCTCGACCGGTTCCTTCGTTATGTCCAAATCGACACGCAGGCCGACGAACACAGCGGCTCGTCGCCGAGCACACTGAAGCAACTCGGCCTCAGCCGCTTGCTGGCGGACGAGTGCCGGGATCTCGGACTGACTGACGTGTCGCTGAACGAGCAGGGAATTGTCCTGGCCACGATCCCAGCGACGGTGCCTCACACCGCGCCGACGATCGCGTGGCTGGCTCACGTTGACACGTCGCCGGAGTTTTCAGGAACGAACGTCAAGCCGATCGTGCATCGGAACTACGACGGCAACGACATCGTGTTGCCCGGCGATCCGAACCAGGTCATCCGCGTCGACGAGAATGTCGCGCTGCGCGGCTTGATCGGCGGCACGATCATCACGACCGATGGGACGACGCTACTGGGTGCCGATGACAAAGCGGGTGTCGCTGTGATCATGTCGGCGGCCGAGCACCTGATGCGACAGCGCGACATCCCGCACGGGCCGATTCGAGTCGTCTTTACCTGCGACGAAGAGATCGGTCGCGGCACGAACGGCCTGCGGATCGCAGACCTCAACGCCGTCTGCGGCTACACGCTCGACGGGGAAGGGCGGGGAATGATCGACAGCGAAACCTTTTCGGCCGATCTCGCGATCATTCGCGTCACCGGAGTGAACACGCACCCGTCTGTCGGCAAAGGCGTGATGGTCAACGCCATTCGAGTGCTCAGCGATTTCCTGTCGTCGCTGCCGCGCACCACGCTCAGCCCGGAATCCACTTCGGGCCGCGAGGGCTTCCTGCATCCGTACTCGATCGACGGAGGAGTCGCTCACGCCGAAGCGCGCGTGATCCTGCGCGACTTCGAGACATCGCAACTGACCGTGTACGCGAACATGCTGGAGATCATCGCCGCCGAGCTGCGTCTGGAGCAGCCGCGCGCGAAGATCGAGATCGAGATCAAGGAGCAATACCGCAACATGCGCGACGGTCTGAGCCAAGAACCGCGCGCCGTCGCCAATGCGATCGAAGCGACTCGCGCTGCCGGCCTGGAGCCGCAACAAACCGTCATCCGCGGCGGCACCGACGGCTCGCTCTTGACCGCGCTGGGCCTGCCGACTCCGAACCTCTCGACCGGCGAGCACAACCCGCACTCACCCCGCGAATGGACCAGCCTGGAAGAACTCCAATCCGCTGTGAATGTGCTCGTGCAATTGGCGATCGCGTGGGGGCGAGAGACTGCCTGAGTTCTCGCCGGCGAGATTGCAATGGACTAAGGCACCGGATTTTAGCGGCGGCGTTCAGCTTTCCTTTTACAACCAAGCTGCTTTGCCGTGCCGGAGGCCTTTCCGGCCGATCGACTCAAGAGAAGGAACGGCGAAGGCTGAAAACCCTGAGCGACGCGAGTGCCCTTGGCTCGCCGGTCCTTTCGGACGGCCGCCTTGATCGCGCGATCACTTCGCGCCGAACCCTCAATAGATGTTTGGTGCGTCGCACCGGAGCAGTCCGCTACGAATCGACACCGATGCAGAAGCCACCCCGTAGCGACCCGCATTCCATTCCAACTCAGTGTTCTGTCACCCAACTTCGTGAGGACAAAAACTTCCAAATCTCCTCACCGCGTTCGCGGTGCGCTCTGTTGACAGAGTGGGGCCATATAGAGGTTCGGCGGCATGTTGTACGATCACCGTCGAACCTCGCTCATGAGCGCAAGGAGGTTCCGGTCCGGATCGCGGAAAAAAGCCATCCACAATTCATGGTCGGGTAGTTTCGCTATGAAGTGAGGCTTTGCTTCGAACAAAACACCACGAGCCGACAACGTCTCGAATGCCGCTTGCAGGTCGGGAACCTTGTAGTAGATGACCGAACAGTAGTTCTCGGCCTGGGCTCTCGCGGGAGCATCCAGCATAAGCCGGACGCCAGCGCAGTCGAAGAACCCCAGGCCGGGTGGAGCCTGAAAAAGGAATCTCATTCCGAGGATATCGCGATAAAAGGCGATTGCGCGGTCGATATCGCTGACCGGTACGGCGATCTGCCCAATTTGTGCCAGCCCAAAAGTCCCTGTCGCAGAGTCACTCATGAATGGGTTTCCTAACTGTGATGGACCTGCCGCCGAACGCCCAAGGTAAGCCGTCACGGACAAGGCGGCCCGATGAACGACAGACGATCAACGAAGCCAAAAACCGTTGCAGGCCAAAAACCGCCGCCTTGTCCGTGTCGGCTTGAACCGCTTGATACTCATCATGGCCTCCTGGAATGGAGGCGGCTGTCCTAAGTTGTGGAGCGATGCCCGTAGGCTCGCAGACTGGTCCGTGTGGGGCCAGCTCGGGTTGCGGGATCAACCGCTTCTTCTTCCAGGAGACCGATGATGAGGTTCTATCAAGCGACGCATTCTTTCTACTGTGGCGTTGATTTGCACGCAAGAACCATGCACGTTTGCGTGGTC
>CAZPUJ010000554.1:0-14877 GCA_964589725.1 uncultured Planctomycetaceae bacterium
TGGCATCCGACGTCCGGTTCCATAGACTGCGGCTGGTTCCAACACGGTGAGTTGCCTTCCCGATTGAGGTCGTGGGATGAGCGTTTCATCTTTGCAAGACGACGGTCCGCGCCCATTTCCCTTGGTGGGACTGGTGGCCATCGTCAGCGGTATCGGCCTGCTGCTGAGCATGGGACGACTTGAGCAAGCGTCCGAGAATTGGACTGGTTGGGGGCACTACGTCTTGTATGCCATCGCGATCTGCCTGGCCGTCTGGGGACTGCGGCACACGGTGACGGCCATGAAACCGAAATGGACGCCGTCGCGATTTCCGCGCTGGAATCGGCATCGGATGGCTCCCACGCGCGAGGGGATCGTGTACATCGCGATCATGAGCGTCATGTTCATCGGTTCGATCTTGGGCCGATCGAACATGCTGATGCTGGTCTTCGCGATGATGATCGGACCCTGGGTGCTGAATGGTTGGATCGCGTTCTCGATGCTTCGTCAAACGCGAGCCAAGCGTTCCGTGCCGCATCGGGCGATGGTCGGCGAATTGGTCTCGATCGACATCGACGTCGAGAACCGCAAATGGTTGTTGGGATCATGGTTGTTGGCCGCGCGCGATTTGATTGTGCATCCGGGTGACAACTTTCGAGCGTCGACATTATTCGTGCGGATTCCGGCGAGGCAGCATCGTCGCGGGAACTATTTCGTACGTTTCAGCCAACGCGGAATGTACTCCTTCGGGCCGATCGAGTTGACGACGCACTTTCCGCTGGGGCTTGTCGAGCGTGGGCTGGTCTGCGACGAGTTCGCAAACTTGTTGGTTCATCCGCGGATTGGCCGTCTGACGTCGCGCTGGTGGCGAGATCTGTGGAACGCCACCGAATTGGCGGAGCGGCGGTCGCCGCACGCCGGGCTCTTCGACGACGAGTTTCATCACATTCGCGAGTTTCGCAGCGGTGACAACCCGCGCGCAATTCATTGGCGTACGTCGGCGCGACGCGGCGAACTGATGGTCCGCGAATATCATCAAACACGAGATCGCGACTTGGTCGTGTTGGTCGAACTCTGGCAGCCAGCGCACCCGACGACGTCGGACGTGAATCGCGTGGAGTTGGCCGTCAGTTTTCTCGCGACGGTGGTGCATGAGCACCTGCGGCGGTCGCCGGACGCCCGCATCAGCGTGATTGTTTGCGGCTCCGAGACTCAGCGTTGGAATCACCAGACCAAGACGGAGGTCTTGATGGACCGACTGGCCGTGGCGAGCGCTGCGGCGACAGCCGATCTGAATTCCCATGTGGACGAGGCTCGACGGCTGAGGAAGCTCACCACGCAACTGGTGATCGTTTCGTCGCGCACCTGCGAAGACGTGCTTGCGCGATACGGCAACCTGGCAGACGTTTCCGAGAACCTCTGTTTGGCCGCGAACCTGACGGATCTGTCGCCGTACTTTCTGCTCGAGGGCGCGGCATGACGACGGTCCTGCAAGTCAGCCTGTACGGTCTGATCGCTCTGGCGAGCATCATGTTGGCGTACGCCGAGGGAACCGGCTTCCCGAATGCGTTCACCGTGCCGCTGGCCGTACTGGCGTTGTTTTCGACCGAACGATGGAAGTTGTTCTGTCTGCCGACGCGGTGGGCGAACTTCCTGGGCTTGTCCGCATTCGGCTTGGCGGCTTGGGAATTCACTCGCGACGGCATCGAAGCTCGGTTGTTGTCGCTGGCACACTTGCTGGTGTACCTGACATGGATCGTGCTGTTTCTGGAGAAGTCTCCTCGGCTGTACTGGTTGATGTGCTTGCTGGCGGTGCTGCACACCGCGGTCGGAGCCGTGTTGACCTCCTCCAGTGTGTTCGGGCTGTTACTGGCGTTGTTCCTCTTCGATGCCTTGTGGACGCTGTCGGTCTTCACGTGCAGCCGAGCTCGGCAGAGGTATTCGGACAGCAACCGACTCATGCTGGCGCGAAATGAATTTATGGCCGGCGCTCGTGACGCCACTGCGGTCTCTCGACAGCGTGGCGAACTGTCGGCACAGAAATTCGTTTGGAATCAACGCAGCCAGACGATCAGCACGATTCAGTTGGACCCGCGGATGCGTTGGATCAGTTGGCCATTCGTCGGGGGAGTTGTTGCCAACGTGTTTTTGTGTGCGATGATCGGCGGATTGTTTTTTCTGTTAACGCCGCGAATCTGGGTGGGAAGTTTCACCGCCTTTGACGAGGGGCCGGATACGCCATTGCGGGACTTGCGGTCGGGATTCGCCGAGGAAGTGCAGCTTGGCGACATTGGCCAGATTCTCGAAGGCACTCGCACCGTGTTTGAAGTGCGGATCTTCGACCAAAAGACGAAACAGTCGATTGACGTGGCCCGTCACGCCGCCAGGCTCGGGCTGGACGAGCCGTTGTTTCGCGGTTCGGTGATGGGCGAATACGCGAGCGGCAAATGGCGTGTCGGCACGACCGGGGACAACGACAAGTTTGATAGCTATCCGCCGTTACCGACGTCCGATGGCGTCGTGCGACAGGAATTCCGGCTGGAACCGATGGACAGCGACATCCTGTTCGCGATGTCGCCTCACATCGCCTGCCGGCTGGAGCACAAGCATCCGCGAGTGTTCGAACGCAAAGTGACCTCGGTCTTGTACCGCGACGAGCACGTTTCGGGACGCGAAACAATTAAGTATCTGGTCTATTCCCAAGAACCAAGCGCTGCGGTCATGCCCGAATTCACGCGTGCCACTCGCGGCAGTGGGCTCAATCACAACGCGCGCAACTATTACTGTCAGCTTCCGGCGCAGAGGCTGGAGCGGTTGCAGGCGTTGGCGCGGCAGCGTGCGCAGTCGGAAAGTGACCCCAATCCGTCGCCACAGACGATCGCGCGGAGGCTGCAACATTTTCTGAGGGACGACGGTGATTTCAGCTACACGCTGGACATGTCGATCGACGATCCCACGATCGACGCCGTCGAGGACTTTCTCTTCAACCGCCGCCGCGGGCATTGCGAGTATTTCGCGTCGGCCTTGGCACTGATGCTGCGGGCCGTCGGCATTCCGGCGCGACTGGTCAGCGGCTTCAAGGGTGGCGACCTCAACTCCAGCACCGGATACTTCGTTGTGCAGGAACGGCACGCGCACGTTTGGGTGGAAGCCTACTTGAATCGCCAGTGGGTGATTCTGGACGCGACTCCCGCCAGCCGTGCCGACAGCGTCAAGTCTCTCGCTCCAAGAGTCAGCGTCTGGAACAATCTGCGGCTCTCCTTCACTGATCTCTGGACGCACCAGATCGTCGGCCTGTCGCTCTCCGAACAGAACAGCATTTTGTACGTGCCGCTCAAGGAATGGGGGAGCACGTTCGCAAACGACTTGGCGGATAACACTCGCCACATGTTGCAGGGTGATTTCCAAAGCCTGCGCGGCGCCGGCTGGCTGGAAGTGTTGTTGTTGATGATCGCGCTGCCAACTTTGATCGTCGGCGTCGGCTTGTGGGTGCTGGCGTCCGCGAGAGCACGTCACGGAAAGTCAGCCTGGTTGTTCAGCGCGGTTTACAAGTGCCTGACTTGGGTCTTCCCGATTGATCCGGGCACATGCCAGGGCAGCGATTGGCGCAGCCGACTGTCGCGGTGGTGGAGTTCACTGTTGGGACGACTGCGCGGCGAGATCGACGAACCGCGTCTGCGTGTCGAATTCTACGAACGTTTCCTACGCGTGCTGAGATTAGCGGGACTCGAACCGCTCCCCACACAAACGGCGCACGAGTTCGTTGTCGACACCCAACCGCAGTGGCGTGGTCGGCTGAACTCCGCCGAATTGGCCAACGTGCCGCCGGCCGTGGTCGCGCAGTTCTACCGAGTCCGCTTCGGTGGCGAATCGCTCTCGGCGGATGAGCTGCGCTGGCTCGACCAACAACTGGGTTGTCTGGAAGAACAGTGGCGTCGCCACGACAGGCAGCGATAAACGGAATGCACCGCGATGAATTCATCCGCTGAAGAATTGACCGCGGCCGTCACTGATGCCGTCACCATCATTCAATCCGGCTGGTCCGAGCGACCGACCGCGGGAATCGTGCTCGGCACCGGACTCGGTTCGCTGGCGGATCACATCGCGATCGAAGCGGCATGGAGCTATCGCGACCTGCCGCACTTCGCCCGCTCAACCGCGCACGGTCATTGCGGCCGACTCTTGTGCGGACGATTGGGCAACGTCCCGATCATGGTAATGGACGGCCGTTTTCACGCCTACGAAGGCTACTCCTGGCAACAGATCACGTTCCCCGTACGAGTCATGGCCGCAATGGGGATTCGCCTGTTGATCGCCTCCAACGCCAGTGGCGGCTTGAATCCGTCGTTTCGCTCCGGCGACATTCTTCTCATCGACGATCACGTGAATCTTTTGTGGTGCTGTCGCCCGTTTTCCCCAATTCCAAAGGAAGGGCCAAGGAGGGGCAGCGATCGCTCATCATTCTACGATCCGCGTCTTATCGCCCTCGCCGAGCAAATCGCCTTGTCCGAGCAAATGGAACTCCGTCGCGGCACCTACATCGCGATGCTTGGCCCCAACTACGAAACGCCAGCCGAAGCCAGTTGGCTCCGCGTGCTCGGCGACGTCGTCGGCATGTCAACCGTCCCCGAAGTGCTCACCGCGACGGAATTGCACGTGCCGGCGATCGCTTTCTCACTCGTCACAAACGTCTATCGCCCTCACGAAGCCCATGCGACCATGAGCGAAGAAGTGATCGCCGCCGCCAACTCAGCCGAGCCGCGTTTGAGACAGCTCATCACGCGACTCCTCGATGAGTGGGCTCGAGTTTCGCCGTAGCTGTGTTATCTCGGACATGGGAATCAATTCATTGCCAGGATCGCATCGTGGCGTGTTCTTCGAGTCGGCGAAGTGTTAGTGTCCCACACCCGAAGCGTCGTGATTCTCGACGGGGGTAAACTCACCTGTATTTAACGGAGTCGATTATGAAAGCTGGCCAAGGCAAAGGTGGGGCGCGTCGTCCCGCGATCAAGTTTCCTGGCTTGGTGAAGAAACTCGAACAAGCCGCTGCTAAGAAGAGCGAGCAGGAACGCCCGGCGTATCCCGGTCAGATCATTTCCAAGAAACGGCCGTGAACAGAATTACTGCTTCTGTTGAGCCTTGGCCCACGAGTCGCGCAACGTGACCGCTCGATTGAAGACCAGCCGATGGGGTGCCGAATCTTTCGCGTCCACGCAGAAATAACCCAGACGCTCAAACTGGTACTTGCTGCCGGGAGCGGACGAGGCCAGGCTCGGTTCGAGCCACGCGCGTTCGATGACATCCAGCGAGTTCGGGTTGAGCGTCGATTTCCAATCGACTCCTTCGGGCACGTCGTTGGGATCGGGTTGGCGGCAGAGGTGATCGTACAGACGCACCATGGCCGGGATGGCGTGCTCGGCGGAGACCCAGTGGAGCGTCGCTTTCACCTTGCGTCCGTCGGGCGCGTTTCCACCGCGAGTGGCCGGGTCGTAGGTGCAACGCAGCTCAACGATCTCGTCCTTGTCGTTCTTGACCGCCTGCTGACAGGTGATGAAGTAGCCGTATCGCAAGCGGACCTCGCGACCGGGAGCCAGCCGGAAGAATTGCTTCGGCGGGTTTTCCAGGAAGTCGTCATGCTCGATGTACAGCGTCTTCGAGAATGGCACCTGGCGAGTTCCGGCACTGGCGTCTTCGGGGTTGTTGACGGCGTCCAGCCACTCGACCTGACCTTCCGGCCAGTTCTCGAGGACGACCTTGAGCGGGCGGAGCACGGCCATCGCTCGCGGAGCCCGCTTGTTGAGATCGTCGCGCAGTGCGTCTTCCAGCCACGAGACCTCGATCGTGCTGTTGAACCGCGCGACCCCGATCCGTTCGCAGAACGCTCGAATTGATTCGGGCGTATAGCCACGACGCCGCAAGCCGCAAAGCGTCGGCATGCGCGGATCATCCCAGCCGCTGACATGGTTCCCTTGCACCAGTTCCAGCAGGCGGCGCTTGCTCATGATCGTGTAGCTCAGGTTCAGCCGGGCGAACTCATACTGCCGCGACGTAAAGATGCCCAGCTTCTCGATGAACCAATCGTACAACACGCGGTGTGTTTCAAACTCCAGCGTGCAGATGGAGTGCGTGACCCGTTCGATCGAATCGCACTCGCCGTGCGTGTAGTCGTACATCGGGTAGATGCACCACTTGTCTCCGGTGCGATGATGATGCGCTTGCCGGATGCGGTAGAGGATCGGGTCACGCATCATCAGGTGCGTTTCGGCCATGTCGATTTTGGCTCGCAGCACGTGAGCACCGTCGGCGAACTCGCCGGCACGCATGCGACGGAATAAGTCGAGATTCTCGTCAACTGACCGATGACGGAACGGACTCTCGATCCCCGGCAGACTGATCGTGCCCCGCTGCTTGCTGATCACTTCCGCCGGCTGGCTGTCGACGTACGCCAATCCGTCTCGAATGAGTTGCTCGCCCCACTGATAAAGCTGCTCGAAGTAGTCCGACGCGTAATACAGCCCGTCCCACTGGAAACCGAGCCAACGGACGTCTTCCTGAATCGAGTCGACGTACTCGACGTCTTCCTTGGTCGGGTTCGTGTCGTCGAACCGCAGGTTGCATTTGCCGCCGTACTTGAGTGCGAGGCCGAAGTTCAAGCAGATCGACTTGGCATGTCCAATGTGCAGGTACCCGTTTGGCTCGGGTGGAAACCGCGTCTGCACTCGACCGCCGTACTTGCCGGTCCGGTTGTCTTCTTCGATGATCTGCTCGATGAAGTTCAACGACCGTTCGGGCTTTTGCGGGGTATCAGCGGCGGGGGAAGTCTCCAAAGACATTGACGAGTCTCCATTCTCGTGACGAGCTCACGTCATTCACAAACTGAGCACAGACTATCGGCGGGCGAAGTTAGCAATTGAGGCCGAGGCTTTCCAGACGGGCCAAGCAGCGTTTGCAGAAGGCACTGCTCACGCGTTGTGTTGGCAGACCAGTAGCGACTTCGCGATCGTCCCTGTTTACAATCCTGCCGCCCCACCAAGATCGCCCTTTTCCCGCGAGAGGCTCCTCATGCCCCAGATCACTCGCCGTGAGTTCGCCAAGCAGACGTTGGGTTCGTTACTGACCTATTCGCTCGTCGAAACGCTTTGCCGAGCGAACGCCTTCGCCGACGAAGTGAAACCGATCACAGTGAAGTGGTTGAACGGCGTGAACTCTCTGGCGATGGACGTGCGCGATCAGAAGATCAAGCAAGTCGATTGGCAGGAGCAAATCAAGAAACTGTTCGAGCAGGTCGACTTGCCCGAGCTGTTGAGGTTCGTGGACTTCGACGCTCTGACGAAAGACTTGAAGATCGTCGACAATGGAGCCAACAGTTTGCGGCCGAAGTTTCCCAAGGTTGAAGGCCTGCCGAGCGAGTTTGTCTTTGGTCGGCAAATCTTCGCGCTCAAGAAAGGCCGCTCGGTCGTGCCGCACGGGCACAACAACATGGCGACGGCGTTTTTGATCCTGAAGGGTGATCTGCACGGCCGCCATTACGACCGGCTCGAAGATCAGAAGGAACACGTCCTCATCAAGCCGACAATCGACCGGCCGTTCAAGCCAGGCGAGTGCTCGACCGTGTCGGACGACAAGGACAACGTCCATTGGTTCCAGGCGACGAGCGAATCGGCGTTCATCTTCAACATTCATGTGCTCAACGTGCGGCCGGGCAGCAGCGAGGCGACCGGCCGCGTGTACCTCGACCCGAACGGCGAGAAGCTCAAGGATGGCCTGATTCGCGCTCGCTTGCTCGGCCACAAGGAAGCTCATGAGCTTTACGGTTAACGACCACCATGATCATTGTGATTGCCACCATCGATTTGAATCCTGGAACACGCGACTGGTTCTTGAACGAGTTGCGCCAGATCGTGCCCAAGGTCCGTGCCGAAGCGGGCTGCATGGAATACGGCCCGACCGTTGACGCCACAACCGATCTTCCGGCTCAATTACCTCGACGAACCGACGTCGTGACCGTCGTCGAACAGTGGGAAAGCCTGGAGCAACTGAAGGCTCACTTGGTCGCTCCACACATGATGGAGTACCGGCCGAAGGTCAAAGACTTCGTCCGCTCGGTGACGCTGCAGATTCTGGAGCCGATCTGAATGATCGCCAAATGCCCATCTCACAATGCTCTCTGGAATGGGATGTGGCTATCAGAGAACGACGATGCCGGCGAATATCGAGGCATTGGTCGCTGTCACGGGAATGCCGACAGCAGGAGCAACAGCCACTACGGAAACGCGGCCAGCAGCGCAAAAAGTTCGGTTGTGAATGCGCCGAGCAAATCGGTTCCTTCCAAGAAATCGGTGCTGGTGGTTCCCGCACCGCCGGACAACGAATCCGATCCAACGCCGCCGGCCAGGGTGTCGTCAGCTTCTTCGCCGAAGAGTAGGTCGTCACCGTCTCCACCTTGCAGGTTGTCGGTGCCGAGTCCGCCGAGGATTGAGTCACTGCCGCCGTCACCCTTGAGAACGTCATTTCCAGCCACGGCTCCCGCGCCACGCAGATCACCGACAAGCACATCGTTGCCGTTACCGCCCGATAGCGTGTCGTTGCCGGTGTCGCCGAACAGGAAGTCATCGCCATCGCCGCCCTCCAGGATGTCGTTGCCCAGACCGCCGCGGATCGTGTCGTGACCACCGGCACCGAGCAGGCTGTTGCTGATCGCATTGCCGGTGATGGAATCGTCGCTTTCACCGCCGATGACGTTCTCGAAGTTGAGGGCGAGCTTCGTAGTGCCGGTCGCGCTTGTCTTGACCGTGCGATGGGCGTGAGTCGCCAGCGTGGCCTCGCTGGTGAGATTGACTGTGACCGCGCTCGTCAGAGCACTCAAGTCCAAGGCATCGGTTCCCCCGTTCGCCAATTCAGTCAGGGTGTCGATTTCGTCAGTCGCGCCCTCGGCCAGATCGGCAAATAAGAACGTATCATTCCCGGTGCCGCCGGTGAGGACGTCGTTCCCGGCTCCGCCGTCGAGTTCATCCTTCCCCGTTCCGCCGTTCAAGGTATCGTTCCCGTCGTCGCCGCTGAGCGAATCGTTGCCGGCAGTTCCTGTGGCGTTGTCATTGCCGGCTCCGCCGTCGAACCTGACCTTGAGCGTCGCCACGGTGATCGCACCGGCGTTCAGTACGTCATTGCCGTCGCCACCGTTGACCAGAAGGCTGCCGTTGAATTTATGCGTCGCGACACTGCCCGCCGTATTTAACGACGTTTCGAGTATGACCGTGTCGGCCTCGCTGCCGCCTTCAACGGTGAGCGAGGTGACATCCTCGACATGCCGGTTGGACAATTCCGGGATGTCCACGCCGTTGCGGCGGACGACGAGGTTGTTGAGGACTCGCGTGACCGTCACCGTGTTGGCCACGTCCACGGCCCCGACGGTGAGACTGAAGAAATGGTCGACGACATTGACGATGACCGTACCACTGCCGGTGGCCTTAATGCCCGTGCCCAAGCCGCGGTTGTTGTCGGTAGCGTTGACCGTCAGCCTGTACTGGTTGAGCGCCTCGAAGTCGATCTTGGTGGCGTCGTTGACCAGGATTTGTCCCGTCGCGTCGATGCGGAAGGCATTGCCGGTGTTGCCCGCCGAAATGGCGAGCAGCGTAATGGTGTCCTCCGGATCGGGGTCACTCACCGTAACGGTGCCGACCACCGTGCCATTGGTCGTGTATTCGTTAACACTCATCGGTGTCGCGGTTACGACTGGAGCGTCGTTGATTGGCCACACGGTCAGCACGAACTCATCAGTGGCAGTGTCGCCAGCGGCGTCCGTGACGGTGACTGTCATCGTCGTCGTGCCAAATTGATTTGGCAGTGGCTTGAGCGTCAGCGTCCGGCTGCCCGTGCTGCCTCCCAGGACGATACGAGCGGGATCATTCGGCACGAGATCGGCGTTCGACGAAGTCGCGGTCACGACCAAGCCGGCCAGCGCGTCATCCACGTCACTGATCGTCACGGCAAGGGCGACGGTGGTCTTGTCCTCGTTAATCGCCACGTCGGCGATAGGCGCGATCCTCGGCGCGTCGTTGACTGGATCGACCGTGACTTGGAACGTTTGCGTCGCCGTGCCATAGCTCGCATCGGTGACTTTCAGCGTGATGATCGCGGTTCCGAACTTGTCTTTGGCGGGTGTGACCGTGACGGTGCGATCCGCGCCGGCTCCGCTAAAGACGACGTTCGCGACGGGGATGAGCGCTGTGTTCGACGAAGTGGCGGTGAGTTTCAAATTCGCTGCAGGTGTCTCCACGTCGCCGATCGTGATGGCCAGCGGCCCGGACGAGGTGTCTTCACTGGTGGTTTGGTCTTGGACATCGGTGAGGGTCGGCCGGTCATTGACTGCGGTGGCGGTGATGGTGAAGGTTTGCAGCGCGCTGGTGTCCACACCGCCGAGATCGGTGCCGCCGTCATCGTGCAGCCGCACCGTGACCGTCACGGAGCCGCTGGCGTTGGGAGCGGTTACAAAGGCCAACGTGCCGGTTGACCAGACCGCCGGAATCTCCGTGAAGAACGCGCCATTGCTGGTCGTGACGAGGAAGTCCAACGCTTGCCCCGCTTCGTTCGTGGGGCCGGCACTGATGTTCGTGGCCCAGTTGGGGACGGTTTTCGCAGCGGCATCCTCGATCACGGTTTGATTGGCACCCTTGATGAAGCTGGGCGCGTCGTTCACCCCTAGGACGTTGATCGTGAAGGTCTGCGGAGCACTGGTGTCGACTCCGCCGTTGGTGACTCCGCCGTTGTCCATCAGGCGGACGGTGATGCCGGCGATGCCGTGTGCGTTCAGAGCTGGCTTGAAGGTCAACACGCCCGCGGGCGAGATCGCCGGCTGAATGGCGAACAGAGCCGTGTTGGTGTTGGCGGTCACGACGAAGGTCAGCGTCTGCGATGATTCCTCGGTCGGGCCTTTGCTGAGATCCACGGTAAAGCCGGTCAACGACTGCGCAACATCCTCCGTTACGTCGATTTGCGTGTCGGACAATGTGAAGCTGGGCACGTCGTTGACGGCGGCGACCGTGATGGTGAAGGTCTTAGCCGCGCTGGTGTTCATGCCGCCGTTGGTGGCAGTGGTGCCTCCGGCCGTGCCGCCGTCGTCGTGGAGGAGGACCGTGACGGTCGCTGTCCCGTTGGCGTCCCGTGCTGCTGTGTAGGACAGCACGCCGGTCGACGAGATCATCGGTTGCACGCTGAATAGCGCGTTGCTGTTATTTGTGACGATGAAGTCCACTTGCTGGCCAAGCGCGGCTTCACCGAGACCGGCACTGATGTTCGTCGCCCAGTCGAGCGTTTGGGGAGCGGCGTCTTCAAAAATCGTCTGGTCGACTCCCTTGGTGAAGCTGGGAGCCTCGTTCAAGCCGGTCAACGTGATCGTGAAGGTTTGAGCCGCGCTTGTATCGACGCCATTGTTGGCGACGCCACCGTTGTCGTGCGCTCGCACCATGACCGTGGCCGAGCCGGTGGCTCCTCCGTTGGGGGTGTAGGTCAACGTGCCCTCGGAAGTGACCGCCGGCGCGACATTGAACAATGTTGCATTCGTCGTCGTGACCAGGAAGTCGAGAACCTGCCCGGCCTCGTTCACCGGGCCAGTGCGGCAGTCAGTGGCCCAGTTCGCAAAACTCTTTTGCACCGCGTCGCCGAGCGTGGTGAGATTCGGTCCTTTGGTAAAGCGGGGTACCTCGTTGACGTTCGTAAGGTTGATCGTGAAGTTCTCGGAGAAACTCAACCCCGCCGAGTCGGTGCTTCGGACAGTGATCGAGTGGTTGGTGTTCGTCTCGAAGTCCAGCAGGCTGCCGTTGGCGACCACCAGTTTATTGCCGGAGATGCCGAAACGCCCACCCGCGTTGTTCGTCAGCGTGTAGGTGTGCGTGTCACCCACATCAGGATCGGTCGTGGTGAGCGTGCCGACGACAGTATTGTTGGCGGAGTTCTCCAAAACGGTATTGGCCGACAGAGCCACGTTTGTCGGTGCGGAGCCAGGGCCGCTGTTTTGGGCCATGATGGAGAACGAATCCACCGTAGCCCCAGTGTCCGCCCGAATGTAGGACACCGTGAGCTTGCTGGCAGTGATGTCGATCTTCAAGAAACCCCGATTTGCGGCGGTGGAGGTCTCGCCGCCCGTGCCGCCGATCACCTCAATGAGCTGGTTGCCCTCGGAGAATTGAGAGCCACTCTTGCTGCGATTGTAGCTGTGGATGTGTCCGGCCAGAAGCACGTCGACTCCCGCGGCGCGGAGTTGATTGGCGAACGTATCGGTGGTGGAGGACAACGGGTGATGATAAAAGACAAATTTCCATTTGGCCGTGCTGGCCTGCATGTCGGCTAGCATCCAGTTGGCCTCGGCGGTGCTGATTCCGTCATTACTGTCATATGTCAAAAAGTGGGCATTGCCGAAGTCGAACGAATAGTTGTTTTCCGATGGTGCGCCGGCCGGCCCATTCACGGAACTGGTGACTCCGGCAACGGGAATCGGCACCGCGTAATTGTCGCGTGACGGCTGGCCGGCGGCTGTCAAGATATCGTGGTTTCCGAGCCCGTAGTATTCCACGTGGCGCGCGTTGTATTGTGTCGTCGGGGCGTTGATCGTGGGATCGAAACGAAGATCAAAATTCGCGTGCGACCCATAACCGTAGGCATTGTCGCCCAACAGCACGGAAAACGACGAAGTGATCGTGTTGATGCGGTTCTGCACGCTGAGGAATCCCGTCGGCGGATTGCCCGACGCCGAGTCGCCGTAGGCCACGAACGTAAATGGTTGGCTCGACCCCGTAGGAAGCCGCGTGTGGAATGTGGCTTGATAGTCGTTTACGACCGAGCCATCGCGCAGGTGCCGCACGCGGTATTCATAGTCAGCGTCATAGTTGAGCCCCGTGACGTCCACGAAGCGGTTGACGCGGTTCGAAACTCCCGTGTTGATAGTGCTGCTAGCGCCGGCATCGATCCAAGTCGATGCGCCCGCATGCCGGTACTCCACCACGAAACTATCGTTCCCGCTGACGCTGGCTGGCTTCGTTTGCCAAATGATCTGAACCCGGTCCGTTGCGCTGCCCGCAAAACCGGCCAGCGGGGCGTTGCCAAGCTGAAGATAAGGAGTGTGGTTGACCAAGAACGTACTCAAGAGACAACGGTCTTCCAACGCCTCGAAACTGTGCCCGCGACGAGTCGCGGCATTTCGGCTCGCTCGCTGATGGCACCGAGCGACTCGCGTCCATTTAGAGAATGAATCACACACACCAGCGAAAAGTCCCACCAGCATTTTCTGACCTCACCAATTGAACAAGTTGCGACCCGCAGTCTGACACCCGCCTGCGAGAAGAACTCAGGCCTTGGTTTAGACTTCATCTTCCTGCCAAATTTGCCATCGTTGCCAAGCAGTGGCGGTCTGTAGGTTCAGACTCGCGTGTCATACTTGGGGCGGCGGAGCCGCAACCAAACTAACCCGACGCGTCAGCGAGGGCGGGCGCTCCGAGTTACGGAGATTTTTCAATCCAAACTTTGGGAAACGCTCGCCCTCGCTGACGCTTCGGGTTAGTGTGTCAGCTCAAGATCTTTGCGTGGCGCGAAGACCTCAAACGTCTGCAGTGCAGTTAATTGAGGTGGCTGGGCACCAGCTTTTCTGGGAGGACGGCTCCGAGCCACGCACGACGCAAGCGCTCAGGAGTACCTTCAACGCGGCCTCGATCCGAATTCTCCCTTTTTCACCATAGACTCGCATCTCCCCCAGAGCCCGAATTCGTATCGCCGAGCGAGGAAGTTAACACGACGTGGCAATTTTTCATTTTGGGCAATGGCAGCGCACGGCTTACAAGGAGTTACATCGAAGCCAATTTATCCAAAATTCCAATATGCACAGTCGGATTCAATAATGGCCTGCGGCGAAATTGTCAATTCAGGTGCATTGAGACTTTTGAATGAAATAAAATGTCTTTATCTAAAAATAACCTTTGAGTAGATAGAGTGCTTTGCGGTAAACACGGCTGTGGTGCGTCTCCGAGCATTCTTAAAAAGAGTTCGCGATGAGTCATATTGGCACGGCGGACGTTGCTTCGATCCGCAGCGATTTCAAAGACCTCGACGACCGGCGAAGGACGATCAATCACAAGCGATTTGGCGAACGGCAATAGGAAAATTACCTGTAGCCGAAGCAGTGTTCCAAAGATTCGTTCCCGTTGAGTCACGTCGGTAACACATCGGAGTCTTCGGCGGAGCGAAGATGTCCTCGCGGACGGCGGACAGAAAGTCGGGAACGAGGTCGTCGACTTGACGGGCAAGTGGCCGTGCTGGCGCGAGAAGTGTTCCACGGCGAGCGTTGTTTGCAGCAACACGTCACGAGCGAGCTCGCGATGTTACGAAAGGGCGAGCTACAAGTCGTCGAATGGCTTGACCGCTAGTCCACCGTGATACGATCCAACGCCCTGGAAGTACGCATCAATCGCGGACGTTGAGACCCCTTCGCGCGGCCGGCTTACGCCCGTCAGCGTGCGAAGTCCTGCTTCGAGTGATTCGCGCATCGCGTCGAGCGTGCTGTCGTGGTCATAGGCGAGGGTTTGCCCGATCTCATGTGCGACGACCGACAGCAGATCCATGTGGCCATCAGCAGGGCTTGTCAGAGTCGCGTCATGAGACGCGCCGAATTCACGGTCGTCACGAGGTGTCCGGTCGATAAACCAGCCAAAACCGGCAGCATCGCAATGGATCAGCATCGATCGATGTCCTGCTTCGAGTGAGTCGTGCATCACCTCGAGCGTGCTGTCGTGGTCGTAGCCGAGGGTATGCCCGATCTCGTGTGCGACGACCGACAACAGATCCATGTGGCCAAAAGCGGGGCTCGTCGAACTCGCGTCGTGAGACGCTCCGAATTCACGGTCATCACGAGGT
>CAZPUJ010000555.1:0-20145 GCA_964589725.1 uncultured Planctomycetaceae bacterium
CAACTCACGCGCCTTGAAGCCTTCGGCACCGAGGTTCAAATACGCCACGAGCATTTCGTGCTCTTGAGCCAACAGCACGATCATGTCCAAGAGACCGTTGCCGTCGATGTCCGTGATCTCGACCTGCTCAGCCCCGTGTCGTTCGTCGAGAATTCGCTTTTCAAACTTCGGCATGCGTGCTCGGCCAGATCTTGGCGTCGTGTTCTCCAACAGGACCACGTGCCCCGTCAGCCGCCAACCAAACTCGGCCACGGCCAAGTCGAGATCTCCATCGTCATCGAAATCGAACGCTTTGACATCGGCCACTCGGCCTAAGTTCTCCGCCACGATGACACGCTCCCAACCTGACTCCGTGGGACGCAGCCAATCGACGGTTCCCAAATTGTGATCCATTGCCGGAAATGAACCGAGGTTCGCCACCACGAACTCCGAGCCTCCATCGGCATCCAAGTCCACGATCTGCATCCGAGCCGGATGCGGCACCTGATCACAAAACACGCGCAGTTCGAGCGGCTCCGCATTTAACTTCGCTTCCATGAGCCAGCCATTCCGCATGTCGCACGCTAGCAGTTTTCGCTCACCCGTTTCGGGCCAGGTGACAAGCTGGCATTGCGACACAAACGGCGAGAAATTCGGCCGCGGCGCCTTGAGTGATGTCATTTGTCGCGACGGCGGTTCGATCGGCAGACTGGCTCGGTCGGCCAGCGACAACGTTTCCGGAGCTCGTTCCCGAAACCAATCTTGTATCGCTTTGGGTGTGATCCGTTTGGGAATCGTCCGACCGTATCCAGGCAACGACACCATGCGAGTGATCGCGGAGTCCCATTCGCTCTTCGGAAGCACGTCGGGATCCGCGAACAGATGACACTGCGTGCATAACTTCCGCATCAGCGCTTCGTCGTCCGGAGACGAGATCGACGTCACCAGATTCGACAGCGGAGCCGCACTGGGAACCGGCGTCGCTGACGAATCTTTACAGCCGCCGATCCACGGCCAAACGATTCCCAGAACGATCACCACGAAGTTCGCTCGCAAACGGCTTGGCAACGCTGGGATCATGGACGGCGATTCAACTTAAAGGACGAGGCAACTCGAAAGTATCGTGATTGTAGCTGACCCTCGCCGCACGCAGGAGTTCGAACACAACTAACCCGAAACGCGACCGAGGGCTATTTTCCATCGTCCCATCGTCGATTTGTGGTCGCCCGCGCTGACGCTCCGGGTTTTGACAGAGCTCCTTAAGAACGATCGGCACGCGGCTTCCAGCGAAACCGCTTCCAGGACGACGGAGCCGGAGCGGTCACGGTGATCGCCTCGCCCCGGGTCGGATGATCGAAGATCAGCGCGGCGGCATGCAACGCCAACCAGCCGTCCAAGCGTGTCTTCGAGCCATACTTCACGTCGCCACAAATCGGCATCCCGCGCGAGGCACACTGCACACGAATTTGATGACTGCGTCCCGTCCGCAAATCGATCTCCAGCAGACTGACTCCCGACCCCGCCCGCACACAGCGATACGTCAGCCGAGCCTGTTTGCCCTCTGTTGCTCCCTGCCCCGCATCTTCGGTCCCCTGCCCCAATGTAACCCGCTCTCCCCGACAGCGGATTCCTGTCTCCTGCCCCCTGCCTCCTGCCTCTTGCCTCACCACCCGGCTTACATTCCGAGCCCCATCCTTCGCCAACCAATCCACAAACTCCCCCTGCTGCTGCCGTGGACGTCCCTCAACGACGCAGTGATAAATCTTGCATACCGAGTGCTTCCGAAACTGCTCCGACAACCGCGCCGCCGCTTTGGTCGTCCGAGCCAATAACAACACGCCCGACACTGGCCGATCCAACCGATGCACGACACCCACGAACACGTTGCCCGGTTTTTGGAACTTCTGTCGCAAGTACTCGCGAGCCAACTCGACCATTGACACGTCCCCTGTGTGGTCTCTCATCGTCAACACCCCCGCCGGCTTCAACACCGCCAAGCAGTGGTTGTCCTCAAACAGCACCTGCAACATCTTCGCCCCGCGCATCACTCTCGACTCACACGTCACTCCGATTGTTCCCTCGCCCCGCCGGGGAAAGGGTCAGGGAGATGGATCATGGAAGGCCGCCGACTCACGTTCCCAAAACTCCGCCTTGCTCACACCAAACTGTGGAGACCATCCAGTGGGCTGCGCACCGCTAGGCCGCGCGCGACCCGAACAATGCTAGGCCGCGCGCGGCAATTGACCGTAGAACGCACGCCCGACATTTTCAACACTCATCCCCGCCGACCCAATCAAGACGAAACTGAATGCAGCCAAGGCCGCTCATAATTTGGCGATGGAAAAGTATCGCGCCAGCGCCAGCGACTGGTTCGATCGGGGTGAACGAGATGCCCGTCAAAAAGGGAGCAAACAGCGAGTCGATAAGATTAAGGTGGATCGTCAGGTGTTCGAGGAGCATGACGAGTTGCCTGACACGGCACCGGCAGCGTTGAAACGCACGTTCCAAACCGCACAGGCGGACATGGAGTCAGCGTACCGACGTGCCGTAGCGGAATACACCAAAGTGAAGAAGGACGATGAAGCCCCGGAGATCGAGCAGGAACTCGCTCGTTTCAAGAAGAACGAGATATTGAACCCGCTCGACCGCCTTCAGGCCGGGACGGTCTGGTCGGGAAATTCCATTCTTGTGATTGAGGGGAAACCGGGCCGCTCCGAACCTCGAATGAGCCTGACGATCCTCGAACGGGACGGGGACCGGTTCACGGAAAGGCTCGAAAGCGAGACTGTGATTCGCATCATCAACGGACACATCAAGGGCAGAAGGCTCTGGTGGACCAAGGAGGACGTCATCAGGGTCGAGAAGGGAACAGACCGCGGGCTGGATAACTTCGGCTACCTCAATGACAAGCAAATCCGGATCCGGCACGCGGGGAAGACTGAGAGTGGGGTGGAAATATACGGAGTCGTTGAGTTTCGCCTCGTCGAAACCAAGTAGGAGACCGGTTGGAGCTGTCCCATTGTGTCCCGCTGCCTTGGATCTGACTTTGCCCTCTCGAAGGTTCTGCACTGTATGCGGAGCAGATGCCCAATCAAATCGGGATAGGGGCTCGGATTGCGTCGAGACCCCTCCCACACCACCCGGCCTGCGGGTCCGCACCGGGCGATTCATTTCCTTGCAGTAAGTTTCTGCCAGATTGTTAACAGGCTCACCAGTCCTTCGCTCGTGAGGTGTTCCACTGAGAGTGCTTGGTGCACGGCTCTGCTGGAGGACATGACCCACGGGCTTTTGCTGCTGCATCCATGCGTGACCGCTTCGTCTTCTTTGATCCCGCGCTTTCGCAAATTCGCGATCCGGGTTCGAGGGCCGCGCCATTGCTTCCAGTAACACGACCGGATGCGATGACGAACCCACTTGTCCAAATCCACAAACGGCGTCTTGATCGGGACAATCGAGAAACAGCCCGACCATCCTTGGAAGTAGCGGCGGAGTTCTTCAAACCGTTGGCTGATCGACACGCCACGGTTGCGGCTGGTGATTTCGCGAGTTCGTTCTTGGAACTTCCGCTGGTTCTCGAGGCTCACACGAATCTGTCCGCCGTAGCCTTCAAAGGCGAAGCCCACTAAGTCGATTCCGGCAGTTGAGCAGATGCGGCTCTTCTGGTGATTGACCACCAGCTTGAGCTTCCGTGTGAGATAATGCTCGATCGATCGGGCCACACACTGGGCGGCTTCTCTCGTCTTGATAAACACGAGAAAGTCGTCGGCGTAGCGAACGAAACGCAGGCCGCGTCGCTCCAGTTCCTTGTCGAAGTCATCCAACAGGATGTTGGCTAAGAGTGGGGAAAGAGGACCGCCCAAGATCACTCCGACCGCCGGCTGAATAGACTTCGCATCTTCAGAAAGTAGCCAGCCCTACATTCCGATCCACAACAATTGAGAATACCTCAGACCGGAGTGCCGCCTTCGTGGTCAGCTTGATGACGTCGAGCTCAGTGAGATGACAAGGTGTCCACCGGCAGATTCCGCGCAAATTCGCGCAACCAATGATCGGGCCACAGTAGGCGAAGCATTGCGAGCCGTGTCGCGTTGGGGCGACAGTGTTCAACGACTGGCACGCAGCTTGCTTCCGATCAATGTCAGCAGCCGACCACAAACCAACGGCTGCAAAAGACCGCGAAACACCAGAATGAAGGAGCCAGTCATGAAAACGTTCGTCTCGACCATCGCCCTGATGATAACCGTGTTGGGCCTGTCTGCTGAGACGACCTTCGCCGATCATCAGCAAGGCCTGTCGGAACTCGCCCACGATTTGCAATGGAATATGAACCGAGTCAATCGCACGCTGGCGTCCCACTTCCGTGGCGAGCGGTTGTATCGCGAGATGTCCGCCGATGCCGCCGAAATGAATTCGTTGGTCAACAACATTCACGAAATGACCGAATCCGGTGGCTGCCCGAAGGAACTGTTCGGGGTCGCGAAAGACCTCTGTACCTTAGTCTGCGAGTTGAAGGATCACGTGAATCAAATTCGTCCGGCGCGCTGGACCGGGGCTGGAAACCATTCGTACGGCGGCCGGTTTGGACAACGCAGTGCGTACGGTGTGTCTGGTACCACAGATTCAGACATCCGGTATCTGCGTGGCTTGCTGATCTCGATGGAGTCTACGCTGAGCGATCTGGAACGGGAGATTGACGTGCGAACGGCGTCGCAGGTTGGACCAAGCCGGTTCGACCGGGTTCCCTTCGATCAAGTTCAGCCTGTCCTCCCGCCCGTCCCGGCTCCTCGACCGGCAGTTCCGTCGGCACACATCCGCAAAGGGAATTGGTCGGTCGGCTTTGTCATCCGTTAATTGCCGCGGTTGACTGGCACAAGCGTGGATGCATGACACCCCCGAGAAAACATCGGGGGTGTTTTCGTTGGTGGTTGGAGATCACGCGGATATCCTTTCCGGTCATTCCGCTGGCTCAGGCGCCCTGGGGGTTCGTAGCGGTTGCGGCTGCCACTTGCGGATTGATTACGATGATCTTGTGGCTCATCCGCTCGAAGGGGTGGGCTGTGACAACCCATCGTCTGTCCCCTCTTGTGACCGGCGACGGAGACTCAGGAGAAAGCGCATGAAGATCTTAATTGCGGATGATGATCCTGTCTCCCGGCGTCTGTTACAGAGTTACTTGCAGAAGTGGGGATACGAAGTCGCCGTGGCTGTAAACGGCACCGAGGCCTGGCGGTTGTTCGAGCAGGAGGAATTCCCGATCGTCATTAGCGACTGGATGATGCCCGAAATGGACGGACCGGAGTTGATCCGGCGCATTCGCGCGAGCGCACGTCCAAACTACGTTTACGCCATCCTGCTGACGGCCAGGTCGCAGAAGGACGATCTGGTGGAAGGCATGGAGGCCGGTGCGGATGATTTCGTAAGCAAGCCGTTTGACCGGGACGAACTTCACGTCCGATTACGTGCCGGGGAGCGGATCGTTAAATTGGAACGGGCACTGGAGGACCAGAACAAAGCGTTGCGTGAAGCTCAGGCCGCGCTACTAAAACATGCGAACGAGCCGGGAGAGTGACAACGGCATTCGCCAGATGAAGCCATTGGGGAGCCGCAGCGCGGTGCCACCACCACCAAATAAAGGACGAATGACGAAATATCCAATGACGACGTTCGCACAGGACACGCAAACCGCGAAGCTGGACACACGCCAAAAGGCGCTGAGGATCAATCTCGACATGCGCCGCTACGGCACGTTCGCCGAGATCGGCGCGGGACAGGAAGTCGTGCGCTGGTTTTTCCGCGTCGGCGGAGCGGCGGGCACGATCGCCAAGAGCATCTCGGCCTACGACATGACGGTCAGCGACGCATACTACGGCTCCTGCGAACGGTATGTCTGCCGGCAGCGGCTGCAAAGCATGCTCGACTATGAGTATGCACGCAACCTCAGCCAACTCAACGAAACTCGCGGCGACACGACGGGGTTTTTTGCGTTCGCGGATACGGTGTCGGCCCGAAATTTCCAAGGCACGAACGAATGCCACGGCTGGATGGGGGTCAAGTTTCAAGCTCACCCGCGTGACCAAGACAGCCAAGTCATTATTCATGTCCGGATGCTCGATGCCGACAACGCGTTGCAGCAGGAGGCGTTGGGCATCGTCGGGGTGAACTTGCTGCACGGTGCGTTCTTCGGGAATCACGAGCCGGAGCAACTCGTGGAATCTCTACTGGAGAACCTCAGCATTCAACGCCTCGAAATCGACATGATCGAGTTCTCCGGGATTGCCTTCCGGCAGGTGGACAACCGCGTCATGAGTCTGAAGTTGGTGCAGCTCGGCTTGAGTAATTCGGCCATGTTTGCCGCCAACGGGACGGTGCTCCAACCATCGGAGGTTTTGTACAAGAAGCCCATCCTGGTCGAACGCGGCAGCTTCCGCCCGGTCACGCATGTGAATATCGACATGCTCCGCTGCGCCCACGAAAGATTCTCGCAGGAGCCGGAGGTTCAAGGCAAAGAGGTTGTCCAACTCTTTGAGATCACCATGAACAACTTGCTGGCCACCGGGAAACTCGATTACCGAGACTTCTTGGCGCGTGTCGATCTGTTGGCGGCCGTGGGAATGACGGTGCTCATCTCCAACTACTTCGAGTACTATCGTTTGGCCGCATATCTGTCGCGATATACCAAGCAGAAAATCGGGATTACGATGGGGGTTGCCAGCCTCCGCGAACTGTTCGACGAGAAATACTACACCCAACTGGAAGGGGGCATTCTGGAATCGTTTGGACGGCTCTTCAAGAACGACCTAAAGCTCTACATTTATCCGCTGTTGGACCCGGCCACGGGGGATCTCACTGCCGTCCAGAACTTCGAGGTTGCTCCGATATTGCGCAAACTCTACGGGTTTCTGGTGGACAAGGGCTGCATCGAGCAGTTGAACAACTTCAACGAGAAATACCTGCCGATCTTCTCTCGTGACGCTCTCAAGAAGATCAAAGACAGCGATCCCTCGTGGGAGGAAATGGTGCCGCCCGAAGTTGCGGAAGTCATCAAACGCCGTGGCTTTTTCGGCTATCGGCGCCCTGCGAAATCGTGACGTCAGGTGGGACGAGTCCGATCAGAGTCGAAACTCGGCTCGCCGACTTTTTTCGGCGACGTCTATGCTCGGTCTATTCCGACTGACACCGGAAGCGCACATCTGTCGCGTCGCACGCGGCGGCCAGTTCGAGTTCGTCGAAGCTCAAGCCGTTCAACGCTTCGGCCGAGTCCAGCCGTCCCACGCGATAGGCTCCCGGCTGGAGACGGATCGACCTGCCCGTTTTCTGCCGGATGACCTGTTCGATTTCTTCGGACGTCGGTCGAGCGGAGGCGGTGCGGATTGAGGCCCAACGTTGCGTCGAGTCCTTCGCATCGACTTGCGATCCGGGCGGCAGGTAGATCGTACCGTTGTTGAAATCGACGGCGAACGCGATCACGCCGGGAATGAAAAACAGCAACAGGCCGACGGCATCCAGCGCGACAACTTTCGGGTCGAGCTCTCCCGGCGGCTGGCCCTTGCGTTCGGGCCAGAAGATCGTCCCGCAGCCCGAAAGCTGCACGATCAACGCCGCGACGATCAGACACTGCGTTCCTCGCCATCGCTGCGGAAAAGCCGACATTCGAGTTCTCCCTCACGCAATCCACCCACCAATGAGTTTTTGCGGCGGGAGGGTATTTCAAACGAAGGAATGGCTCAAGATGAGTCGGCTCCGGTGAAACACATACGCACACATCATCATGCGTCGTCCGGAAATCAAACCGTCCGAAGACACGGAAACGGCGCAGCAGTTGGAGTAGCGATTCGCCAAGACTGAACGACGAAGTCGGAGCAGGTGCCTGACCCGAAGTCTTCCCACACTTTGAGCGTCTTGTCCGCACTCGACGAGACCAGCCGCTGACCGTCCCTTTTCCGACCAAGTGCGTCATTATGCGATGTGCCGAGGGGCGGTTGGGAATCCGAGTCGAACTGGGACGAATTCGGCTGCGACAAATGAAGGTCTCTGGTTAACGTTTACCAGCGTGCCTTCCTACGAGTCAACATTGCGTTGAGGGATTCCGCTATGTCAGTCATCGTCTTAGATCAGCAAGCCACTGAGCGGCTGCAAGCCGTTACTGATCGTGCCGAAGTTCGTGATGCGAATGGTCGATTTCTCGGAATGTCTACGCCATTCTCCGCGCTGTTCCCACCCATGTCTCGTGAAGAGCTGGACCGCCGAACCGCCGAGCCAGGTGGCCGCCCACTGGCCGACATTCTCGGCGATTTTGAGTCGCGAGCATGAAGTTCACAGTGCTCTGGAAGCCGTCCGCGGAACAAGAATTGGCACAGATCTGGGAAAGCGCAAACGATCGTCGCGACATCACGATGGCCTCAAGCCTCCCCATCGGAAGGAGTCAGACATTGAACGTGGCGATCAGGTGGTTGGACGCAAGCGCGAATCAATGGCGTCGTTGCGGTTGAATTGCAAAAGGTACTCCGTGGCCCGGCCGATCGCGGTGAGCGGAATGATGCGGCCCTGTCGAAGCCGAAAGTGCTTGTGCCAATTGTCTCGGCGTGGATTGAACAACCGGACAACGCGGCCGGTCTCCAAGTCCATCGACGACAGATCGCTACCTTTGAGCCGATTGCAATCGAAGCACGACCAAGCCAAATTCAACGACGTTGTTTCACCGCCATGCCTTCGGGAGATGAGGTGATCCGGTTCATGGGCAAAGGTGGCTTCTCGTTCGTGGATGAGGCAGTACTCGCAACGCTGCTTCGCACGCTCTCGAATCTCCCGTCTGAGCCGAACAGGGATTCGCTGGCTCATGGCCGCTTCACCCCGCGCAGTTTGGCCTTGAGTCGCCGAAACAGGCTCTCGGCGTGAGCAAATTCATCCAGATCGCGACGGTCCTGATCCGAGAGTGTTCCTTCACGGTTCTTCTCCAGGAGCTGACTGGCACGTCGCTGGAGGGCGGGAGACGGGTGATAATCCAAAACCGCGTCGCGAGGCGGAGACGTCGCGAGGAATTCCGCGATTTCGTCGAAGATGCTGCGCTGTGTTTTCCGTTTGGCGGATCGGGCGGTTTTGGTGGGCATCATTCTGACTCCTCGCGGGGTCGTGTTCGACCGGCGCGCGACAAGTTCAAGACCAGGATTGTCCCAATCTGGCACTTCCGAATTCAAATTGCAATATGGATGCGACCGACACGAGTCGAAATCAGGCGAGCAAAAAACAGATGCTGCGGGAGGCGTGACGGTCAAGCAGACGGAAACATTCGCGTCGGTCGCGGTCGTCGCGCACGATGTTTCGGCGTTCGAGGCCGCGCTGCGTGACATGATAAACGCCATCAGCGATGTTCAGTCGAGGTTGGCGAGGCATGGGGCACCCTCAAATGCCGGGGTCAGCTACCGTGCTTCGATTTAAGTGGTACGGCCGATGACCGCTTTTCGGCCACGACGTGTGCTGCGAGTGGTTGGCTGTTTCGCGAATTGAGCGAGGTGCGCTTCTGCCGCGGCGAGCAGTTGTTCGTCCTCCGCGTCCCAGGCGTCGGCATCAGCCCATCCCGCGACATTGCAGAGCAGTTGACCGAGACGCCAATCGGGATAGCGTCGGCTGAGTTCATCAACCCGTTTCAACAATCGAGTCCGTCGCGTGGGATTCATGGCAGCCCATCCAATGAGTTTCCGTGTTTGGCAATCTGTCGTGCTAACTTTTCCGGTGACGCTCCTTGAACCCGGCTTGTCGGAAAATGCAATTCGCTGGGGTCAACCTGCATTATTTCGCGATCCGATCCCAAGCCTCCATCGCGCTTTCGCGAAGCGGCTGTTCGACGGCGGTGAATCAAGCTTGCGAGCGATTGGAACGAGATGCGGAGTTCGCCGCGCGCACGTTGGCTTTGCGAGAGATGTGGAGGCGAAGCGGGCCATGAAGCGTGTGGAATGCGGGGTCAGGTGTTCTGATTTCTGTTTTGGCGTCACGAACGGATGCCAACTTCGATCGCACGACTGAATGGCGAATGATGTTACGGGTGGATTGCGGGGCCAAAACAAAAATCAGAACACCTGACCCCTCTCCATCGTGTTTTCCGTTTGGCGGATCGGGCGGTTTTGGTGGGCATCATTTGGGCTCCTCGCAGGATAGTGTAACCAAGCACCCGCGGTTTTCAGCAAGACCGACCCGCGTTTGGAATTGGCCGAAGTCCGTGGTGATGGCGAGCGGCGTCTGTGCCGGATAATTCCGAAGGGCCTGAACTCGGATTCATCAATAAACGGTTCCTGACACCTTTGCATGCCCTCACCTTTGCATGCCCTCACCTCCGCTTCCGAGTCGGGTGCTCCCATCAGGAACTCGCCCGCCGGGATCAGGACGAATTCCATTCGCGTGGACTTCGGCGGTTCGTTCGATGGCGCAGGGATTGGCGGTGGCGGTTTAGGAGCGAACATCGCGATGTTGTTCGCTGGCGCGCGGTTGGCAAGATAGCTCTGCATGAAATAGGACACGGCGAGGAACAGCGCGAGGATGCCGATGACGCTCAGCACCAGTTCTTTCGGTTCCACCAGGCGGCCCGCCACGTCGAAGTATTTGCGGGTCCGCTTGAAATTGGCGACGGCGCGGGCGGGGCGGTTCTTGGCGAGGTCGCGGAGCAGACGCTCCATCTTTGGCGTGTCGCGTTTGAGTTTGAGATACCGTTTCACCAGCGGCGAGAGGCGGTCGTACTGCTTGCGTTTGACGGCGTCGTCGATGTCTTGACGCAGCGACGAGCACTCGTCCGCGAGTTCGCTGACTTCCGACAGCAATTGACCATGCTCGTTGGTGCGCGCGACGACGGGGATCAACTCCAGCGCTTGTAGTGCTCCTGCGTAGTCGTAGTTCTGGATCAACGTCCGAGCCTTCTCGCAGGCGGCGGCGCATTGCTCGCGACCTTCGCGCAACACGCGGTCAAGCTCGGCTTCCACCTTGGGGAGTTCCTGCTGGGCCCAGCGAGTGTACTCGGCGATCTTGGAGCTTTTCGACGTGGCCAACTGTTTGAGGAAGCGGATGGCCTGTTCCAGATTGCCCTCCCGCCGCGCTCGCGCGATCGCTTGCTGGCACTGCCGCGCCTTCACCAATTGTTCGTCCGCCAGCGACGCGACGACAGACACCGCCGCGGGAGCCTCAGCCGGTGAGGACCACGGTCGCGTGGAGGGCTTGAAGTCCACCGTCGTGGCCGCGACCTTCAGGTATCCGTCGAGCGCCTCGACCACCTGCCGCATCGACGCGAACCGGGCGCTGGGCCGCTTGGCCATCATCTTCAAACAGATGGATTCCAACTGCGGATCGACATCCGGTCGCAGCGCCGACGGCGGACGCGGATTCCGCGTCAGAATCTGCGCCAGCACCGCAGCGATCGAGCCTCGAAACGGAAGCTGGCCGGTCAACAGTTCGTACAGAATGACGCCTAGGCTGTAGAGATCGCTGAGCGGCCCGATCTTTTTGATCTGTCCATCAGCCTGCTCGGGCGACATGTACGCGGGCGAGCCGAGAATGGCACCCGATTGTGTCAGCCGGATGTCGCCCGTGATCGCCGTCTCGCAGGCCAAGCCGAAATCCATGACGATCGGCTCGCCGCGAACATCCAGCATGACGTTGCCGGGCTTGAGATCGCGATGCACGACGCCTCGCCCGTGAGCATGCTGCAAAGCGTCAGCCAACTTGCGGACCAGCATGGCCGCCTGTGGCTGAGGGATGAGTTCCTGCTGATCCTGACCGAGAAATTCCGATAGCGACCGCCCCTCGATGTACGCCATCGCGATGTAATGCGTGCCGTCCGATTGGCCCACGTCGTACACGCGACAGATGTTGGGATGGTCCAGATTCCCGGTCGCGCGTGCCTCGCGATAAAACCGCTGCAGGAGTTCGATGTTGTCGGCGCTGCTCGTGCTGCGGAACTTCGGCAGTTTGAGAGCGACTTGACGCTGGGTGTCGGGATCGTGAGCCAAGTAGACAATGCCCATCGCACCTTGGCCAAGAATCCCAATCAACCGGTAGCGGCCAATCCGGCCCGCCGAAGTCTCTGCCCCATCGGGTAGGCTTTCGTCGTTGTCGTCGTCGGAGCCCGGAAAGTTTTCTGGCGGGATGGTCTCGCGTCCAGTCAGCGTGCCTTCCAGCGAAGAGGGCAATGGGGAAGGCGTTGGAGCAGACGGCGGGACCGTCATTTGTCCCGAGGCTGAACTCGAATTACCGCGTGCTGGCTGAGATCGCGGCGGCCTGTCCGGCGGGTCATTTTCGAGCGGATGTTCGCCCGAAGGTGACGACTGAGACTGATCGACACGCTCGACGGCCATCGTGGCGCACCTGACCCCAAGCTTCCACACGGAATCGCACCCCGCAACACTTCTCTTGGCGGAGCATTCTGTCAAAGGCAACCATGTTGGGCAACGGACTGGTTCCCTCTCCCCCGCATCGGGGGAGAGGGTCAGGGTGAGGGGGTTTTCGAAAATCGATCGAGCTTCGATGACGAGTTTAAGTCTCTACACATTCACGTCTCTACAAGGGGTTCTGCCGCAACCGATCGCTGACCTGTGTTCGCCCCCTCACCCTAGTCCTCTCCCCCGATGCGGGGGAGAGGGGACCGGAAATCCTCGAACATGTGCTGCAGAGTTAGGTGGCGTGTGGCATTTACGGACGGTTCTCAACCGCGCAGGCCCACTTCGCGCATCAGGCGGTCGGTGGCGGAGTAGGCTTCGCGGACCCAGTCTTCGATCTTGGCGGGGTCGGGCGAATATTCCAGCTCGATGGACATCGTGCCTTCCATGCCGAGGGCTTTGACCTCGCGCAAGTATGGTAGGAAGTCGACGACGCCGCGGCCGGGAGGCAGGTCTCCGTGGACCTTGCCATCGCAGTCCGAGATATGCACGTGAATGGCTTTGCCCTTGAGCCGGCGCAATTCCTCGGGGGCGACTTTCGCGAGGCACAGGTGCGAAACGTCGATGTTCGCTCGCAAGGCGGGATGATTCACGTCGTCGATGAACCGCGCCATGCGATCCACGTTGTTCAGCAACGACAGCGCGAACGGTTCCAGCTCGAGGGCGATCTTGACTCCGAGCAACTCGGCATACTCGGCCAATTGGCGGCACGTGCGGACCCCGGTCGCCCATTGCTCGGCGGGCGGGATGACTTCCTGATTCCAGATGTACTCGCCCAGCACCAGCAGGACGTTCTTGGCTTCGTACTCGTAGGCCAGATCGAGGAACTTCTTCGTGCGGTCGACATGAAACCGCTGTACGCTGGGGTTGAAGTCGATCAGCCCGACGGCGACACAACAGATCGACACAATCGGCAGTCCGGCCTTGTCGCATTCCCGCTTGATCAGCCGCCGCTCGCGAACGTCGATGTCCAGCGGATCGGCGAAGATGTCGATCGTGTCGAAGCCCAGTTCCTTCGTTTTGTGAATGCCCCAAGCCGTCTCGCGGCCGGACTGCGCCCAAGCGGAATTGATCAAGCCAAGTTTCATGCGAGCCTCGCCGAAGTGAAATCCGGAACTCGAAATCCGAATGTCAAAACAAATTTCAAAGGCCAAAACTCAATCGGCAGAACAGGGTGATTGGCGGCGACTTAACTCTGCTGATTCCGCCTAATCAAAGACTATCGCCAGCCGCTCGTCGAGCACGATCAGGCGCGAACTAGAACAGCGGCTTGCGGCCCAGCTTGCGGCGGATCACGGCCCATTGGCCGGCGTGCATTGTCCAGTGAGTCCCTTGTAGGCTGAAGAGGTCACCGATCGAGCGAATGTAGCCACGAAACTGTTCGGGCGCTGGACGATCGAATTCGGCATCCGAGACCTTCTCCAGCGCGGCCAATGTGGCGGCTCGCACCTTGGTGTAAAGGTCCAGCAACTCTGGCTTCGAGTGAAACGCTTTCGGGTCATCGACACTGGCAGTTTCCGGCGTGTAGCGAGGCGCGAATCCGTCGGGCAGAGCCGGCATGCTGTCCGGACAGGCGGCGCTGACCATTCCGTGCTCGGCGTTGATCAAGTGCCCCAACTGCCACGCGATGTGGTTGCAGTTGGGAACAGGGCGCACGAGCAACTCGGCGTCACTCATGTCGGCGAGATACATTCGGACAATGTTGTCCGCTTGATCGAGATTCAGACGAATGGCTTCGCGAGTGTTCATACGGTGTCTCCTGATGCTGGTTCGGTGAGAGGATGCAGCCGCGTAGCCCGAGTCTCCGGGTCGGGGGGGGGCAGAGCACCCGACGCGGAGGGCAGGGTTACGGAGTACGATTGAGATCAACTCCGCTATCGGTTGGCCGTAAGACCGGTTGATCCAGGATTCGGCAATTCAGATCTGAATCAAGCGACCCGCTGAGCCTTGTCCAGTGGCTTGCGCGTTTTCGCACTACCTTGACATCGCCCCAAATGCGCTCGTGCGCGTAGTGTAAGAACCCGCGAGCCCCCGACGCGAGGTCGGTGGTGTCGCCTATTTGAGGATTAGCCTATGAGCTTCCTCGCGCGACGTCCACGTCGCTCAGGCGACAGCCTGCAAGAAATCGCGATACAACTCCGCGTAATGCCCGTCGGCGGCGAGCAACTCGGCGTGCCGGCCACGTTCGATGATGCGGCCGTGATTCAGCACGAGCACTTGGTCCGCGTGGCGGATCGTGCTCAGGCGATGAGCGATGATGAAGCTGGTGCGACCGGCGATCAGTTTGAGCAATGCCGTTTGGATGCGAGCTTCGGTAATCGGATCCACGCTGCTGGTGGCTTCGTCGAGGATCAAGATGCGCGGCTCGGCGAGGAGTGCACGGCAAAAGCAGACGAGTTGCCGCTGGCCAAGCGACAGATTGCCGCCCCGCTCGCCGACCTCAGTGTGAAAACCTTCCGGCAGTGCTGCCAGCAGATCAAAGCAATCGAGACGCTGAGCGGCTTCATAGACCTCGTGATCCGACGCGCTCGGCCGTCCGAAGCGGATATTCTCGAGCACGCTGCCGCTGAACAGAAAATTCTGTTGCGGGACGATCGCAATTTGATGATGCAGCAACTCGGTGTCGAGTTGCCGAATCTCAATCCCGTCGATCAGCAAATCGCCGGACCACGGCAGATAGAATTTCGCGACCAAGTTGATGATCGACGTCTTGCCGCTGCCGGTGTGACCGACCAAAGCGACGCTCTGCCCCGGCTCGGCGAGGAAGCAGATGTCGTGCAACACCGCGCGGCCTTCGTCGTATCCAAACGTCAAATCGCGAAACTCAACGCGGCCCGAAAACGAACTGGGTTTCGCGGCGTCGGGCGGATCAGTCCAGGCCGGCGGAGTGTCGAGCAGTCGGAAGACACGCTCGGCTCCGGCCATTGTGGTCAGGGCTTGGTTGTATTGCGTGCCGAGATGCGGCATCGGGCCAAAGAACAAGTTCGCCATGAAGAAAAACCCGACGAGATCGCCCAAATTCGCACCGGTCTCGGGGTTCAGCACGCGATAGCTGCCGACGATCAGCAACAGGGCCAAGAAGATTTCGTTGTTGAGGTCGATCAGCGGCAAGAACGTCGCTTGCGTTTTGTTGACGGTAAAGTTGTACGACGCATGATCGGCCACGAGTTCGCGGAACAACTCGGCGTTCTTTTCTTGTCGGACGAATGCCTGAGTGACGCGCATGCCGTTGACCGACTCGGCAAGGTTCGCGGTTACGCGGCTGAAACTTTCTTGGACGGCTCGATGCGTCACGCTCAGCTGGCGATGAAAGTGGCGATTCAAAAACCATAACATCGGTGCGACGCCGAGCACCAGCAGAAACAAAACCGGCTCGTGCCACAGCATGAACGTGGCCGAGACGACCATCTGGCCCAGCACGACGATCGTGACAAACAGCACGTCTTGCACGCCCATCCGGATGTTCTCGATGTCCGAGTTCATGCGGCTGATGATGCGGCCCAGCTTAGTGCGATTGAAGAAGCTCATCGGCAGCCGCTGCAAGTGCTCGAAAATCGCCTGACGCAAGTCGCGAACCATGACCTCGCCGAATTCCATCGCCCACCGCTGGCGAAAATGAAGTCCGACTTGCAGCAGCAACGCCCAGCTCGCAAACGCCACGATACCCCACGCCAATCCCCCAACATTTCGTTCGGCGATCGGCCCATTGATGACGACCGTCAGAATCCAAGTCAGCCCCGGAATCTGAATCGCCCGCAACGGAGCCATGATCATCAAGGCGTTTCGCAATCGGGCGTGCGATCGAGTGAACTCGAACAGCCGCTTGATCAGCCGCCATTCCAGCGGTTGTGATTCCGTGTCGCGCTCTTCTTGTCGCTGATACCGCGTGAGTAAAGCCAGTTCGAGCGAGTGTGACATCCGTGTGCGATTCCGAGAAAGGTTCGCGAACGTTTCGTGACGTGAAGATTGTGGCCACGAATCGAGTGGCGTCCAGAGTCACCGCCATGAAATCGTTGACGATGTGCCAGTCGCCAGATGTTTTGACACGAAAGAATTCCAGGTATTTGTTTTTGGTCCCCATCCAGCTCGCCTGGATGGAGCCGTAGATCGAGTGCTAACCCGGCACAAACTTACCGCGTCGGACCCCATCCAGCTCGTCTGGATGGTGAATCAGATTCCATGGAGTTCGCCGCCCGAGTGATCTTCTTCTCCATCCGCACGAGGCGGATGGGGTCTGAGTGCGGGATTGTTGGTCGCTCTTAGCTCACCGTCATTAGCTCCATCCAGGCAAGCTGGATGGGGGCTGAAACTCTCGCACCTGGAATCCGTTTGCGAAAGAGAATTTTACCCGATTCGCGCGCCTACTTTCTCGCGCCGCCACGCCTTGTTCCTAGTACCAGAGCACGCTTTCGTGTTCCGTCCCCTCTCCCGCCCGCATCGGGGGGAGAGGGTTAGGGTGAGGAACGTCATGTGAATCGAACGAGTCATGGTCTTGTCGGGGGCGAATGTTTGGTCGAGTGATCCGGTGCTCGAAGTTTGGATCGAGCCGGAGACCATAGTTGCCACGAACGCCGATCAGCGGCCGGACATCCGCAATTGGATTGCCGGTTGGCTTTTGTCGCTGACAGCCCATCGTCTGCCGCAGGGTCAAGGTCTTCCATTGCGTCCGAGCACCGACCAGTTTTCTTTCGAATCCGCGGACCTGCTCAAGGACTTGCTGTTGACGTTGCAGCAGTGGGCGGGCGAGGCGGTGCGGCACGGTTGGGTTCGGTCCGGTGGCTCCGATTCAACGGCGCGAGTCGCGGTGGAATTCCTGGACGAAGTCATCGCGCGAAAGTGCCTGGAGATTGCCTTGTACATCGCGAACGCGGCGCAGCGTGGCGAGACACTGTCCCTCGACGACCGACTAGCGGTGTTACATGACGAATCGGGGGAGCGGCGCTCGGGTCGGATCACTGGGTCCATCGTCGCCGCCGCGCAAGCTCGCGGGATTCCGGCACTGCGATTGGATGCGGACAGTCTGGTGCAGTTGGGCTACGGAGCTCGGCAGCAACGAATCCGCACGGCCGTCACGGACCGGACCGGTTTCATCGCGGAGGCGGTCTCTCGCGACAAACAGTTGACCAAGAGCTTGCTGTCGCGGCTGGGCATTCCCGTGCCGACCGGTCGAGTGGTGTCCGATGAGGACGACGCCTGGGAGGCGGCGAATCAAATCGGCTTGCCGGTCGTCGTGAAGCCGCAGGACGCAGACTTCGGGAACGGTGTGTCGCTGCGATTGTTCTCACGCGAGGATGTCGTGGCCGCGTATCGGCGAGCCTTGCCATTCAGTCGCGAAGTGCTCGTGGAAAAACAATTGGAGGGATTTCCGCATCGCGTGCTCGTCGTCGGCGAGCAGATCATCGCGGCCGTGCGGCGCGAGCCCGCGCGAGTTGTCGGCGATGGGCAACGGACCGTGACGGAACTTGTCGACGAACTCAATCGCGACCCGCGTCGCGGGCCGCTCGAAGACAAGTCCAAACCGTGGTTTCACCTGCCGCTGGATGACAGTGTGACAGCCGCGCTGCTTCAACAAGGCTTCGATTGGGATTCCGTTCCGGCGTCCGGTCAGGTCGTGTTGTTGCGTTGGCAAAGTTGTGAATGGCAAGGGGGCGGCATGTTCGATGTGACGGATCAGATTCACCCGGACGTGGCCGAGTCGATCATTGATGCGGTGCGCATGATCGGGCTGGACGTCGCGGGCGTGGACCTCATCGCCCCCGACTTATTGCGGCCGTTCGATGAACAGCAAGGCGGCATTTTGGAGATCAATGCCGAGCCGGCGATCCTGGTCCACATGCGGCCCGTCTGCCAGCCGTCGCGGCCGGTGCCGGAAGCGATCGTCTCGCACTTGTTCCCTCGACCGGACGAGGCTCACATTCCGATCGTCGCCTTGCTGAGTGATTCCAAGACAGATGAAGTCGGGCGGTTGCTGAGCGACTGGTTGCAACAGCGCTGGCCGCGTGTCGGTCTTGCCGCGCGCGATGGCGTGCGCATCGGTTCGCGTCGGCTACGGCCTGCTCCGGGCGACAATGGGACAAGTGTCCGTGCGTTGTTGCTGCATCCGCGTGTGGATGCCGTAGTGACGCAGTTGTCCGCCGAAAGCCTGCGGTTCGAAGGCTTACCCTTCGAACGCTGCTCGGCCGCCGTGTTATTGTCCACACCACAGTTCGCCGATCAGTCGGGCGACTCGTGCGAAGACCCGCAGGCGTGTGCGGTTGCGCGTTTGTTGGTCACGGCCGGCGCGGCTCGCGGATTCATCGTCATCAACGTGGAGGATCCACGTTTGGCGACGTACTGCGACGAATTGGGCTGCGCGGCGATTCCCATTTCCCAGGACGCTCATCACGACTGCGTGTGTCGTGCGCGAGCCAACGGGTGGCGCGCGGCGTTTGTGCAAGACGACAGCATCGTGTTGGCGCAGGGTCAGTCCGAGATACGACTGGATGTACCGCGAATGGACTCACTCGCCGTGCTGGCCGCGTTTGCGACCGCTTGGGGACTCGGGCTTTCCCTGGAACAGTTTCATGTTGCAGCGTCGGCACAACGACAGTTCATTTTTTGTCAGGAGCGTGATCATGCGACAGAAGAAATCCGGACGTGTCTTGAGCAAGCAAGCAGTCTTGAAAAAGCAACAGGCCATCCAGAAGGGGCAGACAGGTAAGCTGCAGTACCAGTTGGGCGTCTGCGCGTTTGAGTCGTATTGGGAAACCAACTACGGCGGGAAACGCAAAACTCACGCCCACCGGTCGGGCTTGGCGCCGTTCGTCGCATTGAAGGTCTTGGAGAAGAAGGATCAGGCGCCGGGACAACCTTGATCGCCCTCGAGCCGTGCGACGCACTGTGTTGTTGCGAGTCTGTCCGAAAAGTCCGAATTCGTCGTCTCCCTAAATTCGTTGGGCTCGTTCGGCCCTCGGACTGGCTGAGTCCCAACGAATTTGGGGAGACGACGAATTTGCGGTTCCGCCGCAATGTGGTTTTTCGGACAGCCCCTGAGCTGAGCTGGGCTGCTCAGGGATTCTTCGCGCGAATCCATTCCGGCCACGCGGAGTTCGAGCGCAGCCGAGCCAGCGCCACGGCGCTCCAATCCCAGGCTTGAGTGCCGTAGCAACGCCTCGCGAGACACGACTCGAAATGTTTTCGCGCCGCGTCGCGATCACCATTAGCCAAGTGATGCAGCGCGATGAAGAAGTACGCTTCGCTGCGATCCCAATTCGAATGGCCAGCCGCCTCCAACACCTCTTGGTCCGAGACCAAGCCGCAGTTGTAGGTCAGCAGCTCGCGATAGAACTGGCTGCGGAATTTCGGCACGACGGACGGACGGTCTTGAAAAGTTCGACTTTCCTCGAACGCTCCTTCGTTGTCTCCCAACAGCAGTCGCAGACAGGGACGAAACAGAAGCTCCAAACCGGTGGCCTCGCGCGCAGCGATCTCGCGCAGAGCCGCGTACGCTTGATCGTGGCGGTCAGGATGTTCCCTCAGCAGCCAAACTCGTAACCACGCAGCGTTGCCAGTCAGCGGCTGAGCGTCCTCCAAAACCGTCAACGCTTCGACCGGGCGTCCATGTCGCGCGAGCGCCAGCGCCAGATCGTAGGCGATGATCGGTTCATTGGTTTGGAGCGTAACCGGTCACCCGCAGGGGTGTTTGTCAGGTTGGGAGGATCGGGAGATTTACTGGCCACAAAAAACGGCTTCCGTGTGATGATGGGAATCG
>CAZPUJ010000556.1:0-11829 GCA_964589725.1 uncultured Planctomycetaceae bacterium
CGGGGGGGGGGGTGGGGGGGGGGTGGGGGGGCGTCTCGTGGGCCGGTGGAGCGCTCGGCCCCCTCACCCTATCCCTCTCCCCCGTGGCGGGGGAGAGGGGACAAATTGCGCGCACGGCGCGCATAAATTACAACCGAAGACTCTACGATTGTCGACCGGGCGGGGCTGTGCAGATTTCGAAACGCTGACTGACATATAGCTCGGCGTGAAGCTGACGCGACCGGCGCGAAAGGAAAACCTCGCGCAGTGAATGCCGATTCGGGGCGAGTGGTGTCGGGTTTCCATCTGCGACGGCGATAGAACCTCTTGACGCCATCGCCTGGAGGAGGCGCTCACCAGATCTCACTCAGCGATTTGGCATTCGATTCCAGAACGAGTTGAACATTTGACTGTAGCCGAAGTCGTGAGGGCTTGTTGATTCAATCGCCCCTGAGCTTGCCTCAGGGGTTCAAGCGTTTCTGCACTACTCGAATTCCTCGGGAAAAACGTAGTGCAGAAACGCGTGAACCGCCGAGGTGAACTCGGCGGCGGCTTAATTCAACAGGCCCTCACGAATTCGGCTACCCTTCATTCGTGGCCGCGAGAGGTATAAGGTGTGGCCAAACCACATTGAGCGTCCGATGCCGAACTACTGGCCCGTCTCCAGCGACTATTCCGAAGCGGTGCAGATGCCGGATGTCTGTTGCTCAGACCCGGACCTGAAGGCTGCGAAAGTGGCGACGCTGGAGAACGGATTGCCGAAACCGCCGTGTGCCGGCAACTTCGCGGACGTGTACCAATTCCGCTCGCGCGATGGACAGCGGCAGTGGGCGGTCAAATGTTTCACGCGGCCGATGGCTCGGTTGAATGAACGCTATCGCGAGATCAGCAAGCAACTCGAAGCGACGCGGCTGCCGTTCACCGTCGAGTTCAAATACCTCGAACACGGAATGCGGATTCGGGGCGAGTGGTATCCCGTCGTGAAGATGGATTGGGTCGAAGGGCTAACGCTGCGGCAGTTCGTGACGGAGTATCTGTCGAGGCCGGGGTTTCTGAAGGCCTTCTTTCCGCTGTGGTTGAAAATGTTGCCGCTGCTTCGTGAAGCCGGTGTCGCTCACGGAGACCTGCAACACGGCAACGTGATGCTGGTTCCCGGATCGAGCGAAGGCAAGCTCGCGTTGCGCCTGATCGACTACGACGGGATGTGGGTTCGCTCGATGGCTGGTCAACCGCCCTCGGAGGTCGGACATCCCTGCTTTCAACATCCTCAACGTGCCAAGCAGAATCTGTTCTCACCGGACATCGACCGCTTTCCGCATTTGGTCATTGCCTGCGCGCTGCGCTGTCTGGTTCGGCCGGATGGAATGCGGCTATGGAAGGATTACGACAACGGAGACAACTTGCTGTTCACGAAGCAGGACTTCGACGCTCCGTCGAAATCCAAGTTGCTCCACGAACTCTGGAACAGTGGCGACGGTGAGTTACAAGCCTGGGTGGGACATCTCGTCACCGCTTCGCAAGCGCCGCTCGAATCAACCCCGCAGCTCAGTAAGCTGGTCATCGACGGCCGCATGACACCACTGTCGGATGCCGCGGAAAAATCCATCCGCTCGATTTTGGGGCCAGCCACTCCAGTCGTGGGGACAGAGCTCAAGTCTGGTGCAGAGACCGATTGGTGGAACGACGAGCTTGCCGAGTCGCTGACCGAGGAGCCCGCCGACGAGAGTGCGAGGTTGAAACAAGAGATCGACGAAGCGGTCAGACGCAAGAAGTACGCCCGCCTGGCACCGCTCGTCATACGGTATCTCAAACTCAAGCCCAACGCCCCGAAGATGGAGCGTCTGCTCCGCGACCTCGCCAAGAACCGTCCGGCTCGTGCCGTCGCGAATTTCAAAGGCCACCGCAGATACCTGGACGTGGCGGGGCGCTTGGTCGAACCCAAAGAATTGGCCCTGAGCGTGATCGGCATCCTCGCCCTCTTCCTCGGCGTGTCCTATTTCATGCAGAGCTCTCTTGCCAACCGCGCGCCAGCGAACAACGTCGCGATGATCACTCCCGATCCCGCCTCGACTCCGGCACGTTTGATTAAGAACAGCATAGAGATGGAACTGGTCCTCATCAAACCGGGTGAGTTTCTGATGGGAGCATCCAACTCGGAAGCGGAGGCGCAACCCAGCGAGAAGCCACAGCATCGCGTGCAGATCACACAGCCGTTCTACATGGGTAAGTACGAAGTGACGCAGGCGGAGTATCAGCAGGTCATGGGAACGAATCCGAGTTACTTCACGAGCAGCGGTGGTGGCACATCCAGCGTGGCAGATCAGGACACGCGCCGTTTTCCCGTCGAACAGGTGTCGTGGAATGACGCCGTCGACTTCTGCAACGAACTCAGCGAACGGGACGGGTTGACCGTCTGCTATGACCAGGACCGACAACGGGTGTCTGATCGCGGTTATCGACTGCCGACCGAAGCGGAATGGGAGTTCGCCTGCCGTGCCGGAACCACGACGCCGTTTCACTTCGACAGCGTGGTCAATGGCGACAAGGCCAACGTCAATGGGAACTCTCCGTACGGCACGAAGACGAAGGGGGCGTACTTGGGACGAACCACGGTGGTGGATGACCCGACGTATCCACCGAACGCCTTCGGATTGGCACAGATGCACGGCAACGTGTGGGAATGGTGTGAAGACGTCTATGACGCGCAGGTTTACGCGGGACGCAGCGGCGTGACGACGGATCCGGTCAAGACGAGTGGCTGGCAGTATCGTGTTTTGCGTGGCGGCGCCTGGGGCGACAATCCGTGGAGCGCACGCTCTGCCCTCCGCGACGGGGACCGTCCCGTCGGCCGTAGCGTCAGCCGCGGTTTTCGGGTTGTGTGTTCGTCTGGCGCGAGGACTCAGTAACTGCTTAACCCCTTTACCGCTTTACCACGTCTGAGCGGCGATAGCCGCTCAGACGTCCGGTCACGAAGCGACCGTCTTGACCCACTCGCCGCGCAGCGGCGCGCGATGTTTTTGGGCTTGGGATCCCCTGCATTTCCTCGTGCGGCCATCAGTGAGATGTTTAACCGCTACGCCAACGGCGTGCGCGTCGGGCAGCGTGCGAAGTCGTTGGCCGATCGACGCCCACCCCGATGGGCAACGCCGTTAAGATGCCGCCACCACTACAAGCCCGAAGCGCCAGCGAGTGCATATTCGGCGACCGCAATACATGCACTCGCTCGCGCTTCGGGCTTGTATTTCTCGATCCAAAATCCTTAACGGCGTTGCCCGATGGGGTTGGGGTTAAACATCTCATCCGCAACCGCGCGAGGTATCGCATCTCAAAAAGCACGTTAGCAGACTTGGCTTACAATCAGCGTGACCGCGTCGAAGGACCGATCAGCCGCACGACCTCATAGACTGGCTTGCCGAGCCGGTCGCGCTGGTTGGGATCGAAACGGCCTTCGACCTGAATGGGTCCGGGCTGGCGCAGCACGCTGAGGACCGGAGTCCGCTTGAGCGTGACTTCGCCGCCATACTCATCGGCGTCAGCGGGAGCTTGGCTGTAGGTCAGATGCCACGACTGGTCGGCCGGACTGAATTCGGCGATTCCGTTCAGCCACGCATAGTTCTCGGTGTCGTAATCGAAGGCTTCGCGCTGAGCGCTGGCTGGCGTCACGCCCGTCGCCTTGACTTCCGTCAAGAATTGAGCGCTGCGCACGGTTGAGTTCGTCGGCAGCAAGTTTTCATCCGCATCCGCGGCAATCGCGGTTTCAAGATCAGCCAACTCCGGCAATTCGTTCCCGAGTTTACTCGGCGACAGGTGAACTTCATCGCGCGGGCGGATCGAAGTTTGGCTGGTTCTCACGCCGCGCCGTTCGAGCAACGCTCCGTCATTCCGGCCGAACGGCTGAGTCGTCTCTGGCGGTTGAGCATTACCAGGATCGCGTGGCTCCGGAACCGACTTGCCGCCTTCTGGTTCCTCAAACATATCCTTTGTGCCCGCCGCCCCCTTCCTCGCTGGAGTAGGCGCCGACGCGCGCGGTGGAGCCACGTTCGACGTGCCAGGCGGATTCGCCAGCATTGGTCCCGCGGGTATCCAGGCCGATCCCGCCGAAGCCGTTCCGGGACCGATCGGTTGCGGCATCATTGCTGTGTTCGGCGGCGGACCGAACGAATTGGGATTCCCATAAGGTGCGTGACTAAAGCATCCCGTCACACCCAGACACACAGTTCCCGCGATCCAAGACAGGCCGTTTACGCGCATGTTTTTCCCCTCCTTGGGTCAATGACGCGGGATTGTTAGGACTTTTTGGTGGATTGTGTCTAGAGCGATTTCTCACGAATGGCCGTGTCCGTTGGGAAAGATCGCTGGCAGGTTGCCATCGTCATGGAACGGCATGTCGAACGGGCCTGCGAGAATTTGCAGATCAGAACGTGTCTGAATCTCGGACAAATAGGCTTCGCTGACGAGCACCTCACTCAGATGCAGCGTGTTGGCGATGTGGACGACCTTCGAATCTTGTGGTTCGACGAGGCCGATGGTCGACAGCGCGGCTTGAATCACCGCGCGGTCGGTGTCGAACGCAACGGGAGTCATCGCAGCCGTTGGATGGCCGCCAGTCAAGCAGTTGATGTTCGTGATTTTCTGATCGATTGAGCGGACAGTGCGCGTGTTCGTGAATTCGGCGAGGCCGATGCCGGTCGCGTTACCGTGCGTGTCGGGCGTCAAGCTACGGACGAAAATCCGTTTGCAAGAAACGTCATCGCGATCCGTCGCCGCGTGGTCGTTGTACTTGCGACCGACGACGTTCGTGTCCATGCCCGTGCCACTGATGTTCTTGCCGATCTCGTCGATGATCAGCAGTTGCACCTGCGCGAATGGCAGTTTCGGCAGCCACTTCCGTGCGACCGTCAGCAACTCCGCCTCGCGCTCGAAGAATTCCGCCGGAGCGACCGCTGCAATCAGACCGGTCTGATCGTAAGCGTTCTCGACGATCGCGAGACCACCGACCACTTTGCACTTTCGCAGCACGACATCGGCGACGGCGCGGATGATTTCCAAAAAGCTGAAATCCAAAATCGCGCGGTGATAAATCTTCGCCCCTTCGTGCTTGCCGAGTCCGATCAGCATCATCTTGTGCAGTCCGGATTCGACTGGCCCGACAAAGCCGGTGTGCGGCTTGACGCGGCCGACGACCAACACGTGATCGCAAGCGAAGGCCTGCTTGTCGAAATGCACCGGGATGCCTTGCGGCGTCTGGTCGACGACGACTGTTTCCATCGAGGCTCGAATCTCGGCGCCGGTGAATTCTTCGGTGACGCCGTAGCCCTCGATGATTTGCCGCTGACCTTCGGGTGTGCCACCGCCGTGGCTGCCCATCGCGGGAATGATGATCGGCTTGGCACCCAGTCGCCGCACGTGATCGCACGCGGCCTTGATGATGATTGCGATGTTGGAGATGCCGCGACTGCCGGCGGTGATGGCGACCGTCTGATCGGACCGGACCGCGCGTTCCAAGCGGAGCGTCGCGAGTTGTCGCTCCACTTCACCGGGGATATCGTTCACTCGCGGCGCGTCAAACGACTGCCGCAACCGCAGCATGCGAGGAAAGCTCATTGAATCACTCCCACGACAAAAGGGTTTGGCTCACCGTATCACGGCTGGCTAATTTGGGAGTTTGGGTGGCACGCCCTGACCATCGGGAAGGGCGTGCGTATTGTGGTGTCCTCGGATTTCCACGCCCTTCCCGATGGTCAGGGACGTGCCACCCACGACCGCAGCCTTTCACCAAATGGGACTTTTAGCCAGCCGTGCTCAGAGTGTAGACGTGAAGAACCGGGGAATGAAGAACGAAGATAGAATCGAGAACGCCCGAATGGCTGCCGAACCTCATCCCACCGAAGCGAGCGAACGCATCACGCCGCCGCACGGAGTGTTGGTCGTCAACGCTCGAATTCGGATTCCCCACGATGAATTTACATTCAAACATGCGCGCAGTTCTGGTCCCGGCGGGCAGAACGTCAACAAGGTGAACTCGAAAGTCACGCTCCGCTGGCGACCACTCGAATCGCCAAGCGTGCCGGACGACGTGCGGCAACGTTTCGCAACCCGCTTTGCGTCCCGACTATTGACCGACGGCAGCCTGCTCATCGCGTGCGAACGTTCGCGCAGTCAGCCGATGAACCGCGACGGATGTTTGGAACAACTTGCGCGCATGCTGGTCGAAGTGGCGACACCGCCGAAACGTCGCAAGGCAACTCGCCCCACGCGTGCGTCAAAGACTCGCCGCGTGAACGACAAACGCCGCCGATCGGGCACCAAACGGCTGCGCGGTTCGCCGAACGAGGAGTGAGATCATGAGAGCTGTCTGTGCGACACGAACCCGTCGCGCAAGTTTTGATGTTGCGCTGTTTGTCAGCCCCGGCAGGGGCGAAAGGTAATAGCCCACGGCGTAAGCCGTGGGTTTGCGCCCACACGAAACTGCAAAGCCCCGGAGGGGCGACAGAGTTTTTTGACATCGATTCTTTCGCCCCTCCGGGGCTTTCGTCGTTTCGTATGGATCCAATCCCAGGGCTTTCGCCCTGGGCTACTATCTTCCGCCCCTTGCGGGGCTAAGAAGCGCAACATCAAAACGCGCTAGCGAGGGCAACGTGCTCACACGCGCGCTGGCGCGTCGGGTGAGTGTGAAGCGATGCACAATTCGGGTTAACGCGCATGACTGCTGCTGACGGAGATGTCTCCCCCGGATGCTCTCTTTGCCAGGTTTTGCTGGTCGACTCAAGCGATTCAACCGCTGTTTCGAGCGGACGTTTCTGACGTATCTGCGGCGCCAAAAGGATTCTCTCAAGGTCGCCTCGGCGTGAGCGTGGTAGATTCCCTTCGCTTGATTGAGGAATAGTGGTGCGTTTCTCGTTCGACAACCGTGGTGTTTCGTCATGTGGTCTCGATGCTCGCTTTTTGTCTGTGTCGCGGTGAGTTCGCTCGTCGGACTTTACGGCTGCCAGAGCTTGACTCGGACGCCACGCGCGCCGTGGTCGGTGCAGCGAGTGGAACCACCGGCGGCACCGGATTCATCGCGCACTTGGTGGCAACCTCGCGCGCCGTGGTCGGTGCAGCGAGCAGACCCACTCCGCGCGGTACCCGCGCAGCCAGCGACACCGCAATTGGCTGCGCCGCGATCGACGGCGGTTCCTCAGCCGAGCGAAAAGGTCGTGCCTTATCCGACGGTTGATCCCCAAGCAAAAGTCGGAACGAATTTTTCGGACGAAGTCGTCGTGCGAGCGGCAAAGCCGCAGGACGATGGCAAGTCGCGAAGCCAGCCGACCCTTCGCTTCAAGCCCGCGCCGCGCGATCGCTTGGTCGAGTCTCCCGATTCCGAAACGTTGCCTCAGAGCAAATCCGAAAGTCCATCCACGGTTCGCGGTCCACGCTTCGAGGCACTCGACGCTCCGAAGGACTCACCGCTGAAACTGGAAGTCAGCGGGCTGAAGCAAAAGACGCTCGGGGAGACCGTGACGTTTGACGTGACCGTCTACAACGACAGTCAACGAGAGCTGGACAAGGTTATGGTGCATGTCGACTTTGATGAGGCCTTGATCTTTCCGGGGCACGCGGAGAAACGATTGCTGAAGGATTTGGGAAAGTTGTCACCCGGCCAGTCGCGCGCCTTGCAGTTGACGCTTGAAGGGCGGAAGGCCGGGCGGCACGTCTGCCGATTTGTGGTCGAAGCGGACGGTGAAGAAGTCGCCAAGCACTCGGCGTTGGTGGAGTTCGTGCCCCAGAAATCAGCCAGTCCGAAACGCAACTCGGTTAGCAACCGCCGCGGAAAGTAGCCGTGGCGCTGTGTGCCACAGCGACATTGACGAGCTTGCGGAGCGAAGCCATTAACAAATTCGTGCAGAATCTGCTGGGAAAGCGGGTCGGTGAGAAGTCTTTCCGCGCAACACGTGCGGAGCGGCAAAAACTGCTGGTCAGAGCCATCTCGGTTCGCCGATGTCTGGTGCATTCCACGTTACGGAGGAGTTTCCTTGATGATATCCGAGAATTCCATCAGCTTGATTCAGGAGTTGCGTCTGCGGCAGTGGGCGCGCCGAAACTACGTGCCGTCGGAGGCTCGCCGCGATGACGAATGGCATCCCGTCGTGCTCGACGAGATGCGCCGTCGCGATCATGAGCGGCAGGACCAACAAGCCAATACGGAACCAGTCATGCACCTGCGCATCGTGCCGGTCGAAGCGGCCGATTTCGAATCGCCGTCGCGTATTGACCACGAGTGCTCGCCGCGACATCGCCCGCAGTGGCTCGCGGCCCCCGCGTCTGCGAGGGCTGAAAATCGCCAGCTCCTAGAACGCTGAAAGTCGATTCGTCCTTCGGATATCGTCATTCCTTCGTCAATGGATATCTCGTCATTGGCCACGCTTCGCGACACACGCAAAATGTGGCGTAAGCCTCGCTGGCTGCGGGAATTCAAAATCGCCTTTGCGAGGATCAGGCCGACTGTTATCTTCCCCCGCCTTTTCAGAGGCGATGATCGCCACAGTGTCTTCAACGCGACACGCTTCAACACGGTGTCCTCAACGCTAGCAGCGAAAATGCCAAGTCATCACGGATGAACCAAGGGCAAAGCAATGATGCGACGTCCCATGTGGATCGCGGTGTGCGGATGGGGACTTGTCTGCGGACTCGCCGGCTGCGGCAAGTTCGGCCAGGAGTCGCCTGACCCCGACGCGGATGCCGTGCTGAAAGAGTTTGGTGACGTCGGCGAATCAAACACGTCGCCGGTTGGCAGGTCGGGGAACGACGCCGCCACGGAGAATCTTGAGCTGCGGTTGAAGGTTGGCGATCGTTTCCCGCTCATCAAGACGGTCGAACAACGCCTGCGAACCGTTCCCGCGAATGGCGGTGCGGCGGTCGAGAGCACGTCGCAGGTGACAATGACTCTGGCGATTCAACTCGAAGAGATCACCGACGGCGTCAAACGGCTGGGTGTGCGGTATCAGCGAGTCCGCTACGAACACGACATCGCCGGTGACAAGGTCATTTACGACTCGACGATTCCGACCGGCACGATTCCTGAGGTCGCTCAGGTTTACCATGGACTGGTCAACAACGGCTTTTCATTTTGGTTGGGAGCCGACAATCGCATCGTCAAGGTCGAGGATTTTGAAGGGTTCCTGAAACGCTGCGTCCGCAACGCTCCACTGAACCAACAACAGGAGTTGCTGACGCGCTTAGTTGCCTCGCAGGAAGACGAGGGAATTGCGAATTTCGTCGACGACAGCGTTGGCATGCTGCCGTACAACATTGACGCCGATCACGACGGCGGCACGGTGCCTGTCGGAGCCACATGGCGCAAGAACCTTCAAATCATGCGGCCGATCCCGATGACCATCGACACGGCATATCGGCTGGAATCGCTCAACGACCGCTACGCGACGATTGAACTCGTCGGCCAAGTCGGACCGGCCAAGATCGAGCACATCGGCAGCAGTCCGACTCAGCAAGTCGGCGTCACCGAGAAGCTTTCTTTGCGCTCCGGACATTGCGTCGGCACCTGCATGATCGACCGAAAATCGGGGTTGCCGATCCAATCTCGTGTCACGCGACAATTGGAAATGACCTTGGAATTACCGAGCGGCGCGCGGTTCGATCAACGAAAAGAAATCATCACGACGATGCGTGCGTTTCCGGAACAAGAGGGCGCGGGAACCGTTCTGCGCAGGGATGTTCCAGCCGGCTCGGTGAGCACGCGGCCGGAGTCATGGCCGTCGTCGTTCAGATCGGCTGCTCCCGTGGCCGCTTCGAATGGAAACCTTGGCACGCCGTTTGCGCCAACGGGTCAGTCACCATCCCCGCGACGCGATCCCAACGTTCTGCCGGCGGGATTCGAGCGGTAGACAGCACCGCCATCCGTGAGACATTCTGGCGAGCGGAGCGGCGTCAGCCCCCCGGTGCATTCGCCGCAGAACCGGGGGGGGCTGACGCCACCCCGCTCGCCTGTCTCATTTTTTGGCCGCGCGCGGTCTAGCGTCGCAGCCTACGGCCGAGGTCGTCGCAGAGAGCTTCCAGACAGCGCGGCACGGCGACGTTCATATCGATGTGTTTCTCGGTTTCGGCGACGCGCTCGAACAGACTGATCACGAATTCGTGATCTTCGGGCGAGTCGGCCTTCAACCGCTTTGCGAACGTCACGGCGGTTGAAATCACGGCGCCTTGCGGCTGATTAGACAAGTTCATCGCCGCCGAGCGAAAGAATTCCAGGGCGAAGCGAACCAACCAAATCGCGTTGCGCCGCTGAGTGGCCGCGTCGCCGCCGATCGCTTCGAGGCCGGACGTCAATTTCTCCGACAAAACCAACGAATCAAACCGCGAACTGGCGAGTTGCTGATACATCGCATCGCGCAGTTCACGCAAAGCGGGGTCAAGCAATTGCGAAGCGACGGCCAAACTGCCGCCGCTCAGTTCCGCCAGCGCGGCGGCTTCCGCCGGCTCTTTGAGCCAATCCAGTTGCATCAACAACTCGGCGGTATCGGCTGACGACAACGGATCGAAGCGAACCAATTGGCAGCGAGAACGGATCGTGGGCAAAAGCGCGTCGAAGTTGTCGGCGAGCAAGATAATCAATGCCTTCGGCTGCGGCTCTTCCAGCGTCTTGAGAAACGCATTCGCCGACTCGTCATTCATCTCGCCGGCGTCATCGACAATCGCAATCTTTCGATCAGCCGCCATTGGCAGGCGTGACAACTCGTAACACAACCCCTCGTGGCCACGATTCTCCGGTGGTCCGAGAAAGACGTCGATGGTCAACTCGGACTTGCCTGACTTACGTCCGACCTCATGCAAATCAGGATGTGTTCCCGCCAGCACCTGTCGGCACGCGGAACAGTTTTCGCATGTCAGTAATTCTTCGTTCGAGTGCTGCTGACAGAACAAGCACTGAGCCAGCGTGCGAGCGAACAGCCGCTTGCCGATCCCTTCCGGCCCGGCAAATACGTACCCGTGCGACAACCGCCCGCGACGGATGGCTCGCCGAAACCCTTCGACACGCTCACCATGTCCGCGAATCGAGTCCCACGTCATGCGCGCGGCTCCTGAGATTCAACGTCCGGCGTGTTCTCGTCGCTGTCTCGAGCAGGCTCGATCCACCCCAAGACTTCACTCGCGGCGACAGAATGATTCTCAAAACAGTCAATCCGCCGCAACCTGCCTGACACGCGAGCGTCCACATCGAACGTGATGCCTTTGATCAACACCTCAACCACCGCGTCGCCAGCGACAATCTCTTCGCCGAGTTTCGTAAGCCACGAACTGACTCGCACGGGTTGCTCGCCAGCGCCGACCTCGGGGAGCACGATGGGTTGCCAGGTCGTCGGCCGCGAAGTACCAAGTAATGAAAAGGAATCGAAGTTGGACATTGACTCATGACTCGTAGGTCAGCCTTTCCAGGCTGACTATATTTTAGGTTCGTTTGTCTGTGCAGGATTCGGGTCAGGCTAGAAAGCCTGACCTACATTCCGCGGCCATCTCGCCAGCGTGATAGCTCGACCGCACGAACGGGCCGCTAGCCACCATGCCGAAGCCGAGTCGGCGGGCCAAGTCACCGATCTCGTCGAATTCCTCGGGCGGGACGTATCGTTCGACCGGCAAGTGCTCGGGAGTCGGTTGCAGGTATTGGCCCAGCGTCAGCATGTCGCAGCCGACGGCGCGCAGGTCGGAGAAAACGTCGAGCAGTTCGTCGGTCGTCTCGCCCAGGCCGAGCATCAGGCCGCTTTTGGTCGGCATGTCGGGGGCTTCGTCTTTGACTTGCTTCAGCAGGTCGAGCGTTCGTTGATACTCGGCGTTGCGGCGGACTCGGTGATAGAG
>CAZPUJ010000557.1:0-4297 GCA_964589725.1 uncultured Planctomycetaceae bacterium
ACGGCGTTGGATGCCGTTGTGATAGAACGTCAACCGTTGGTGATCGATCCCCAACAAGTGCAGCACCGTCGCGTGGAAGTCGTGCCACGAGACGCGGTCCTCGACCGCCTTCCAGCCGACGTCGTCGGTCGAGCCAAACGCGAGGCCCGGCTTGAGACCCGCTCCCGCCAGCCACACCGAGAAGCCGTATTGATTGTGATCGCGGCCGGCTCCCAGCACTCCCGCCGCCGATTGCGTGAACGGTGTGCGGCCGAACTCCGACGTGAACACAACCAGCGTGTCATCGAGCATCCCACGCTGCCGCAGGTCACGCAGCAGCGCGGCGATCGGTCGGTCGATGCGGACTGCCTCGCGAGCGTGATTCTCGCGCATGTCTTCGTGGCCGTCCCAATTGATGCGCGGCGAGCCGAACGCTCCGCCGGAAAACATTTGGATGAACCGCACGCCCCGTTCGAGCAATCGCCGCGAAAGCAAACAACTCCGGCCGAAATCCGCCGTGGCTTTGTCATTCAACCCGTAGTCTTCTTGAGTCGTCGCCGTCTCGGCCGCGAGGTCCGTGACCTCCGGCACCGCGAGTTGCATCTTGGCCGCGAGTTCGTAGCTACGGATTCGTGCGACGAGCGCGTCGTGCCCCGGCACGCGCGACAACTCATCGGTCGCGACGTCCGCCAAGCCGACCGGCGCGGTCTGTCGCAGATGCCGCTCGTTCAGTCGTCGCAGCAGTTCTCGCGACGCGACTTCCGTTTCCGCGGCGATCGGTCGAGCCGGTTGAAGGTCGTCGATGGCGATGCCTCGACTACGGATCACAACCCCTTGATGCCGAGCGGGCAAGAACCCGTTCGTCCAGTTGATCGAACCGCCCGCCGGCAGCCCGCGCGTGTCCGGGATGACAACGTACGTCGGCAAGTTGTCGGTGTCGTTGCCGAGGCCGTACGAAAGCCATGCGCCGATCGTCGGGAAGCCGTTGAGCCGGAAGCCTGTGCTCTCTTGAAACGTCGCGGGCGTGTGATTGCTCGTCTCGGCCCACATCGAGCGAATGACCGTCAGCTCGTCGGCGACACCGGCGATGTGCGGCAACAATTCCGACACCCACAAGCCACTCTCGCCGCGTTGCCGAAAATTCCAATCGTTTTTTCGCAGCAATCCGACCTGACCGAAGAACACATCCGGCCGTTCGTCGCCACCCAGCGGCTGACCATGCCGTTTCGCCAGTTCCGGTTTGTAGTCAAACGTGTCGATCTGACTCACCCCGCCGCACGCGACAATGTGAATCACGCACCGAGCCTTCGGCCCGACATGCGGCGGCGGATCGGACGCCTCGCCCGGCACTACTGCTCCGCGGACGTCGCCACCCCGCAGCAACAAACTTACCAACGCTGCGCCGCCGAGGCCGGTCTTCGTCCATGAGAAGAATCCGCGCCGGTTGAGCAACGCATCGTTGCTGATTGAGATTTGCGAACGATTCATGTCCGTGTCTGCTTCCAACAGCTGATTCGTCGACGGCGTACGGTCAGCTACCATGACAAATAGACGACAAGTGCGAACATGTCGTGGCTCCTCGCTGAAGACGACTCACACCGTAAACGTGACCGGTTCCGACTTCCACCGCAATGATCGCGAGTTGGCGTCCAGCAAGCGAGCCGGGATGTTGTCGTCGGTGAGTTGGCGATAGCCCAGATAGCTGCTCGTCAGCCGCGGATTGATTTCAATCAGGACTGGCCCCAGCGGACCGTTGTCGGACAGCACGATGTCGCAGCCGACATAGCCCGTCAGTCCCGGCACGGCGCGGCACGCACGCTCGGCCAGTTGCTGGACTGCGACCGCCGACTCGGCCGAGATGTCCGCCGGAATCCGCCCGCCCAAATAGCGAAAGCGGCCGTCTGTGCTGAGATGTTGTTCCGCGACCGGCAGCGTTTCACAAGTCGAGCCGTCCTCTGCGATCAACAATGCCACCGAAAGCGGTTTGCCCGAAATGTAGGGTTGCTGAATCAAGGCATCAGGATCGGTCACGCTTTTGAGCGCGCGGCACGCATTCGCAAGATCAAGTTGGTCGCGAACGAGAAATGTGTTCTGCGAACCGGCTCCATCGCGTGGCTTGATCACGATAGGCCACGAGCAAACAAACTCGGTTGCCTTTAACGGATCAAAAGCGGCTGTCGCGGGAGTTGCGATCCCAAGATGATCGAACAGTTCATGCAGCGCCTTTTTGCAAGAGCAGAGAGCAATGGCTGCATGATGTGAGCCCACAAATCTCCCGTGAGGATCGCTGAGTGTCTTGGGCAGGCACCCACTCCAAATCGCACGCCGACGAAACAGAATTCCATCACTTTCGGGAGCGATCACCCAAACGACGTCGGAGGAGTGAACGAGATCGTAGAAGATTGTCGTCTCTTGCAAGCGTGTCTGTACCACACGCACTTTGCAGCTTTTGAGGGGGCACTCACCCAGCCGAGCGTCCCAGGTCGTAACGACACGCGCGTCGGGGAGTCGCGAAAGATCTTCGACCAACGCCGTCAGCATCAGCCGGCCTTCGCGAGCCAGCGACGTTTCGATCTGCTCTTCCGGCCAAGCGCCGCCGCAGACGAACTCGGAGACGAAAATGTTCATCCCGCGGAATGTAGCCGGATCACGCCGTGACGCGAACTCTCACTCACACCGTGACGCGGCTACGTTGCCTCGACCAACGCCTCTTCCGCTAGGCGTTGCAACTGCGCCCGCTGCTTCAGCGACAGGATCGAGCAGAACTCGCAGCCGGCGATGTACCAATCCTCGGCATCACGTTCGACCCACATGATTTGAGCTGTGATGCTGAAGTTGCCGTGCAATTCGGTGCAGACCTCGACGAGCAATTGCTCCCCTTTGCGGACCGGCTTGTCCAGAACGACGCGCATGCCGGTCAGCGAGGCTTCTATCGTGTCACCTTTGATAAGTTCCGAGCCGGTGTCGGTGGCTCGCAGAAAGCGCACGCTGGCCGTGACCGGGAAGCGAGGGGACTCGCGACGTTCCCCTTCGCGACGTGCAGGGGAAAAAGGGACCAGCGAAAAGCGGTGAAGCGGTGGGCGGCGGTGTTCAGTCATGGCCTGCGAAATCTTTCAAAGCAAGTGGTCGATGTGGCCGCCGATGCCGTGCGAGGGGAGTGACAAGAGTTTTTAGGTCACGAATCCGCGCGGGTCAAATCGCGGCGCGCCACATTCCGCCCCGTGCTGGCAGACGTTGCGTTTGGGCAATAGCATCCCGCCTGTTGTGGGCAAATTTGTTGCCGAACGGCATCATGATGCAAAACTGCAATCTCCAACTCGAAACCTGAAATTCCCAATGCCTACGCCCCGCGTCTGTGTGCTGCGTGCGCCTGGAACGAACTGCGACGTCGAGACGGCGTTCGCGTTCGAGTCGAGCGGGGCGCGAGCCGATCGCGTCCACTTGTTTCAACTGATCGAGAATCCGCAGCAGCTTGCCGACTATCAAGTGCTCTGCGTCCCCGGTGGGTTCAGTTATGGCGACGACATCGGCTCGGGAGTGATTTTCGCCAGCCAATTGCGAGGCCACTTGGGCGACGTGCTCGGCGACTTCTTGCGAGCCGACAAATTGTTGCTTGGCATCTGCAACGGATTCCAGGTGCTCGTAAAGGCCGGCATTCTTCCGGGAGGTTCAACGACTTGGCCGCCTCGCCCTGACGCCGTCGCCGACGCGACGCTCACCTGGAACGACAACGGCAAATACACCGCGCTGTGGGTGCGGCTTGCCGTGCACAGCTCGAAGAATGTCTTCTTGCGCGGCATCGAGGAACTCGACATCCCGATCGCTCACGGCGAAGGCAAACTCGTCGTGCGCACTCCCGACATCCTCGACCGCTGGCAAGCCAACAGCCAAATCGCGTTGACGTATATGGAGGGGCCAGGGGCCAGGCATCAGGGATCAGAGACTGCGGCATCGCAATGGGACATCCTGCCATTCCCGATCAACCCCAACGGCGCAATGGCCAACATCGCCGGCCTCAGCGATCCGACCGGAAAAATCCTCGGCCTGATGCCGCACCCCGAACGATTCCTGTTCGCGACTCAGCATCCTCACTGGACGCGCCTGGGTCTCTGCGGCGAAGGTGCCGGGATGAAAATCTTCAGAAACGCCGTCGAGTACTTTCACTGACATTTAAAAGAGCTTCCTCAACAGAATCTATGGGTGAATTCTGGTTCGGGAAGTGCTCCGAGGTTGTGATATAAGGCGATTTCGACGGCTTCATAGGTGCGGAAGCCGTAGGCTTTTCTGGTGGTCAATTTCACTTTGTTGTTCAAACCTT
>CAZPUJ010000558.1:0-2532 GCA_964589725.1 uncultured Planctomycetaceae bacterium
CACATGCTCGCCCAGCGGCAGCCGGACGTCTTCTTCTTTCACGCCCTTCAGGACGTGACCGGTGTCGCCGATCGTCACTTCGATGAGTTCTTCGGTGATCTCCAGATGCAGTGTGCCCGATTTGCCACGCACGACAAACACGATCCCCAGCAGCACGACCACGGCCGCAGCCATCGAGACCAGAATCGCCGCCTTCTTTTTCTGTCCGCGAGATCGCTCAATGGTCAGCGACTGCTCGGTGAGTGGATCGGTCCCCCCTTCGCCCGCCGACGAGATCATCGTCTCGGCCTCGACCGATGACGGAGCCACCGCTGTTCCCTTCGAACCAGACGGAGCCGCACTCGTCGCGGACGAACTCTCGCCACCGCTGATCTGCTTCAAGAACTGTTGCAGCTCATTCCCGCTGCCGACGCTGAGACCGCTCGTCGTCGTGTTCGAGTTCGGCTGAATCGCAATCGTCGGCGAGCCGCCGGAGAGGCAGCGTTCCAACTCGGCCATCACCTGCGTCATCGACTGCGGCCGATCCTCCGGCCGCTTCGCGACCATGCGTTGGAAGACCTCTTGGAGTTCGGCGAGCGGGGGGCGTAAGCCCCCCGGTGTGTTCGTGGCATTGCCAGCGTTACCGTCAATCGAAGAACCGGGGGGCTGACGCCCCCCGCTCGCCAGGGTGTCGGTGAGTGACGGAATCGTCCCGTGCTGATGAGCCATCAGCTTCTTCATCATCGTGTCGCCGTCGTACACGACCTTGCCGGTCAGTAAGTAATACAGCGTGCAGCCCAGCGAATAGATGTCGCTCCGAGCATCCGCGTGCTTGGTGTCCATCGCCTGTTCTGGGGACATGTAATCCACCGTCCCCATGATCGTCCCGGTACTCGTCAGCCCTGCACCTTCGGAGTTGCCACCGACCGCCCCTTCAATTCGAGCCAGCCCCATGTCGAGGATCTTCACCGTCCCCTTCTGGTCGATCAGCAGATTAGCCGGCTTGATGTCGCGATGAATAACCCCCTGCTCGTGAGCAAACTCCAGCCCCCGCGCGGCTTGAATGATGCTCTGCACCGCCTGCTCGACCGGCAATGGTCCACGCTTCTTCACCAACACCGAGAGGTCCGTGCCATCGACGAACTGCATGACCAAGAAATGTGTGCCATTGGCTTCGTCGGCATCGTAGGCCGCAACGATGTGGGGATGTTCGAGCTTCGCCGCTGCCTGGACCTCGCGATGAAACCGCTTTAACGCATCCGGCGACTTCACCGCCGCCGGCGACATCACCTTCAATGCGACCAGCCGCTCCATCCGTTTGTGCCGAGCCTTCAGCACCATCCCCATTCCACCCTGACCGAGCTTGTCGAGGATGACATAGTTGCCCAGTGTCAGCGACGAACCTTTGCCGGCATAGATTTGCTCGACCTGGAACTTGGTCAGTTTCTTCTGCCTGACCAACTCGCGGGCGAACTCCTGAGCGTCGTTCGGGCTTTGTTTCTCAGCGGGCAGCAGACCACGGAACTTGGCGACTTCTGCGGAAGTTATCAATCCACTGTCGGTCAGGTCGCGAAGAAACTGATTGAGCGTGACGGCCATGCGAGAGTTATATCGTGGCGACAGCGAGCAATGACACAATTCACTCGCGCGATCTGGATCAACATCATTGGCGACGCGACTGGTCTCTTCGACGTTGCACAGCCGAGCCGTCGCGCAGCGCTGCTGTCGGGCAGTGATCTACTTTCCATCGACTGTATTGGCCGCTGGCGGGGTCTGCATGGGGGCCTCGACAACCTTGAGGAATCCGGCCAGCTTGGCGAACTCACTGGGAGTGAGCACGTCGATACGACCGCCGTCACGTTCGACGAGGTAGGCGGCGGACTGATCGGCGTCGCCACGGACGTTGACGAGTTGGCCATCAGGTCGGATCGTGATGCTGTTCACACCTTCGAGCGGAACAATAACCTCCAGCGGCCGACCGGTCGCTACGTCCCACAGGCGTAGGGTGCGGTCGAGATCACTCGCGGCGAGCTTGTCTTGGCTGCTCCAACTCACGGAGTTCACCTCGGCACTGCATCCCTCGAAAGTCCGTATCCGTTCAGCGTCCACACGAAACGATTCCAGACCGCTGGTCCTGCCTCGGCCAGCGGCAGCGAACTGCTGGCTCTCGGGACTCCATGCCAAACCATCGATGCGGTTCAATTGCCGCTGCTTGACGATCGGACCGGCGGTGCCATCAGATCGAAAGAGCCGGAGGTCTCCATCGGATCGCCCCGAAAGCAACCATTGGCCATCGGGACTCCAGGCTACGACGCTCACAGGTCCGCCTGGATCGAGCACCGGACCTGTCGTGCCATCGGCTCGCCACAAGCGGATTTTTCCTTCCACGCCGGCGGATGCGATCTGTCCGTCGCGGTTCCAGGACACGGTCTGAACTCGCTTTTCGTGCGCTTTGAATTCGAGGCCGAGCGTTCCATCGGTCTGCCAAACGCGGACGACGTCGTCGTGCGTTGCCGTGACGAGACGTTTTCCGTCCGGACTCCACGCGAAACA
>CAZPUJ010000559.1:0-17623 GCA_964589725.1 uncultured Planctomycetaceae bacterium
ATCCGGCGTCGCGGCCTTTCAGCGCTCCGTCGATCAACACTTTCGTCGTGCCGTCGTGTGCGGTCAGCTTCGTCACCTTGAAACTTTCGTTGTCGACGTACAACTCGCCACGCAGGTTCTGCAACGGGAACGGCAGAATCGGATTCGTGATCTCGCCGTTCTTCACGCCCATCCAGACATGAAAGAGTGGCGTCTGACCAGCCTCGGGACGCGACACGCAAAAGCCGACGTTGGCGGTCGCTCGCAGTCCCAAGATCGAATTCGCCGAGCCGATACGGCCGGATGCGTTCGGATCATTCGTCGCATTAGGCAACGACACGGAAAACGGCAGGCCGCTTTGCGGATCGGCGGGCCGTGACAACAGCTCCGCCAACTTCGCTTCCCAGTCTTCCAATTTGGCTCGAATGTCCGGAGCGAAGCTCGCCGCCAGTCCGAGCAACTCTTGCCCGGCGGTGATCTCCGTCAACTGGCCGTCGATCTGTCCGGTTTGCTGATCGAGATGCCAACGCCCGGAAAGTTCAATCTGGCCCGTGTGCTCGCACCGCGACACGGCCTCGATTCGAAACTGTCGCTTGCCCGATGGCACGAGACGGATATCGACATGCTCGAGCGTCAAGGCTCCGGACGGGATGCCTAACGCCTGCTCGACACGCACTGTGACCGTGCCGTCTTCGATCGCGATCTCCGGCAAGCTGCCTTTTTCTTGTTCAGGCAGCGGCAACAGCGATTGCCAGTTCCAATTCCCAACGCGATCGCGCACGAGTTCCAGCTTCGGCGAGCGAATGGCGACCTTGCGAACATCCAATTGCTGCCGCTCGATCAAGGCGTCTCGATCAATATGCACGACTGTCTGCGGCAGTCGAACAATCGGCAAACTCTGTCCCTTTGGCTTCAGCTCGAAGCCCGAGATGACAACATCGCGACCGAAGTCATACTTCACGTCATCGACCTGCACGTGCGCGTCAGGAAACAACTCACGCAGCTTGTCGACGACCTTTTGCTTCAAGACGTCGTCACGCTCCGCCCACGCGCGCAGCAAGTACTCCCGCGCGATGCCGCCGATCGCCAGCACCAGCAAAATTAGCCACACGAACGTCTTGACGAGCGTCTTCATTCAGAGGTCAGAGGTCAGAGGTCAGATGTCAGAGGTCGGTGAGACATTCCGCTCGGCAATCCGCAATCCGCAACCCGAAATCCCTTGAGGCCCACCGCGGCCAGCACACACAACGCGTATTCGGCCGGCAGGCGATACCGCAGAGAACCCACAAACACCGCGTGAATCGCGGCGAAGTACAAAATTGGTCCGGCCGTCAACAGCCATGCCCACGGCTGATGTCGAACTCGCCAACCTCCGACGCAGGCCAGTGCGACGACAGGCACAAAGAAGCCCGCCACCAACAGCGCCGGTCCGAGTGCACCAAACTGCCGAGCACTCGGCCACGGCTTCCAGTAGCGCCAGAGTTTGATCAGCGTCAGTTCGACCGCACTGCGTGGATTCTGCTTTGCGAACTGCCACGCGGCCGACTTGTAATGCTGATCGACATCGTACTCCGATCGCGAGGCCATCAAGTTGTCGCGGTCGAAGAACTGCATGTCGCTCTCGCCCGTCGCGGCCGGACTCAGCCCGTCGTACAAGCTTGCCCCTGACCACAAGGTCGTGAAGACCCAATGCCCACAGATCGAGTGATTGCGATACGCCCAAGGCGACATCGCCACGAATAATCCCAGCAACATGACCGCCGCTTCGAGCGCCGTGCGCCGCCGATCCTTCGCAAGCCACACGGCCAGCACCGCCAACACAGGTCCCGCCAACAACCAACTCGGCCGCACATAGGTCGCCACCGCGATGCCAACTCCCGTCGCCAAAGCCCATAGACAGGTAGCAGGGGACAGGAGGCAGGAAACAGGCGACAGACCACAGCAGGCAGAAACCTGTCCCCTGTCTCCTGTTCCCTGTCCACTGTCCCCTGCCGCCAACCAGTTCGCGGCGAGCCACAAGCTCAACGTCAACGTCGCGGCGAACAACGTCTCGCTGAGCAACAGCACGCTGAACCCCACCATCGCCGGTGAGATCGCGGTCAACGCACACGCCAGCAGTGCCGTCTGCTCGTCGCACAAGCGTCGTCCCAACAGATACACGGCGCCACACGCAAGCGTCCCGACGATCGCCAGCACACACCGCGCGGCAAGGGTGCTGTTGCCAAAGAGGGTTTGTGAGATTGCCAAAAGCGCTGGGAACCCGGGCATCCGATGAATTTGTCGCGGCGGATCGTACAACGAGAACTCGTGTCCCGCCGCAATTTGCCGCGCCAGATCCCAGTAGCCATGCGCGTCTCCCGCGATCAGACACAGTTGATCGCCGACATGCTGCTGGACGGCGACGGCCGCCGTCAACCGCAACGCGAACGCCACCAGCAAAATCAAAATCAGCCACGTCAGACCTCGGCCCATGAGCGCCTCGCCCCACCAAAAAAGCGGCGAATGCTAGGACTGCCCTGGAAACCGGACAAGACGGGATCTGCCGCATAACCGGCATTGACTCGTTCGTGACAACCGAAGTAGAAGCCGCTCCCTTTTGAAGGGCCACACGTAATTCCGCGACCGGCCTGACCCATCTGCGTTCTCACTTCTCCGGCGTGTCCACGCCAACCACTTCCTCGCGAAGCTTTTCCACCCCGCTTGTCCTTTGGGGACCAACGATCATGCGCGCGCATTTTGGCTTGGCCAGCGTCCTTTGCTTGTGCTTGAGCGGATTGACGCTTATCGGATGTGGAGATTCCTCGAAGACCGAGACTGCCGACAAGACCTCATCGGCCGCGAAATCTTCGGCGTCGTCGGACGTCCAATCGCTACTCGACAAAGCCAAAGCTCAGCTTCAACAGAAGCAATGGCAGCCGGCGCTCGTGTCGTTGACGGAAGCGATCAAGCTCGACCCGAAATGCGCCGACGCCTTTTTCCTGCGCGGCAGCCTGTTGGCCGACGTCGGCCAGATCGCGGCCGCCCTGAGCGACTTCCAGCGCTCGATCGAGTTATCTCCGAAGGACGCCAAACTGCGGCACACACGCGGCTTCCTGTTGATGACTCAAAAGCAAACCGCCGCCGCCATCGCCGACTTCACCGCGGCGATCGAGATCGATCCGAAATACCTGCAGGCCTACAACAATCGTGGCTTGGCGAGACTCACTCAAGGCGACCGCGACAAAGCTCTCGCCGACTTCGATCAGGCGTTGCAGATCGATCCGAAGTACGTCGAGGCGCTGATCAACCGAGGCTTCGCCGCCTATCAGACCGGCCAGCACAAGCGCGCCATCGCCGACTACGATCAGGCGCTCAAGCTCAATCCCAACAACGTCAACGCGCTGAACAATCGTGGTTTGGCATACTTTGGGCTCAAGGACTACGAACAAGCCGCCGCCGAATTCACGCAGGCGATCGCGCGCGATCGCTACAACGCCAAGTTCTATCTCGAACGCCGCGAGTGCTACAGAAAGCTGGGACGGACCGACGAGGCACAGGACGATGCGGCAAAGGTCGCGTGGCTCGGCAAACTGAATGAGCTGAACCGTAGCGTCGCGCATGAACCTAAGCAGCCCGGCAACTACGTCGAGCGTGCGGAACATCTGCTTTCTGGCGGCGAGCAGCGCATCGGTCTTGCTAACTATGAGACAGCCATCCAGGTCAGGCCGGATTATGGCAAGTCGTACTCCAGCCGCGCGGCCTTCTGGCTGTCGCAGCGTGAGTACGACAAAGCCATCGCCGACTGCGAACGGGCCTTGCAAGTCGAACCGCACTTCGAGGCTTACTCGATCCGTGGCGACGCGTTCTTCAACAAGGGAAACTTCGACCGCGCGATTGTTGATTACCTCAAGGCGAAGCGCCTCGACACGCAAGTCGCTCAAGCATATCTGTTGCGAGCCAAAGCCCGCGCCGCGGCTGGCCAACGAGAGGCCGCTGCCAAAGACCTCAAGCAGGCTTACGCCATCGACCCCAGCCTGCGCCCGGCGGATTAGCCCACAAACAAGCGAGCCCCACCGGGCTTGCCCCGGTGGCTCGCGGGATTTTGCACTACTCCTGTCTGCCGACAGGCAGGTCGGCGTCACGCGAAACAAACGGCTCAGTAGTGCAGAATCCCGTAAACCACTGGGGCAAGCCCAGTGGGGTCGCGTGACTGAGGCTTACCGGATCTCGAAACTCGACGCCCAGACCGGCAGCGGAGTCGGCACCGAGCCGCAGAAGTACATCGCTCGCGGCACGGAAAGTTCCAGGAGTTTGCGGAACTGGAACTCGGGATCGCGCGCTTGTGCGGTTCCCAGCAGCAAATCCATCAGCGTGGTCGGGAATTCGTACTGTACGACACGCACGCGACTCAGCCCTAACTTGGCCTTGAGCGCATCGAGAGCAACCTCTTCGTCGCCGATCTCATCAATCAAGCCGTTGGTCTTGGCTTCTTCGGCCGTGAAGATTTGACCTGTTGCCAGTTCCTTGACCTTCTCCTCATCCAAAGCCGGTCGGTTGTCGGCCACAATCTTCACGAAGCGTTGAAACGAGTCTTGCAGAATGCGACTCCAGAGTTCTTTTTCCGGGTCCGTCAGCGGACGCAACGGGTTGAGTGAATCTTTGAACTTGCCGGTCTTCAGTGCGTCCGTCTTGACGCCCACCTTTTCTGCAAGCTGGCTGGCATCGTAACGCGGAATGATCACGCCGATCGAACCGGTCCAGGTCGTTGGTTCGGCGAAGATCTTGCCTTCCTTGCCCGCTCCCATCGCGACATAGACACCTCCCGATGCGGCCATGCGTTTCATGGCGACGAAGATGGGCTTCTTGGTCTTCTCACGAAGATCGACCAGCTTGTGGTAGATCTGATGGCTGTCGGCGACCAAGCCCCCGGGGCTGTCAATGACCAGTAGCACGCCTTTGACCGCCTTGTCCTCTTTCACCTGTTTGATCGCATCCAAGACGTGTTTGGTGAACGGCGGCATGATCGTGCCGCTGATCTCAATGACGGCGATCTTGTCGTCGGCCATTTTGTCGCCGGAGTGGTATCGCTCGGTCGGCGACGAGTCGTGCGCGAAGTACGCCTGATACTGCGAGTGCAGCCGCAGGCAGTAAAGCAGCGAGAGCACCAGCGCCACCATCAGTCCGCGGACGAACCAACGGCGTACCCAAAACGGTGACGTCGGCATCTGCTGAATGATGATCGGCGTCGCCGCAGCGCTCTGAGTGACCATCGGAACTGGTGTTCCAGAAGACATAAGCATCGAACTCCTGAGGGGATTTCACCGCGACGACCGGACCGGTCAGCGTGAGTGACGAATCTGGGCAAAGTTTTCCGGGTGTTTCGACTGTGCCAGCCACACGACAGGAAACGCTCGTAACCCCGGCACAGCCGTCATAAGCCAACCGCAGGGGCGACGATAGTAACAAGGCAAAGTCGGGTCGGAGAATCTCGGCGGATTATTGGATGCCAAGTGGGCCTCTGCAATCCACCGTCGCTCCGGCGCGCAGCAACTCGTGACACGCATGTATCTCGGAACGGCCCCGACAGGGACGGAGGAGCCTTGGCAATGAACAGAAAATATGGTCTCGCGGCGACAGTGTGGATGCTCGGCAGCGGTTTGTTGCTTGATGGTGGACTGACCGCGGAAGCGCAAGTCCTCTCAACACAGCCCGCGAACAACGTCAAGACGGCGTGGCAGAGCGCTGAGGGCAACAGTGACAACCCGGCGACTGGTGCGACACGCTCGCGAGCTCAGGCGAGCCACGCGGTGTACGAAAGACTGACTCCAAGCAAGTTCTCTCGCCGCGTGCAACCGATTGGTCACGAGGAAGAAACGTCCGCTAAGAAAGCTCCTCGGCTGCTGTCGGATTTCTTACGGAACGCGGACAAGCCAATCAGCGATAACACCGAACAGCCGGCGTCGAACGGGCCGCTCTCCGCCGGGCACAAGATACTCGGCAGCAATACGTCCTCGAATCGTCCGAGCACCAATGCGACATCTCCACCTCCCCTTTCGCGTCCTGACAGTCGTTCGGCCATTCAGCCGGCCGGGCTGGACGAGGCCTCGCCGGCCAGCCAGCCCAACTCGCAAAATGGGTTCGCCCCGTCGCCAATTCAGCAGCAACTCGAAGACATGTATCGCCGAGACGGGCGTCCTGTCCCGCCGTTGAACTTCCAACAGTCCCAGATCAACGCGGCACCTCAGCCGCCAACAGCACGATCACAGTTTCAGACGCCTGGCAGCAGTCCGGCCGTCATGCCGAAAGGCCAAATCCAGCGGCCCACGCCGATGCCCAGTATGGGGCCACCGAACCCGAATGTGGTTTCTCCGAACAGTAAGATCAGTCGCACGGGCGGCTTACTCAACCGGATCAACCCGTTCAAGAGCCGTTCGACCGCGACTCCGACACAGCCACCGGAATCGGCTCCGACACAAATGGGTGCCGCAGTCAAGCCAGCCTCAGATCCGCAACGCATGCAGCCACAGTCCACTCTCGCGCCGAAGGGTTTTAGAATCGGCGGCTCGACGCAGCCGAAGCAGATGACCTCCCAACCCGCCGTCGCCGCGCCAATAATTCTGCCGCAAGTTTCACCGGCGGCGAATGCCAATGTCGCGCCGCGGAGCGAGCTGTCGAATACACTGCCGCCCGTTCCGGGTGACCCTGGATTCCAGGCGACAGCCATTCAGGTGAAACCCGCCGGCTCGGTCGACGACGCGCTCGACAATGTGTTCACTGAAATGGAGGAAGACGCCGCGGACGGCAAGCCCGTGGACGACCGCAAGGCTGACGACAGCCAGAAGGACAGCAGTCCGTTCAGTGGTCTCTCGCTCGACAGCCAACCGTCGATCTTACCGGAACCGCAAGCGGCTGAGACAACAGTCTCAACCGGATCGACTACCAACCGCGACGCCGAGAATGATTCAACGGCCGCGGCCGAGAAACAAGACATTCCGTTGCCCAGCGATACCTCCGACGAGGAGGCATCGAAAAAAACGACGGACGCTAAACGGAAGTTAATCGCCGAACGAACGGACCTTCAGGGGATGAAAGGATTCTGTCCGGTCGCGTTACGCGACGACCGTGACCTGCAGAACGCCTTGCCGGAGCATGCCTCCCTCTTCAAGGGACGGACCTACTACTTCAGTTCGGCCGACGCAAAGGCCACGTTTGATGAGCAACCTGAACAGTACGCTCCAATGGCCTGCGGCAATGACGTCGTGCTGCTGAAGACCAAGGACACGAAGGAAGGCTCGTTGGACTTCGCCGTCTGGTACAAGGACCGACTATATCTCTTCACCAGTCAGAAGACGCTTGAGCAATTCATCGCGACTCCCAGCGAGTTCGTGATCAAAGACTAAGCCCCAGGCGCGATCTGACTGTTCACGATAGCCCCGGCCGCGAAAGTTGCCGGGGTTTTTTTTGGTTCGCCAGCGAACCGCCGGGCGCGGTCACGGACAGGCGGGGTGAGGGCCTGGTCCGCCGTGATGGCGTCGAGCCATTCGGTCTGGGCTTTGCTTTGGTCACGCAGCCAGTGGACCAGGCTCAGCGCTTCCAGCTCCGCCCGCAGTTCCGGTGTCCACGGCCGCGGCTTCAGTCGATTCCGAACGCGACTTTGAGGCACTCGTCAATTTGCTTCATCGCCTTGCACAGAATGACGTCGCCGCGTTTCATGAGATTTTCTCGGCGTTGTCCAGGGCGTCAAACGTCTGTGCCGCTACGGCCACCAGTTCTTCGTCGGACCAGTCCCTATCGTCGTATGCACCCTGTCGAACTTCTCAAAGACGTCCTTGCGCACCACGATGCATCCGTCTGATCCACGGTGACGGGCACCGCCTCGCCGTGCCGAATCGCGTTCATCTGTTGGGATGTGAGCGTCATGACGAGCCTCCTTTCGTGGCCGATTCTACTCGTGTTTCCCACCGTCCGCTAACGGTCCTCAGGCCCGATGCTTCGCATGCGAATGAGTCTGAAAACATCAGTGCCTCCGTCAGCCGAATCATGATATCATCGGAATCCAACGCTGGAGAAAAATCATGACCAAAGATCCCGAACTACTGATCGGCTTGAGCGATGGCGAGTTGGAAGCGTTGGCCGAAGGCATCTTGGTGCCGACGGTCCAGGTTCGCCTGGATGAATTGTTGGCCCGTAATGCCGAAGGCCAGGTATCTGCGCCAGAAGAAGCCGAGCTTGAGCGACTCGTAGACCGAGTGGATCACCTGACGACCGTCAAGACGCGGGCCAGGTACACATTACACCAAAGGGCGGCAGCGAGTCGCACGTGAGCGCCTATATCCCCGTCGATCTCCAGCGCCAGGTTCGCGACCGTTTTGCAAACTGCTGTGCCTATTGCCGGACGGCCGAGCACTTAAGCGTCGCGATCTTTGAGATCGAGTACATCGTGCCACGTTCCGCATGCGGACCGACCGTCTTCGAAAACATCTGCTTGTCCTGTCCGACGTGTAACCGGTTCAAGGCCGATCGCGAAGCGGCGGCCGACCCAGCCATTGGCAAAGACGTTCCACTCTTTCATCCTTAGCGAGATGACTGGACGGACCACTTTGAATGGAACGAGGATGCCACAGAAATCGTCGCGTTGACACCGACCGGCCGAGCGACAATTGCTGTATTGCGGATGAACCGTGCGCCATTGATTCGCGTCCGCCGGATGTGGGTCGCCATGAGTGAGCATCCACCCAATCTGGAGTAACGATTGCTCCCGAGTCTGACAACAACGCAAAGGTGCCAAGACGCCAAGCCGCAATCCCCATCAGCCACACTCTTATTGTTCTTTGCGTTTATTCCGTCTTCCATTCGCGGGCGAACTCCAACGCCCGCTCGCGCACCGGTTCGCTCACCCTGGCGTCCGCCCGAATGCGGTTCAGCAGTTCGTCTTTCGGGATCGGCGGCGTCGAGTAGAACCGGACCAGATTCAACGCCTCCCACTCCGCACTCGTGACGAATTCCCCGCCGACCTTGCGTCGGCGGTTCACCGGTTTTTGCACTACTCATGATGGTCGAAGAATCCCCGTAGTGCAAAAACGTGTGAACCCCTGAGGCAAGCTCAGGGGCGATGCGTCATCGCTTCCAGTCGCGAGCGAACTGCAGGGCGCGTTGGCGGACTGGCTCGCTGATGGTCTGGTCCGCCGCGATGGCGTCGAGCCATTCGGTCGGGGCTTGGCCTTGGTCACGCAGCCAGTGGATCAGACTCAGTGCCTCACGCTCCGCGCGCAGTTCCGGCGTCCACGGCCGCGCGTCCAACACCTTCACCGTTCCATCGGCGCTTGCCGACGCCAGTCGTTTCCCATCCGCGCTAAACGCCACGCTCATGACCAAGCCGGTGTGACCTTCAAGATTCAACTGGTAGGAATGGGCAAGACGGTTCCAATAATGCCATTCAAAGCCGCGCAGGTCTACTTCGCCCGGTTGTGGTTCGTATTGCTTCAACAACTCTAAGAGCCTGCCCACGCGAGCGTTCTCCCATGCCGCTTGCGCGAGGTTCATGTGGGCCGCGTACAGGTTTCGGCGGGCTTCCATAGTCTTCGCGTCAGCTCGGTCTTTTTGCGTGATGGCATCGGCGGCCTTTTCGTCAGCACGTTTCGCGTTGGCATTCGCTCGGAACGCGAAGTAGGAAGACACAACCGTGCCGACGAGGAGCAGGCACGCAATCGCCAGCGTCATCGCGGCGATGACCGGATTGCGGCGGCACCAGCGGACCAGCCGTTCTGCCCGCCGGATTGGTCGGGCTGTGATCGGCTCGCCCTTCAGGTAGTGATCCAAGTCCGTTGCCAAGTCCGCGGCTGTGGCATAACGCTTGGGTGGCTCCTTTTGCAAACACTTGGTCGCGATCGTCTCCAAGTCCAGCGGGACTTGCCCGTTCAGACTGCGCGGCGAGATCGGCTCTTGCTCCAGCACTTGCAGCAGCGTGTCCAGGGGATTCGCCGACTGGAATGGCGGGCGGCCGGTCAGCAGGCAGTACAACACCGCTCCCAGCGAGTACACATCCGAAGCAGGACCGATCTGAGTCAGCTTGCCCGCGGCCTGTTCGGGCGGCATGTAGCTGGGAGTCCCCAGGACTTGGCCGGTCGCGGTCAGGTCGCTGCCGCCTTGGACTCGCTTGGCCAGACCGAAGTCGGTGATTTTGGGAACAACCTCGGCGAGCGGGGGGCGTCAGCCCCCTGATCCGCAGCCAGTCTCTGCGGAAACATCAGGGGGCTGACGCCCCCCGCTCGCCAGTGCGTTTGCCAACAGGATATTCGCCGGCTTCAGGTCGCGATGGATCACGCCTTTGTCGTGAGCGTACTGCACGGCCAATGCCACCTGACGCACCAAGTGAGCGGCCTCACGCGGCGGCAGCGGACCATCGGCCACTCGCTTGGCGAGGCTCATGCCGTCGACGAAACCCATCGAGAAATAATGCTGGCCGTCGTGCTCGCCGACTTCGAAAATGGGGACGATGCCCGGATGGTCCAAGTTCGCCGCTGCTTCCGCTTCGGCGCGAAAGCGTTTGACGTCTTCTTCGCTGGCCGACTGGCCGGCGAGGATCATCTTGAGCGCGACGATGCGGTTGAGCGAAAGCTGTCGCGCCTTGTACACCACACCCATTCCGCCGCGAGCGATTTCTTCGAGCAACTCGTAGTCACCGAAGTAGCGGACCTTGGTGCCGAGCGGCAAGACCGCCTCGGGCGTCGCGGGCGATTTTCGAATTTCTGCGGTCGGTGGCAGAGTCGGCGCTTCTGAAAGCGGCAAGTCGTTTTGATCGTCCGAGGGCTGCGGCATAATGACACGCCTGCGTCTAATTAGGCGAACGGCAACTGAAAATTTACCCGGCCGGTGCCTGACCCCTCGCTTGGTACGTTAACTCCTGCCATTCGCCTTACAAGAACTCAGTCAGTCCGCGCCGTTCGAGTTCCGCGAGGAGTTGTCGGAGCGCGGCTTCGTCGTGCTTGTCGGCGACGAGTGTGGCTGTGGGTGTATGGACGATGATCAAATCGCGCACGCCGAACGCTGTAACCAAGTGCTCGCGTGATGAACGCACGATGCAACCACTGGTCTTGACACCGCAAAACAGACCGTCGACCGAGTTATCGTCGGCGTCACGCGGCATCCGTCGCGACCACGCTAACCAACTACCCACGTCGTCCCATTCAAACGGGGCTGAGACAACACAGACGTCGGAAGCTTTCTCCAGCACGGCGTAATCAATCGAGGTCGACGGCATCTGTGCGAACTCGGCATCCAGCGTTGGCACCCAACGTTCGGTGCCGAGGACACTCTCCAGCCGCTCCAACCGGGCCGCGATTTCCGGCGCGTGCCGTTCGATCTGCTTCAGAATCGTCGCCGCGCGCCACACAAAGATGCCGCAGTTCCAGAAATACTCTCCGGAGGCGATATACGTCGCGGCCGTCGCGGCATCCGGCTTTTCGCGAAACGCGGTCACTCGGAACGCCCCCGAGTTTTCCGGGTGAGACGCTTCGGCGAGTGCGGCGCCACGCTGGATATAACCAAATCCCGTCGCGGGATACGTCGGCGGGACTCCAAACAACACGAGCGTCTGCGGCGACTGATCAATGACCGCGACCGCTCGCTCGACAGCACGCTGAAAATCGGACGGTGGTTGGATCCAATGATCGGCCGGCATCACCAGCATCACGGCCTGCGGATCGACGGCCAACAATCGAATGGCGGCCAGTCCGATGCACGGAGCCGTGTTTCGTCCGCACGGTTCGATCAGCACTCGCGCCGTGTCGAGTTCCGGCAGTTGCCGCGCGGTTTCCTCGGCGTGGTTCCGCCCCGTCGCGACCCATATTCGCTCGATCGGAACGAACGGGCGGCAACGGTCGGCGGTTTCCTGAAGCAACGTTCGATCGCTTCCGAACCGCAAGAACTGCTTGGGAAACGCGCGTCGGCTCTGCGGCCAAAACCGCGTGCCACTTCCACCAGCCATGATCACCGCGTGCAACATTGATCCACCTTCTCGATATCGACTCGCGGCATGTTACGCGAAGCATTCACATTTGTAATCCGAGGCGACGTTGCCAAACACGGCTGGCTAATTCTTGAATCTACGGAACCTGTAGCTCAGGCCCTTGTGGCCTGCGTGATGAGGCTTCTGCTTGTTTTCCGACGAATTCAAATCAAACCGGCCACGAGGGCCGGGGCTACAGATTGCCCAAGACAACGAATCGGCCAGACTTGCGTTGCCAAGACAATATCCTTGACGAGTTGTTCATTCGCCGCGACTGGTGGCTGGTGGTCATTGCTGTACAATTCGCGCGAACGAGTCCCGCAGGAGGCACGCACCACTCGGTCAGAAATGACACATTTGACGGTGAGGTCACACTAACCCGAAGCGTTAGCGAGGCAGGGCGCTGCCACTCCTCGCGAACGCTTCGGGTTAGTGTCGGACCTGGCTGTGCGGAGTATTAACGAGATGTCTGTGCCGCCGGTGCGTGTGTTACTCATCGACGACGACGAGTCGAGCTTCATTATTACTCGCGAGTTGTTCGAAGAGCGGTACGCGGAGCGGTTCGAGCTGGATTGGGCCGGTTCGTTCGAGAAGGGTCTGGAGGCGATTCGGCAGGCGCGACACGACGTCTATCTCGTCGACCAACGGCTGGGGGGACGCGATGGGCTGGACTTGCTGAAAGCCGCGTCCGCCGCAGGCTGCCGGGCTCCGATGATCGTCCTGACCGGCCAAGACAGCCGCGAGATCGACGTCGCCGCGATGCAAGCCGGAGCGGCCGATTATGTCATCAAAGACGTCTACGACATCTCGCGACTCGAACACGCGATGCGTTACGCGCTCGAGCGGCAGCGCCTGCAAGCCGCACTCGAACACGAGCGTGACTTGCTGCGGGCTCTCATGGAAAACCTGCCCGACAGCATTTTCTTCAAGGATGCCCAGAGCCGGTTCTTGAGAATCAGCCAATCCAAGGCGTTGTGGTCCGGGTTGAACGATCCCGCCCAAGCCCTGGGCAAAACTGATTTTGATTTCTTTGCTCGCGAGGACGCGCAGTCGTCGTTTTCCGACGAGCAGGAAGTCATGCGCTCCGGACAGCCGCTGGTTGGCAAGGAGGAAAAGCACGTCTGGCCGGATGGACGTGAGAGCTGGGTGGTCACCACAAAATTGCCGTTACGCGACAAGCAGGACAACGTCATCGGCACGTTTGGTATTTCGCACGACATCACCGAGCAAAAGTTGGCGTTGCAGGCACTGCGCGACAGCGAGTTTCGCACGCGGCAAATCGTCGAGACGGCACTGGATGCGTTTGTCGGAGTCGATTGCGAGGGCACGATCATCGACTGGAACGCGCAAGCCGCAAACACGTTCGGCTGGCAGCACGAAGAAGCACTCGGCCAGCCGCTCGCGCAGCTCATCATTCCTCCCCGGTTTCGAGCCGCTCAGCAAGAGGGCATGCAACGATTTCTGCTCACATCACAAACAAAGATCTTGGGGCAACGCCTGGAGCTGATCGCGTTGCACCGCGACGGACGCGAATTTCCGGTGGAAGTCACCATCTCGGCGTTACGGTTGGGTGGAGAAGTGCTGTTCGCGTCGTTCATTCACGACATCACCAAACGCAAGGCGGTGGAAGCCGCACTGCGCGAAGCGAAAGACGCTGCCGAAGCGGCCAGTCGTGCGAAGAGCGATTTTCTGGCCAATATGAGCCACGAAATCCGCACCCCCATGAACGCCATCATGGGCATGACCGAATTGGTGATCGACACTGAACTCTCGCCGTCGCAGCGCGAGTACCTGACAATGGTCCGCGAATCGGGCGAGTCGTTGCTGCATGTGATCAACGACATCTTGGACTTCTCGAAGATCGAAGCCGGCAAGCTCGATCTGATTTTGGATGTCTTCAACGTGCGCGAGACGCTGGGCGACACCATGAAGTCGCTGGCCGTGCGAGCTCATCGCACAAACCTGGAGATGGCGTTTCGCGTCGCGAACGATGTTCCCGATGCGCTCGTGGGCGACGCCGGACGGTTACGGCAGATTGTGGTCAATCTGATCGGCAACGCGATCAAATTCACGCATCAAGGAGAAGTCGTGTTGGAAGTCAGTCGGGCCGAACCGCACAGCGGCGGCGACGGAGAGTTCGACCGCGGTGGTTCCGGCGTCGTGAGCGTGACGCCCATGATCGTGCTGCACTTTTCTGTCCGCGACACAGGCATCGGCATTTCCGAGACGAAGCAGTCGGTCATCTTCGAAGCCTTTGAGCAAGCGGACTCGTCCACGACTCGGAAGTACGGTGGCACCGGCCTGGGCCTGGCGATCTCAAAACGGCTGGTCGAGTTGATGGGTGGTCGGATTTGGGTCGAGAGTCAAGAGGGGGTCGGCAGCACCTTTCATTTCAGCGCGCGGTTTGTGGTACCGCCGCCGTCGGCCGATTTGCCCTCCGCGAAGACGATTGTCATGCACGGCACGCGCGTGTTAGTCGTGGACGACAACGCCACGAATCGCTTGATTCTGGAAGAGATACTTCGCAACTGGGGCCTGAGTCCGATTTGTGCCGACAGCGCCTCGCAGGCGATGCACCGTCTGCACGCGGCGCAACAAGAGAACGAACCGTTTTCCATCGTGCTTTCCGATCTGCACATGCCCGTCACCGACGGCTTCATGCTGGCCGAGGCGATTCGGCGGGAACCTCGTTTGGCGCGCACACTCATCTTGATACTGACCTCGGGAGAGCGTCAGGGAGATGTGGCGAAGTGCCGGCAGCTTGGCGTGTCGGCGTATCTGCTCAAGCCCGTTAAGCAGTCCGAGCTGTTCAACGCGCTGGTCGCCGCGTTGGGAGTCAACTCACCCGAGGATCAGGTGACGCTCGCTCGACCCGCTGCGGTGGGTGGTGACTTGCCGTCACTTCGAATTCTGCTGGCGGAAGACAGCCTGGCGAATCAAAAGCTCGCGGTCGGATTGCTCACCAAATGGGGGCATCACGTCACATTAGCGAACAACGGCGTCGAGACGGTCGAACTGTGGTCAACACCGCCCGACGGACGTTCGTTCGACGTGGTCTTGATGGACGTGCAGATGCCGGAGATGGACGGGTTCGAGGCGACGGCCGAGATTCGCGAACGAGAACGCGCTTCGGGGCGTCACACACCGATCGTGGCCATGACGGCGCATGCCATGAAAGGCGACCGCGATCGCTGCCTGTTGGCCGGAATGGATGGATACGTCGCCAAGCCGATTCGGCAACAAGAGCTGATCGCCGTCTTGCAGGAATCGGTCGTGGGGCAGATCGGCGGCACTCCAAGAACTCCGATCGCGGAGACTCGACCCACGGAAATGCCGACGCTGAACGTCACAAATTCGAAACTGCTGAATTGGGCCAAAGCGCTGGAGGCGGTGGGACACGATCGCGAGTTGCTCGACGAAGTCCTGAAGGCGTTTCTGGAAGAAGGCCCGGATTTGTTGAGCCGCATGCGCGACGCCGTTTCAAAAGAAGACTGGAGCGTGGTGGCCAAATTGTCGCACACGTTGCAGGCGGCCTTGCGGATGTTCGACGGGCCACCTTTGGAATCGGCGGTGTCGCTGGAGGACCGCTGTAAACGAGGACTCGCGGACGAAAGTCGCTCTCGGTTTGCAAAGTTCCAAGAAGAACTTGAGAATGTCTTCACCGAGGTTCGGAGCTTCCTGCAAAGTCCTTGAGTGTCACATCCATGTCACAGCACACCGTTCTTGTCGTTGATGATTCGGCCGTGGATCGCCGTTTGGCAGCAGGATTTCTGGAGCGTAACGGCGGCTTTCAAATTCTCATGGCGACCAACGGTAAAGAAGCCTTGGAGATACTCAGGCAGCACCCCGTCGACCTCGTCTTGACCGACCTGCAAATGGACGAGATGGACGGTCTGCAGTTGGTCGAAGCGGTGCGTGCTGATTTCCCGCTAACTCCCGTGATCTTGATGACGGCGCGCGGCAGCGAAGAAATCGCCGTACAGGCTCTGGAAAAGGGCGCAGCCAGTTACGTCGCCAAACGCCGCTTAACCCAGGATCTGATGGAGATCGTGAACCAAGTTGTCGAGACCTCGGACGAAAACCGCCTGCAATCACGACTGATGCATCGTCTGTCACGCAATGAGTTCTCGTTCGCCTTGAGTAACGACCTGGGCTTGGTGCATTCGCTCATGAAGTACTTGCAGCACACGCTGCGTTGCGTACGACTGGTCGACGAAGTCGATCGACTGCGAGTCGGCATCGCGGTCGAAGAGGCGCTGCTCAACGCGCTGTATCACGGCAACTTGGAAGTCAGCTCGGACCTCAAAGAATCCGATCCGAATTTGTTCGATGAGTTGGCTCGGCAACGCTGCCAGCAAGAGCCGTATCGGAATCGGCAGGTGTATCTCGACGCCCGCTTGTCGCGCGACGAGGCGATGTACGTGATCCGCGACGAAGGAAGCGGGTTCAATCCCAATGCGCTCCCCAACCCGTGCGACCTCGAAAACCTCGAAAAGCCCAGCGGCCGCGGGATCCTGCTGATGAAGTCCTTTATGGACGAAGTCCACTTCAACGAGAAAGGCAACCAAGTGACACTCATCAAACGCGGCACGCCGGTGGAGTCCGTGCAAGAGGACTGAACTTTCTAGGCACGCGAGTTTTCCGCGACTCTCCCCATGACGCGTCGCTGAACTCGCAAGAGTTCAGACCGTCTGAAGTCTGGCGACTTCAGCTACAGAGACCAGGTAGGTCATGTCCAGGCCGCTGCATAAGAGTCATCAACGGGCGCCATGATGCCGCGAATACGTCGAGCAGACCGAATCGGAATACTTTTGCGGCGGGCCGTGGTTTTCAGCCTGGTGCTGGTTCCGGTGGCGAAGTCCGATGAAGCAACAAACGTCAGCAAGCAGTTCGATCAACAGATTGCTCCGTTATTCGCGGCTCGCTGTTTCGATTGCCACAACGCGACGGACCACAAAGGCGGGCTTGATCTCACGCGCGTCGAGCAAGCCACGAAAGGGGGCGAATCGGGCGTGTTGATCGTTCCTGGAAAGGCGGCCGACAGCCTGTTGTGGCAACGCGTGCGTGACGGCGAGATGCCCCCAAAGAAGCCGCTCTCCGCTGAGGAAATCGAACTGCTGAAACGCTGGATCGACGGCGGAGCGAAATGGGGCACGTCGCCGATTGATCCATTCGTGTTCACGACGGCGTCTCGCGCCGGGTACGACTGGTGGTCGCTGCGGCCGGTGCGTCGCCCGGAACTGCCGCCGGTCGTCCCCGAGTTTGCCAAGACAAGCCCTCATGGGGCCGAGCATCCGATAGATCGCTTCGTCTGGAAGAGGCTCGCCGACGAAGGGCTGTCACCCTCTCCTCAGGCTGACCCGCGCACGCTGATTCGGCGGTTGTCGTTCGATTTGCTGGGACTGCCCCCTTCGCCCGAAGAGATCGCGGCGTTCGAGGCCGACGTCGCGAAAACCGCCGCGAAAATGGACCTGTCCCCTTTTTCAGCGGCCGCAGATCGGCTGCTCGCTTCGCCGCACTTTGGCGAGCGCTGGGCGCGGCATTGGCTCGACATTATTCGTTTCGGCGAAAGCCAAGGATTTGAACGGGACAAGCTGCGCACGAATTCGTGGCGGTATCGCGATTGGGTCGTGAACGCCTTCAACCGCGACATGGCTT
>CAZPUJ010000560.1:0-3556 GCA_964589725.1 uncultured Planctomycetaceae bacterium
AGCGCGATCGCGGCGTAAGCCAGCAACATCAGTTGAGCCAGTTGATCAGGCGTCATGAACGAGGTTGTTTCGCCTGGTGCGGACGTTGTCGGCCCATCGTGGCGTAACGGGCCGCGACGGTGGAGTGTTTTGTGCCAATTCTCGCGTAACTCCGCAACTGAGGATTCACTTTCGTAAATGTCTGAAGAACGACGGATGCCTTGCGAAGCCGGCAAGTTTTCGTGAACTCGCTGGACCGCCGAATCGGCATCCTTGGCGCGACCGCGACGGGCCGCGCGGGATGATTCGTCGGCAAAGTTCCGCCGTGGAGAGGATTGATCACGTCAACCTTGACTGTTCTGCCGATTTGTTGCCAGTCTGCAACCTAGTCTTCAGCCGATTCACTCGTCGCCACAAGTGGCCCGCTTGTGACTTTGATCCGGACAACAGGCAAGCTGGCGGCTTGCCACGACGGTCGTAGGAACCTCGGCATGCGGAAAATAGTCGAAAATCTGATGTCGGTCGACTTCGTGGCGGTCGGCGCGAGCACGCCGCTGGTCGAAGCGTTGGCCATGCTGGTCAAGTCCGACGCAACGGAATTGTGTGTGCTTGACGCGTCCGACCGATTGGAAGGAGTCGCCACCGATTACGCGCTACTGAAGGCTCATCTGGCGGGCGGAATGTCTGACCAAGACATTTCGACTTGCGTCAGCCGAGCTCTGGTCATCATCGCACCCGACGTTGACATCGAACAAACCTTGCCGCTGTTTCGAGACGGCATTTGCTCGAAAGCCTACGTCTGTCGCGCGGGATGCTTGTTGGGACAACTTTCTCGCACCACGGTTCTGCGATATCTCAGCGAACGACAGGTCGTCAAAGCTCCGCCGACAGTGCCGCTGCATCGCATCACGACCGGTGGCCGCACGACGACGGTGCAACCGCGCGAGGACTCGCTGCGAGGTCCACGGTTTGTGAACTCACCCGTCGCCGAACGAGAAGCGACATCGGTACTCGGCGGACTTTGGTCGACCATCGGCTAGCCGATGATCGGCTGCAACGGAATCTCCATTCCCGGGAAAAGGTGTGAGCGGCAGGAGTCGTCCGGGCCGAGTTGCGTTTCTTGGAATCGTCCGCGAACTCGGCGCAGCACGGTCACGCGACGCCGCGCACGGTCGACGATCACGTACTCACGCACGCCGGCTCGTTCGTAGTCGTGCCGTTTCGCGATGTAGTCTCGCTCTTCGCTGCCGACGCCTACAATTTCGCAGACCAAGTCGGGAATGCGCTTGGGGATCGGTTTCTTGTGGACGGATGAGGCCAGATAAACTCCGATGTCAGCAATCCGATCGGTGGCTGCGTCGATGAAGAACCAGGCTTCGGAGACGACTTTCTCCACAATATCCGGATGTGCGAGCCTGTACACGCCCAAATGATCGCGAAATGGTTCCGTGGAGCTGACGTGTCCATCGCTGGATGGTGCCGTGACAACCAACCTCCCAAAGACTCGTTCGTATCGCCAAGGTTCGTCCAGGCTCGCGCGCGAATTCGGAGTGTGATAAGCGCGTTCCTTGGTCAGACTGACCGAGCTTTCGTGTCCGAACGGCACGACGAGAAGAAATGGTGGCTGTCATGTCGGTTCTTTCGCTGGACGGAAAGACGATCCGTCCTGATTCGCCACGTCACCCGATCACCGCCGAAAGCGGAATCTCCAAACCTGGCAACAGCGACGTGCGGTACGTGTCGATTGTGTCAGTCTACTGCCAAGCCGCTTGTTTCTCACGGATGCGATGATCGTCATTCCTCGGATTGCTCTTCGTGCCGAGAGGGTTTGTTGAAGTCAATATACAGCCGAACATTCGCGTTCTGCGCGAGTGCTTGCAATGTTTCGAGTTCTCGCAGACGCAGCAAGGCCGGATTTGCAGCGTAGACCGCCGCTGCTTTCGCACGCTCCTGAGCCGCCAACGCTTCCGCTCAACGAGCATCGGCCGCGAGATGACTCGCTCCGCAAAGAAAAGTCGATGGGACGGATTGGCAATCCGTCCCACGGTCGGGCGCATCAGCACGATCGACGCGACCTGTTGAATCACGCTTCCAATTTGGACTTCGCCGGTGCCGACGGCGACGAGGTCGGAGCCGTTCCGCTCGGTTTCTTCTGCGCGACGTGCGGCGTGTTGTACGCGACGACGACAATGCAGACCGCCATGCCGACAATACCGACCCACAGCCAAGGACTGGGAGCGTGCGCTCCCGTTTGTCCGTGCGACATCACCAAGTTCGTGAGCGCGGTGACGGTGACGGCTCCGCCGAAGACGATGGGCATCACGATCTCCGGTCGAGGTTTCATCCCCGTCGGGAAACTGAACATGGCCAGCGTCAGCGTGAGTGCCCCAAACGCTCCCAAGCTGCCGGAAACTAAACCCCACTTCAGGCCGTCTCCGCTGAAGGCGAATGGCACGTTGGTGTACTTCATCCCGATCGCTCCGCCGAGAATGGCCCAGACGAGGTACGCCACGCCGATGAGTAAGTACGGCTTGAACGGATTCTGCTCGGCCGCACGAGCCAGTCCCAAGACCGGCCCGTACAGGCCCCAAAACACAGCGGTCAGCAAGGCGAAAATCACGGGGAGTTTCATGTTCACCTCAGTGTCAGAGATTCCAACGCAGGCCATGCAAGTCGAGCACGCTGAGCATCGGCCAGTCAGCGAGTGGATGGAAGGCCGAAATGGTAACGGCTGAACTTCGTCGCGGCATCTGAGCCGGACGCTTTGCGAGTTCGCTCGACAATGGACAGCCGCTGTTTCGCAGCGGTGGCGACGGCAGCCCGTTCGATCACTTCCCCAGTGACCGTCTGTCCGATCAGAATGCCGTCCGTCAGTTGCAGCGAGACTGCTCCGGCGATGTGAAGGAGTTGTGAATTCATGGCCATCCTGTCGATCAACTGGAAGCCGACTTCACGCGAACTGCGTTGGTTCTCCGGCCTGTTGATCGTGTTCTTCGGTGTGGTGGCGGGAGTCTGGTGGCTCCGATCGGGACAGACAACTGGTCCAGCGATTCTGGCCGGAGTTACTTCGACCGTTGGCGTGTTGGGCCTCGTAGTTCCGAGCGCGGTGCGTTGGGTCTACGTCGGTTGGATGGTCGCTGTCTGGCCGATTGGCTTTGCGATTTCGTATTTGATGTTGGCAGGCATATTCTTTGGAGTAATCACTCCGATCGGTCTGTGCCTACGACTGCTCGGCCGCGACCCGATGCGCAAGGCATTCGACCGATCGGTCAGCACGTACTGGATTCCACGTTCTTCGGAAGAGCCCGATTCGTCGCGATATTTCCGGCAGTTTTGAGTACATCATGTCCAACAAACCCCAGCAGGTTCCCCCGACACCGTCCAACGATTTCGAACGCCAAGCCTCCGCGGCGTCGACCGGCCTGATCGCCGAGTTCGTCGACTTTCTCATCCACAGCAAGAAGTGGTGGCTGACGCCGATCATCGTGGTCTTGCTGTTGATCGGCTTGTTGATTTTCTTCAGCAGCTCGGTGGCGGCTCCGTTCATTTACACGCTGTTTTAGACCTCTTCGATTTC
>CAZPUJ010000561.1:0-4312 GCA_964589725.1 uncultured Planctomycetaceae bacterium
TGGCGGCGTCGAGAGACATTGTGTGGAAACAACGGCGTGTGGAAACAACGGCGTGTGGAAACAACGGCGATTGGTGGTAAGTGGCAACGGCGCGTCATCGTAGGCCGTGTCCTTCGAAACTCAAGCGGTGCCGACGGCCGCGAGACGGCTGGCCAATTCGTTGTCCTGGGCATTCTGTAGCCCTGGCCCTTGTGGCCGGTTTGATTTGAATTCGTCGGGAAAAAAAAAACAGAAGTCCTGGGCATTCTGTAGCCCTGGCCCTTGTGGCCGGTTTGATTTGAATTCGTCGGGAAAAAAGCAGAAGTCGCAGCACTCAGGCCACAAGGGCCTGCGCTACAGGTTCCGTAGATTCAAGAATTAGCCAGCCGTGACGGCCGAGCCGATTGAGCCGCCCTGCCCTGGCCGTTACGCTCGCACAACTCTGTTTCTAAAGGAGCCTCTCATGCGCATCGGCGGAGTTCGCTCAACCACAGAACTCACTCGGCTTGCCTGTGGTTGGAAAACGCTTCGATTCTTGGGATGCCTTCTCGCGCTGGCAGCCCTCGGCTTTTTGTCCGGTCGAGCGGTTAAGGCTGCGGACGGCGAGGCCGCTCAAACTCCACGTTGGCAATTTCGCTTGAGTTTTTCCCAACAACTTCGTGCCGAGCCATTTTCCGGCCGTGTCGTGTTGTACTTCAGCAGAGTCCGGCCTGAGCCGCGACAAGGGCTGGATTGGTTTCATCCGGAGATCTTGGTGGGCCGCGACGTCGCGAACTGGAAACCGGACGAGCCGCTCTTCATCGACGGTGGCAAGCCGAATGACGTGCTCTGTTATCCGAAGCCGCTCGATCAACTCGACCTGACGGGCTATCGAGTGCAAGCCGTCGCGCGGTTCAATGCGTGGGAACGCAAGACGGGAACAGGAGCCGGGACCGGATTCTCGCCAGTGGTCGTTGTACCGCCCGCGATGGAAAGCGGTTCGATTGAATTGCCCATCACGCAGCTTGCCTCCGCGCGTGGCTTCGTGGAGAACGACTGGTGCAAGCTGCTGCGCGAGCGGTCAAGGCTGCTGAGTGACTTTTACGGGCAAGAAGTCTTTCAACATGCGGCCGTGTTGTTGCCGGCCAGTTATCACGCACAGCCGGATCGGCGATATCCGGTGATCTTCACGATTCCCGGTTTTGGTGGCTCGCACTTCGAAGGTCTGCACTCGCAACCGGTGAGCGAGCAGAACGACGGCGGCGTCGAGTTCCTGCGAGTGACGCTCGACCCGAGTTGCCCACTGGGGCATCACGTCTTTGCCGATTCCGACAACAATGGCCCGGTGGGACAAGCGTTGGTCAGGGAGCTTATTCCGGAACTTGATCGGCGATTCCGCACCGATGCTCGGCCACAGGCGAGGTTTCTCACCGGACATTCGTCCGGCGGTTGGTCCAGTTTTTGGATTCAGATCTCGCACCCCGATGTCTTCGCCGGTACGTGGAGCACGTCGCCTGATCCGGTCGACTTTCGCGACTTTCAACGGATCGACTTGTACGCGGCGGGTGAGAACATGTACCTCGACCGCTCAGGCCAGCCGCGACCGATCGCTCGGCGCGGCGATCAACCGGCGTTGTGGTATCGCGATTTCGATTTGATGGAGGAAGTGCTCGGACCCGGCGGGCAGCTTCACAGCTTCGAGGCGGTGTTCAGCCCGCGCGGTTCCAATGGTCGTCCCGTTCGAGTTTGGGATCGTCGCACGGGAGCGGTTCACACCGCCGCGGCCAAGATGTGGGAGAAATACGACATCCGCTTGGTACTCGAACGGAATTGGCCGACGCTCGGCCCGAAGCTGCGTGGTAAGCTGCATGTCCACATGGGCGACCACGACACGTTTTACCTCGAAGGTGCCACGCGGCGACTGCACGAAAGCCTGCAACGTCTCGGCAGCGATGCGGTCGTCGAGATGCATGCCGGCCACGACCACCGCTCGATTCTGTCACCCGCGCTGTTCGGACGCATTCGTCGCGAAATGGTCGAGCGGTATCAGTCGGCCGACGCGGCGAATTAGACCCCGCACAACCATCCGTGAGACATTCTGGCGAGCGGGGGGGCGACAGCCCCCCGGTGCATTCGCCGCAGGACCGGGGGGCTGACGCCACCCCGCTCGCTTGTCTCATTCCCGGCCGTGTACGGTATGAGTAGATCGCAGTGATGATTGGGTGGCTGGAGTCGTGAGACTTCAGGCTCCGAACTCTCACGAGTTCGGCTACTGCCTAGAGTTGCCGCTCACACCAGGTCGAATTTCGCAAGCAGAGCAGCAGACAAACTGAATTGCTCGTCGATCTCACTGGCCGGATCGATGATCGTGTCGACGCCCATGCCACCCGCGACGGTGTCGCTATCACCCTGGCCGTTGACGAGGTCATTGCCGTCATCACCCAAGACCACATCACTGCCACCCCCGCCCAGAAGGGTGTCGTTACCGTCCCCTCCCGTGAGGATGTCGTCCCCGCCGCCAGCGTTGATGTTATCGTCGCCATCACCGCCCGCCACGAGATCCGCGTCATCGCCGGAGAGAATCGTGTCGTTGCCGTCTCCTCCGTTGATCGTGTCCGCACCGATTCCGCCATCAATCGAGTCGTTGCCGTGATCGCCTCGAATCGTGTCCGCTCCGGCATCACCGAAGATTGTGTCGTCGTTCCGCCCGCCATCGAGCGCATCATTCCCGTCGCCGCCCGTGAGGTAGTCGCGGCCGACACCGCCAGCGAGCGAGTCGTTTCCGGCACTCCCTTGCAGCGTGTCCTTGCCCTCGTTCCCTTCGATGGTGTCGGCTCCGCTGTTGCCGTTCATGTTGTCGTTGCCCAAGCCGCCACGGATTAGATCGTTGCCGTCGCCACCGATCAGGCCATCGTTGCCATCATCGCCTTGCAACGAATCGTTCCCCTTGTTTCCGTTCAACGTGTCGGCGTCCGCTCCACCCAGCAGCGTGTCATTCCCGGCTCCGCCGAGCAGCGAGTCGAGGCCCGCGCCACCGTCGAGCGTGTCGTCGTTCACACTACCAGTGATCGAGTCATTCCCATCGCCACCGTTCAGACGCAGGCGGACATTCCCAAGAACTCCCGCGCTCGCGTTGAGGATGTCATTTCCCACGTTACCGTTGATCGTCAGCACCGTTGGAGTCACTCCCAGCAGGCTGCCGATCGTGAGCATGTCGTTTCCAGCACCCAGGTCGATCGACACAATCCGGATTGTCGGGTTGATGACCAGGACATTGGCGCCGGACGTGACCGTCATCGACGATCCCGTTTTTCCGACCGACACGATGTCCGCCGCGCCGCCGGTCGTGACCAGCATCTGGTCCGAACCATTCGTGCTGCTGACCGAGTCGTCTCCGTCGGAAGTGGCATCCCACTCGAAGACGTCGTCACCTTCGCCGCCGATCACGGTGTCTTTGCCACCTTGACCTCGCAGTGTGTCGTTGCCCGCTTGACCATCCAGGCGATCCATCCCTGAGCCACCCAGGATCGAGTCGTCGCCATCTCCACCCAGAACCGTGTCGTTATCGCCACCGGCGCTGATGATGTCGTCGCCGGCGCCGCCAATCAGCAAGTCATTGCCGGCGTCTCCGATGAGCGTGTCCCCTTTTGCCGCGACCACAGCGGCGAAGGCTTGCAGAGTCACGGACGCACCCGTTCCGTCATTCGTGTCGGTATAAGTCACACTCAGCAAAGCGGACTCGTTGGGAATATCCAGGAAACCGTTATTGGCCACCGAAGGTCCGCTCTGCAGGAAGAGCCCGCCCACGAACGTCTGGTCGGGCTGTCGGGCCAGAACAACGTCCTCGCTGTCCCCGGTGCTCGTCGTCACAGTCACGGTGATGAAGGCCGTGGTGGCCGCTCGATCGGGATCGCAGACCATCAGATCGACGCGGTCATTGGCGTCGTAGGTTAACATGTCGAAGCCGATCGATCCCAGTTCCGGCGGCAGGTCGAACGCGGCGACCACGACTTGCGAATCCGCATTTGGCCCTGCGTCGGCGCTGAAGCCGAAGCCGCGGCGAGCAAACGCGGTCCAGATCGCTCGTTGGTTCGCGCCGCCATTGTTGACGACGTCGGCTTGTAAGATGGCGTCGCGAGCTTGTACGAAGGTCGGATTCGCCGGATGCAGCTTGAGTCCGTCCATGACCAGTTGCAGCGCGATGTTGTTGCCCCCGGTGCCGTTGTAGAGGTCCGGATCGAATCCATAACCCGGCGTGATGTTCCCTTGGCAATCCGGCGTGTTGATGCCATTGATGAGCAGCCAGTTCATGTCCCACAAAACCGACGACCAGATTTCTCCGGAGTTGTGAACT
>CAZPUJ010000562.1:0-26636 GCA_964589725.1 uncultured Planctomycetaceae bacterium
TCTTGAATCTACGGAACCTGTAGCTCAGGCCCTTGTGGCCTGCGTGATGAGACTTCTGCTTGTTTTCCGACGAATTCAAATTAAACCGGCCACGAGGGCCGGGGCTACAGATTACCCAAGACAACGAATTAGCCAGCCGTGCCCTGTCATCGTCATCAAACCATGCGAAAAGCGCGCTCCAAACATCAACGCCCCGCACTGCTCGCCCACCTCGAAATCCGCTACCTCAACTCAGCCTGACAACCTGTCGGGCTGTTGAAAAGAAGTGGGGCGGTTCCCTGTTGAATTGTCTGAAGGTCGTGTTGATGTTCGCACTCTGCCGTTCGTCTTAACAACGGACGTTGTTCAATTAGTGTACGACGCTGGTCTGGCCAAAGATGGCCATTTCAAAATCGCATGGAGAAGCCGAAGTCAACGGATCGCTTTCGCCGCACCTCGCTGTGGCCTCGCTCGCCCTACTTTCCTTCAGCCGTGATCGCCAACAAGAAGCCATGATCGAGAGACAACCATTGCCAGCAAGCTTCATGGAAACGCGTCTGTTCATTTCAACATTGGTTGACCCCCTCCCGACCGCTGCTAGAATCCCGCCCACTTCGACGGGATGTAGCTCAGCATGGCTAGAGCGCTTGGTTCGGGACCAAGAGGTCGCAGGTTCAAATCCTGTCATCCCGACTACTCGTAACTCTCTGCCCCACGGTCAGTTGCAACGTGACTATCGGCGGGATTTGAACGCTTGACCGAGTTACGATTTTGTGAATGCCGCGACACCATTTGGAGTTGCGGCTTTTTTGTTTGGTGACCGAGCCACAACGGTCGGCTTCAAAGGGAAACGACAAAACAGCCGGCAACATCAGGCGCGAGGATGCCACACAAGGATTTCTCCCTTGCCGGGGACTGACGAATCACCGGAATACCGTTGATAGGTTCCGTGACGCTCTTCAATAGGAATCGGGAAGCCCAAGCTGGCGAGATGCTTCGCGTAGATACGCAGGAATGTGGGGTTGTAGGTGCAAGCGTCGGTAAAGGTCGGGAGCAGTTTGATCGGTTTCAGCGAAACGATGGTGCCTCGAATCATCCAGGCACCGGTGCGGATTTCCGCGCCACTGGAAAGGACGATCGTGCCGCCTTTCATTTGCAGGCCGGCGAAATCGCGGACCAGGCCCTTGATCGCGATGATGCCACGTTTCATGCGCATGCCGACTTCCAAGCCGGCGGAGCCATCAATCAGGATCGTGCCGTTGTTCATGCCGGCGAGGCTGCCTCGGTACGCCGCGCCGACTTGGCCGCCGGCATTGCCATGCACGTGGATCAGGCCGCCGGTCATCTCGCCGCCGATCCAATCGGACGCATTGCCGGTGACTTCGATCGAGCCCCCCTTCATGTAGGCTCCCAGGTGCATGCCGACATTGCCGACGATTTTCAATTGGCCGCGCGTCATGGCTCGGCCGATCCATTTCACCTTGGCCGCGTCTCCGCGAATTTCGATCTGGTCGCTAGCCTCACCTTCAACTGTGAAGAAGTCGTCCACGCGAAGCTGCCGCTTGCCGAGGAACACCGGCAACGCGCGGATCGCATCGTTCGTCAGTCCGGCCATGCTGTCTGGCGTGAGGACTTCCGCTTCCAGCGGGACAGGCGGTTGATCTTTGAGCGTGAGGACGATCATGGGTGAATTGGGGGTCAGCCCGCGTTATGTCGTTGTCTTCTGGTATGAGCACTCGGCAATTTGCATGCCATGGACGCGGTCCGGTTCGACCGGGTAATTCTCGAACCGTATCGTGTAGTGCTGTTCGAATTTGTCGCGGAGATAGTCTTCGATGCTAGCGTCATACTTAGGCTGGACGACAAATTCGTGGCCATCGCGGAGCGTGCGGATTTCGCCTTCTTCGACGGCTAGTTCACCGGATTTGATGACGAAGCGCGGATAGCGGAACATCAGCTCGCCGTCGGGATTCTCATTGTAGATGGCGACATCGCCGTCGGCCCCGATGCCAAGGTGGCCTTTCTGCCTCATGCCGAGCGCTCGCGCGGGGCCGGCGCTGGTGATGATGGCGATTTCGTTCAGCGAGTATTCGCGGTCAAGATCGGCCAACACGATGCGGCTCAGGGCGGCTTCCGGCAGCGCGCGGACTCGTTCGCGGCGGAAGTCGGCGTTCATCAGCAGGTGGATGATCTCCGGGTAGCGCCAGAAGCACGCGCCGTTCGGGTGGTCGGTCGTGAGAAAAATTCGCCACGGATCGTTGATCAGCAGCAGCAACTCCAGCCCGACGGCCCACTGCACCGCGTTGACCAGATTGCTGCCCTTGTACGTGTAGGGCACGATACCGCAGCCGGTCTCGTTCTCGACGTCGAGGTTACCCCATTTGCGGCCGGTGAGCTGATATAGCAAGTGTTGCCACGGGCCATCGGCGGTGATCGTGACCGAATTGCCGAACAGGACCGCGCCCGCATCGCATGTCAGGTTCGGGTGCGCGTTGAAGTATTCGGCGAGTTGTACGGACTCGCTCCGCATCGTGTGCCAATCGTCACCGCCGTAAGCGTGGAACTGCAAATGAGCCATGTGAGCACGGTTGCCTTCGAGCAGCTTCATCGTTTCCAGCGTGGTGGAGATGTTGCCGGGCACACCCAGATTGTTGCAGTGCAGGTGCATGGGATGCGGCAGGCCCAGCTCATCCACGATCTTCGCGAGGTTGGAGATAATCGTCCCCGGAGTGACTTTGTTGTATCCGTCGATAGGAGAGTGAATCTGTTTGGCGTCCTTGCCCCATTTCCAAGCGGTGACACCGCCGGGATTGACCGCCTTGATGCCGTAGGTCTTGGCCGCCGAGATCATCCAAGCGACGACGTCCTTAGCTCGCTCGTACTCGCCGACTTCCAGCAGGTCCATGACGAGTTCGTTGTTGGCCATCAACAGGCAGCACGCCTTGTCCACGATGGGTGTGTCGCGCAGTTCTTCGTGAGTGTGCTTGGCGGACAGCACCGGGACCGCCGCCTCGACGACCGTCGTGTAGCCCATGCCCGCGTACAAGTAGCCGGTCGCGAACGTCGTCGGGGTCGGCCCACCGATGCCCATGCGACGGTCGGCCGTGTGCAAGAACTTCGTCGCCGCGCGTTGGTTCTCCGGCGTCAACGCGCGAGCGAAGTTGAGCGCGGCTCCGGCGATGTGCGTGTGAATGTCCACTCCGCCGGGGAAGACGATCATCCCCGTCGCGTTGATCGTGCGGCCTCCTTGCACATCAGCGACGATCTTGCCGTCCGCAATACAGATGTCTCGCACCTCACCGTTGATGCCATTGGCCGGGTCGTACACCTTTCCGCCAGTGATCCGCAGCATGTCGTCTCCCGATGTGACTCAGCGGCCACGTTGTCAATCTCGTTCGGCCTACCGAGCCATCCTCAAGACTTCTTGCCGTTCTTGCGTCGCGCTTTTGGTGGCTTTCCAGCAGCGAACAGTTCGGAAACCGCGACCTCAAAACCAGGCAACCGCTGAGAGGTCGCGATGTCTCCGAGTTTGAAACGTCGCTCCTGATACGAACGGACTTTGAGATTTAGCACGGAGACGACGGATTCGCGCGGTTGGACGATCCAGTATTCGGTGATGCCTGCGCGAGCGTATTCTTTCCGTTTCTGCCCCAGATCGCGTTTCGGATCGTCGTCACTGACCACTTCCACGACCAAGTCAGCACCATCCCAAAACTTGTCTTCGTCCCAATCTTCGTGCTCGTCCGCCAGAAACGCGATGTCCGGCTCGCGATACTTGGCCGAACCGATTCGGACTGGAAGCGGTGCGACGAGCACTTCCCCCAAGCGTCGCGATTGCACGAAGGAACTCATTTTTCCGCACAACCAAATCACCAGTCGCTGGTGAGTCGCCGTTGGCATCGGAAGCACCTCGACGATTCCTTGAGTGAACTCCAGCAAGCAACCCTCATCAAGATCGAGGTACTCGTCTTCAGACCAACGGCCTTGATTGGGGACAAGTTCAATAGGGTCTCGTCCACGACGATACCGACGGCTGAGATCGGCGAGCCGAATCGCTGTTGAAGGCTTTGTGGCGACAGCAGGCATCTCGATTGATCTCCCACAAACAATGTACGACCTATGCCACTCCCGACGCGACCGCTTCCGCTCGAGGCAGCCATGGCGCTTTCTTATCGACGGCGGCGATGATCCGCCGCACGACCTCTTCATCGCTGGGATACGGCGATTTGAGCGCCGGACGCAGCGGCAGCGGCACTTCGTCCATGCGGTAGGCGGTTCCTGGCGTGCTGATTCCTGTCACGGCGGTCGTGATATGCACACGAGCCAGCTTGCTGGTGTGAGTGACTTTCGGATCGAGCACGATAGTCGGCACGCGCGCGAGGGTGTCGATGCCCGGTTGAGGCATCGTCGCGCCGGGGTCGGCTCCCAGCACGAGCGCCGCGTCGATGTCGCCGCGCACCAACAAGTCCACGGTCGAGAACTCACCCGGATTGAATCGTGGGAAGCCTCGGCAGAGGTTGACTCCGAACGGATACCCGGTCGTCCAGCGCAGAACCATGTCGGCTCCAGCGACGTTGCCGTGACCGCGCATCGGCATCGCGACGAACTTCGTGAAGGCGTTCATTTCGGCCGCCAGCGTCAGCACGGACGCCGAGTTCATATGCTTGCCGCGCGTCATCGACAGGCCCATTCCGAAGAAAATCACGCCGAACTTGCAGCGCTTCATGCGGTCGGACAAGTCCTGCAATTGCTCGAGCTTTAATCCCGTCTCCGCGACGAGTTCGGGATTGACCCGCTGCCCCTTCACGATCGCTCGCAGCGCGGTGACGACTTCAAAATCCTTGCTCGGACGAACCTGCAAGAAGATATCCGCTGCTTTAACGCTCATCGTTTCACGGATGTCCACGAGCACCATCGTCCGCCCTTTGCGGCCCTCCGGCACGAACTTGCCCTTTTGCATGATCGTGTATTTCGTGAAGTGCCGCGGATGACATTCAGCCGGATTGCCCCCCCAGTAAATGATGAGGTCCGCTCGATTTTTCACCTCGCCAAGCGTGCATGAGACCTTGCCACCCAACTGGGCGGCGATTTCCGTTGGCCCGTGTCACAACGAGGTATGACTGTCGATCACCGCACCGATTTTTTCGGCGAGTGACACCGCCTCGCGCTGAGCTTCGCAGGTGACGTTGCTCAGACCATAAACCAGTGGCATGTGGGCCTGATAGAGAAACTCGGCCGCCGCTTCGATGGCGTCATCCACCGAAGCCACTTTGCCGTCGATCAGCGCGTCGGGATACAGCCGCTCGGCCGTGTGATTGAGAAACCACGAAGCGCCCAAACTGCAAGCGGCCTTCGTCTTGACGATCTTGTCACCTTCGGCGTGCAGTTCGATGTCGTCGCACACGCAGCCGCAGAAGGTACACGTCGCGTTCTTCACCACGTTCAAAGTCATGGTTGCCTCGATTCATTCAGGAGTCTGACCGCCCGGACCGGGCGGAACTAAGAAAGTTCAACCCAGTTCCCGGCCAGGGAAGCTTCCACAAATGCGTCGCGGCATGTACCGCCCGTTTTCGATCATTTCCCAAGCCAGCACCTGATCGGCCGAAGCCTCTTGCGACCGCTGGCCGACAAATTCAAGCTCGCCGTCTTGTGGAATCAATATCGAATTCATGAGTTTCTCCCTTCGACGATCACTGCATCGGGCAGAACCCGGCAGAATCTTTGGCGTTCAGGAAGCAATCGGCTCAACTTCCACTTCCCAGCCTTTCGAGGTGGGCATTCCCGTACCATCGGTGACTTGTCCCATCAGGCGACACGTCGGCGGTCCATACGGAACGAAGATCATGCCTGGCGGGACTTTTCCTTCCTGGCAGAGAAACGTGGCCTCGCCTTGCTCCGACTTCACTCGCACGTTCGAGCCGGCTGTGATGCCCTCATCCTTCATATCGGCTGCGTTCATGTGGATCGTGTTGACGATGGCTAGATACTCCGCCCCATCCTTGCCCACATTGATCTGTTGCCCCTGCTTGGTCGTGCGACCGGCATTCATGCTGTAGCGTTTTTCCGACATCAATCAACCTTGTCACCAAATGGAACAATCATACGAGCTGAATCTCAGAGTTTATCGGCATGTCGCGAAAGGACACAAGGCGTCAGTATGGCTGCCGATGGATGGAAATCCCATTCCCTCGCCGACCGTCCGCGTATGAGACGATCCTCCGGTCTGATGCGTCGAGGATTGGCTCAATGCTTTTTTGTGAAGATGATTCGTCGGGCTTCCGGCTGGGGGGCTTTACCCGCTTTCCGCGAGGAAGCCGACTTTTTTGAGATGCTCGTGTTGTTGACGAACCTCTTCTTCACGGAGTCCGCCGGCGACTTCCAGCGACATGTGAACTTCTTGTCCCGTGTTGGCGTAGATGGCTTTCATGTGCAATCGGCCTTGGCGGTCGAACTCCATCAGGACATCGACGGGTTGGCCGGGCGGCTCGTTGCGCGGGAAGCCCTCGATCGAGGCCTCGCCCAAGACTTCCGCGAGATCGGCGTCCTCGGCATCGCCTTGAGTGATCTCGATCTTGATGACTGTGTGCTCGTTGATTTCCTCCGCGCACTTGAAGCGTTTGGTGGCGGTGGCAGGCACTCGTGAGTTCTTGGGAATCAACACGGAGTTCTTCCAACCAGTTCCCGATTCGTCGCGGACTCGCAGCCCCACGGCGTGGGCCGTGACGAACGTGATGCCGGTGCGATTCTTTTCCACCAGTGTGAGGCCCTGATCGGTCTCCCGCATATACGAGTAGACGGCGGCTCCAAGCGCCACCGCAATCACCGGATTGACGCCGAATTCCGGCTTCTTGCCCGACACCTTTTCCAGCATCGCGTGGACGGCCGGCATCAGCGTCGAGCCGCCCACCAGCACGATGCGGTCCATTTGCGACCAACTCAGCTTCGCCTCTTCCAACGCGAGTTCCGTCGTGAGCTTGGTGGAATGCAGCAAGTCCACAGTGAGCTCTTCAAACAAGGTGCGCGAAAGTTCCGTTTGATGGGACTTGTCGAGTGCCGAACAGGAGATTTTGGTTTGTTTCCTGACACTCAATTGCCGTTTGGCTTTTTCGCAGACCAACAACAACTCTTGCGCGGCCTGAAAATTCGTTTGGCCATCGGAATTCCGGCGGGGATCGAAACCGTGAAACCGTTGAAAATCGGCGGCGACATGGTCGATTAACGCCTGGTCCCAGTCTTTGCCACCGAGCTGGCGATTGCCGCTGGTGGCCAGCTCCACAATCTCATTCGGCGAAATGCGGACGACGGTGACATCGAAGGTGCCGCCGCCCAGGTCGTAGACCATGATCGTTTGCTCTTGCGGTTGCTGATGCAGCCCATAGGCGAGCGTCGCCGCCATCGGCTCGTTCAGCGTGCCGATCACTTTCAGGCCGGCGATCTCCCCAGCCTGTTGAGTCGCGCGGCGGCGCTTTTCGTTGAAGTACGCCGGGACCGTGATCACCGCGCTTTTCACCGGACCGAAGTTTTGCTTCTCGGCCTCCTTCACGAGATGGCCAAGGATGATCGCCGACACGGACTCCGGCGTGTAGGTGTGACCGTTGAACTCCTTGCGCCAATCCTCGCCCATGTGGACCTTGATGAACTGCACGACTCGTTCGGGAGCCTGCACCGACTGATCCAGCGCCATGTCGCCGACGAGAATTTCTTCGTCATCGAACATGACCACGCTGGGAATGACCGACTTGCCGGACGTGTCCATCACCATCTGCGGGATCAATTTGGCGTCCAAATACGCCATCGACGAGAACGTCGTTCCCAAGTCGATCCCCACGCTTTCGCACGCTCGTTCGATCATGATGTTTCTCAGCCGATCTCAGCGTTGGTCGGAGGCGACGGTGAATCACCGCCTGAATTTTCTGAAGACGTCGGACACCGGTTCGCGAGCGTGCCCAGTAACTTGGGCCACCCAACCGCAAGTCCACGAGACTGGCAATGCATGGCCATCAGGCTGCCGTCGTCGAGTCCAAAGACCACCTGCCCGCTCGGCAACAGCGTCCCGGCCGAGCGAACTCCACATCCGGCCGGCTCCGTCCACAATCGCTCCCCGCGCAAGTCCAAGCCGTGAATTGCGCCGGAGTTGTCTCCCACGTAAATCTCACCGGAGTCACCCACCACGGGAGTGGACTCCAGAGGGCTGTCAAATTCTCGTCGCCAAGCGAATTGGCCGGTTTTCACAGCGATCGCAACGAGCCGTCCGGTCACGGTGGCCGTTCCGCCCGTTGCAACGCTCAGCCCGATGACCACGCATCCGTCGGGGGTCAGCACGGGATTGCCCATCGCACGACCACCCAACGATGTTTGCCAACAGAGCTTCCCAGTTGGTTCAAAAGCGTAAACTTGGTCGTCACGACTGACCGCGAGGACAATCGGGCCATCGGCAAGAATCACTGCGGAGTTGATGTACCATCCGGTGAGCCCAATTTTGTCGGACTGGTTCCACAGCTCACGGCCACGCTCTCCCGTCAGGCTGATCGCGTGGAGAAACTGGTCCTCGGCTCCGAGATACAAGACATCACCGGTCAGGACTCCCGTGCAATCGAACCGGCAGGGACTTCGCAAGAAGGACCGCGCAGCCGTTTGACCGGAGGCGTCGACGCGAAGGAGACCTCCCGCGGAGGCACTGACCCAAACACGGCTGGCGGCATCGACCAGCGGAGTTGCCCAACCCAACGCCGGGCCGACTTTGGTTGGCGCTCGCACTGGACGACCATCGGTGTCGATCGCGTGCAACATCCCATCGCTGGAATGTGCGAAGCAGGTTCCGTCCGGCCCGATCACCGGCGAGCCAGGAATCAGATCCGCGGCCGAGAACTTCCACGCGATTTCGCACCTCGTGTCGCTCGGAACCAAACAGACCAACTCCGCACCCAGTGCCGCGATCAATCGGCCTTGTCCGTCCACCGCCACACAATTGCGGAGCGGCACGACCGGTCGCTCGCTCGCCGTTGGTCGAAATCGCCAGGCAACGCGACTGGCTGCGGCAGCGACCGTTGAGTCCGGACGGCCAGCATTCAGGCTGCCGGTGGTCGCGTCGGCAACGCGGCTGGGACCGGCGGCGACCATTGAGTCGGGACGTGGTATCTGGTTCTGCCGACCGCACCGCGGACAATAGACGGGATAATCGAAGTCGTCCTCTTCGTAGTCACCTTTGATGACTTGCGAGCAAACCGAACAGGAAAACGAGAGATGAATTGTCGTGGACATCGCTAAATGGACCCGCATTGATCTCTGGGTAGCCACGCTCGCCAAGAGCGTGGGCATTTTCGGGGAAAACCCACGCTCTGGCGAGCGTGGCTACATGACTTTCTCTGCGGGGCCACTTAGGCCAACGCGTTGGCGGAGGGTCAACAGGTTTGAACGGCGGCTTTGGAAAAAACTCGGCCGCCATCACGCAGAACGACCCAACCCAGCACCGACACGATTTCCACACCACCACGCTCCACCGGCGCGTGCTTATTGGGATCGTAACGCTCGCCGGGATGAACCAACTCAATCGTATTCGGCAGGCCGGCAGCGTCACACTGTCGCCGCAGCCACTCCGCCAGGGTCTCCTCGAACAGGTTCTGATCGTCACAGGTCTTGGGAAAACAGCGGTAGAACGCTTCGCCCACCTCTTTCAGCAGCGGCGGCTTGCGGTCGGAGTTCGTGAAACGGAACACCAACAATTGACCGATCAAGAACAAGGCGTCGGGATTGTTCGCCAGCACACCAGACTCCAGCCAATTGACCGACGCCGTCAGCCGTTCGTCGGCGCACAACTCGGAGCCAAGCAAAGCGTGCAACCAAGCCTGGCCCGATTCATCGAGCAAGACTGCTGGCGAACGGAGTAGAACGATTGCGTCCGAATCATCATCGCGTTTTCTGGAAGCGAGTTCTCCGTCCCGACCAGATTGGTCCGATGTGGCGGTCTTGGTTTCCAGGCGGTCCATTTGGGTCTGAAGTTGAGCTTCGATTCCCGTCAGACGATCCAAGACAGCCGACTGAAACTGGATCGCCCAGGCAGGCATACTGTCGCATTCGCTCCAGGAGGATCCGGCGATGATCGATGGTCCTCCTTCGGGAAATGACTCGAGCAGCAGCGATTCCAGCGAATCCTGATGCAGATTGATTTCTTTCAAGGTCTTCGTCAGGTCGTTGACGGCCTCTTCGGACTTCGACGATTCTTCTCCCGAATGCCGCAGACGATGCAAGTATTCCGAGATGAGTTTCCCCGCCGCCTGAGCACGTTGACGCAGCGTCTGGAGCTGTTGCTTCAAATCGTAAAAACGGGAGTGATCCGGCGCTGGAGCCGAGTCCTCCTCATAGCGGGCCGCCGTGTTGCCGAGCGGAGCGGCATTCGTCGCGACCGGGGTCACAACTGATCCATCGGAAGAAGTTTCGTCCATCACGAACTCCGCATTGAAGTAGTCTCGCCACTAACGGATTCCGCGCGGCCAAGTCTGAGACAACCGAGCGGGGCGGTGTCAGCCCCCTGTTCGCCGGCGTACGTTGTCCCGCGGACGGTCATCTCGTACCTGTCCCGATGCCGTCGATGTTGTCCAACGCTCCCGTGTCGAGGTAATAACGCTCATCCGCCAATGTTTGCCATTTGAAGGAGACATTCGCCTCGGGTCCGTCCATGATCGCCTCCTGCCCGGCAATCAAACCGGAGACCCCGACCAGCTTCAGAGTTTCCTCATTGGTACCGGAGGGACGGACTCGCTCGATGGTGGCGGTGACGTCGATGGGACCATGCCGGCGACCCTTGTCGATCTTCAGCAGCCATACCGGCGAGGCTTCGGCGTGGGGACTGTGGCTTTTTCGGCGACCGACTAGAACTCGCTCCGCGACCACGGGTAACTCGAAACGCGACAGCGTGTCGTCTGGCTGGAACAGCACTTTTTTGTCGCGGATTCGCGAGGTGCCCTCGGTCATCACCCCCCAGAAATAATTGTTCTGGTTCGTGGTGCCGCCCGCTCCCGCTTGGCCGGAATGCGTCGCGTCTCGCATCTGAAAACGGATATTGCCCAATAACCCTTCGTGCATCAGAGTTTGAATGGCCGCACCGACGACCACGGCACTCTTCGGATCGCCGATGACCCCCAGTTGTCCGGCTTGCTGGTCTTGATACGGATACCAGGTGCCGGCGTAGTAGTTATGCATCGGCACGACACGCGACATCGTCAGCGGCAAATACATGCGAACTCGGTCCTGCAAGTAACGCAGCTTGGTCGGCTGACCGGCGAGCAACACGATGTCGACGTCGAACCGAGTGATCCGTTCGCAAAAATCGAACAACAGCTCGTCGAATACCTCGTGGACAACCTCTTCGAACCGATCGGGTTTATAGTACAGCTCCAGTGATTGGCGGACGTCGAACATGCCCGCCTGATAGATCTTGTTGATCGTGGCTTGCAGCGAATCCACCACCTCCTGGGAAACCAGCTCCCCGTCGTGGTGAGTGATCGGCTCCGACATGTTGTCATCGACCGCGTGCTGGATGTAGGCCTGTGCGAGCGGCACGAACAAGCGGTTCATCCAACTGATGCGCTGCGCGCGGAACGAGCGGTTGGTCGGTAGTTCGGGTCCGAACAAACGAGCCACCTCGTCCGGCCCGAATCCGATCTGCTCGGCGAAGTGCGGCACGATGATCCGTTCCAGCAGCCGCTTGACCAATTGATCGCCCGCCAACGAGATGCCGTCACGATGGAGAACCTCGCCGTCAATGCGGTCCACGACGCCGCCGGTGTGGGTGTAGCGCGCAATCATCAGGTCGGAAGTGCCGCCACCGATGTCGATGCAGGCAACGCGGACTTCGCGTTTCTCGGTGTCGGAAGGCTCGGTCCGAGCCGCGCGACTTGGCGGGCGGCGTGCCGTCAGTGCCGGCCGCTGCGTGGGAGTTTTCGCCGATTGCATCATCACCGGAGTCGATTCGGATGCTTCGGATGCTGGTTGACGCTCGCGACCGACGCACTCGAACCACAGCCGCGCGTCGCGATTCAGCATCTGTAACTCGCTCCAGATGTACGTCAAATGGACGGCACTGGCCTCGTCGATGCTGAGCGTCGCGGCCGGAGGTTGCGTTTGGCTGCGTCCGAGCGTCGCGGCGAACAGGCTCACCGCTTTATCCGTTTGTTTCTGAAAGCATTCGCGTTCCGACTGAATCATCCCGCTGGGGAAAGACAGCGAAAGACTGCGGATTTCGCGATGGCGTTCGGGATTGCCCAACATCGCGCGGTACGCGGTGGAGTTCACGTAGGTGTAGGCTTGAGCCAATAATTCGTACAACGCGGCCACCATCATGATTCGCGGCGCGTGCCGAGGCTTCAGCGGCACTTCACGAGCGAGCTCTTCTTCAGAGATTTGCGTCAGTGCTGGGTCTGGTAAGACCAACTCATCAGGATCCTCTTCCGCCAGATAGCGAATCAGCGGACCTTGCAAGAGCGCGACATAACTGCGCGTCAGGCAACGATCGTCGGGATCCGCCATGCGCCACACGTCGCCCTCCAGCCAGCCTTCGTCGTCCGCCCAGAGGTATCGCTTCGGCGAGCTGAGTCCGAGCAAAATGTCCCCCTCGGCCCGAACAGACTGCGCGACGATTTCGGCCTCCAGCCCTAGACGTACTGCGGAAAGGTCTTGAAACAATCTGGGAGTGAAGAACTGCGTCGTGCCGTCAGACTTCTTGCCACCGCCGAAGAACCCAGTCCGGCGCGGTGCCCCGTCTTTGGGAACGTTGATTTCCAAACGCGGCGGCCGCAGATACGGAGCCATGCACCAATTCGTACGGGAACTGAACCAGCGTGATGAATGCCGTTTGTGGAACTCGCCCTTCTCGTCCCAAGCGTCGAGCTGATGCCGGTTCACCAGTTCGAACGGCTCCATCTTGGGTGTCTCGCCTTTCCGCGGTTCGATCAACAACACGCCGGTGCGAGAATTGCCGAAGTCCACGACCATGTGGACCGCCTGAGCCGACTCGCTGCCTCCCGTCGGCGGCCGGATGGTGATGTCCACGCGCGGCAGGCCATTCAGCGGTTTCCCTTCCAGGTCCAGCAGTCCCGCGATCGTCAGCGGAAAATCACCGGCGAGTGTGTCGATGCTGCAAAAGTAGCCCCGCTCCGGATCGCCACAGGTCGTGTCCACCGCCACGAACAGTTTGCCAGCCGTGATCCGCCATTGGACATAATGCAATTGTCGGCGTGCGTTCCCGTCCTGAAGTTCGCACGTTTGCCATCCCAAGCCGATCGTTGACGAGGCAAATCGAGTTCCGGGCCGCAACGGCTCGCAGACGTATTGCACTCCGGTGTTGGCGAAGATTTCATGCATGGTCAACGCTCTTGGTGAAGGCCGAGGCGACTGCCTCGCGAAAAGTTGGCAGGGTGCCGTAGCCAATCTCGCCAGAGATTGGGTGCAACTCGAAACAAGATCCCAAGCTCTGGCGAGCTTGGCTACGAAGCCATGAATAATTCGCGTGAGCAGACATCAAGTTTCCGGGAACTGTGCCTTAAAGTCCGACAGCCATTCGTGCAGCTCCGAGTTACCGGGAGGAATTCCCACGTTGGTTCCGGCGGCCGACGCGAGCGCCTCTGGCAACCGAGAACGCCAACGATGCACGAACGGAGTCATCAAGCCGTAATCGCGGTCGCTCTTCTGGTCACCAGCTTGGCTCAGAGCGCTGACATCCGGGCCGGGGTTCATCACGAAATCATTGAGGATCAGCCGCGTAAACTTGCGGCGCGCGTTCTTACGAGCAATCTCGTCTTTGTTTTGCAGCGAAACGATCTTGAGTAATCGCTCGGCGAGCGGCTCCAGCACGGACTCCGTACAGAGGTATTCGGCGAGATATCGAGAAAACGTCGCTAGCGATTCCGGCTTGAGCCAGTCTCCGGCGTGATCGTTCGTCTCGGTGTGTTGTCGCCAACGGTCCGGCGTCATGAGCCTGGCCCAACCCATCAGAAAAGCGGGCAACTCGCGGCGCAGTCGACGATCAAGCGGCTCAGGACGTTGTTTCGTGACTTGGTTCATGTCCGCCAGGTCGGCGAGATACACCACTTCGCCGGGCTCAAAACACAGCACCTGCTGCAGCGCGGACACGCGCGCATAGACCAATTGTTCGTCGCCGAAGCACCAGTTCAAGACTTGGTTCGCCGAGTCGATCCGCCGCTCGCGGTCCAAGTTCGCATTGGGATCAACGGCCCAGCCGCGCGCCAAGTTGCCCAAACTGATCCGCGTCTCAGCGATCGCCTTCGCCAGCTCATCCTGCTTGCGGAGCGCCGATGTGCACTTGCGAAACGCCGCGGCGATCAATGATGCGCCGCCGTCGCCGTCCTGCATGATCGCCTGCCACTTCACGGCGGCGTTGGCGACGTAGGTCTGGACCATGCTGGATTCCAAAAACGCCTGCCGTGCCAACTCCCATTTTGTCTCGTCGAGCGTTCGGCGAGTGGCCGCATCGAAATCCCATGTTCCCGGATATCGAATCGGATAGATGTTGGTGAACGGCGCGTTCTCGCCGCCGAACGCCCGCATGACCTCCGGAAGTGTCCCCTCAATTTCATCCAGGCGGTTGTCGTAAAGTTTACTTGTCGGAGTCTGCTCGGTGTCGGTGAACTGACGGTCGATCCTGGTCATTCCTATGAAGAATGCGGGAGGATCGTCATGCACCTTCGTCGGCCAACTTTCCCGGCCGTATCGCGTGCGGCCCCATTGATCGACGTACTGCTTCAGTTGTCCGCGGACCTCCACATTCCCGTGACGAATCAACAGCAGCAACGTTTGAATCTGCATCTCCTCAATGTAGCGCTCGAACAGATAAAAGACTTTGCCGCGTTTGACGATCGTCATCTGATCTTTGAGCGAGTCCGCTGAATCGAGCAATCCGACTTCGCTGCCTTTTCCCGTATTCCGCAGACCCGGAATGTCGAGAAAATCAATCTGTTCCAAAACCTGACGCCATTCGGCATTCAGGCGATCCGGTAAAACGGGAACCACCAATTCCAGCATCGCCGATTGAATGGTCGCGAGATCTTGCTTCGGAGGGCCTTGTCCGGGGCAATAGTCCAGGACAAACCAGCCGTCTTCGACCCGATCGACGAGGTCATTCCAGGAGATCTCCGGCAGAATCGCCGAGCGCTCGTTTTTATGTTCCATCGTCCGCTGGCTGTCGAGCAGGAATCGAACCGCGCCCCAGTGACAGGCGATCCCCTCTCGGCCGTGCTGCCGCGTCATGTCGAGGAATTTCTGAATGCGATTGAACAAACCCGTGATGGAAGGCCAACTGTTCCAACACAATCGCGCCGCCACTTGCACGTATCCATCGGCGGACATCGGGTAGCGGCTGAGCAGGCCGTTGAACATGGACTCGTTGGTTCGATATCGCAACGGTTCCAAACGCCGCAGATACGAGTAGGCATCCAGCAAGTCCATGCGCCATTCCCGGTCGACCTCATCGGCACGAAATAATCCGGACTGCTCCTCCATCAATTTTTCGACTTGAGCATCCTGCCAAATCTCCTCACGCGGCATGTTGCATTCCGACTGAAAGCCACGCGACAGAACACGCAACCACTCGGCACGCGATAGACCGCGGACGAGAACGGGGTACTTCGGTGGGACGGTCTCGTCGAAGCGGTCCTTGGTCGTGAAGCGTGTGACGATGGCAGTCGCCTCGAAATCAAGGCTCTGTGGATTCAGGTCGAGATCGAAGCTCAAATTCGAGAAATACGCGGGTGGCCCCAAATTTTCGTCGCGGCCGAGCGGGCTGAAACGCGGATCGGCAGGACGGAGCACGCGGCCGACAAAAAGACTCTTGCCAACCTGCGACGGCCCATACACGGCGGCGGAAACCGGCACCTTCGACGAGCGCAACAGATTCCCGGCGGAGCGTCGTAGGTTGAGCAATTGGAACTCGTCCGTCGCCGAGATGGGACCAAGGTCTTGCTGCTGGCGAGCCTGTTTGCACTGGCTCATCCAGTCGATTAGGTCTTCAGCAGCCACCTGCACCTTGGCGGCGGTACGCAATAACTCGCGATCGCGATCATCAGGAAACGCCATGTTTTCACTCCGAAAAGTAGCTCTCGTCGTACCTGCTGACTTCTGGCGAGCGGGGGGTGTCAGCCCCCCGGTAATCCGGAGTCCCAAATCAAGCCAACCGGGAGGGAGGCTGACACCCCCCGCTCACCGATCAAGCGATTTCTCATTTCGATTCCGCCGGCTTCGCTGCACCGGAGGTGGACACGATCTTGAACGGGAAGGGATGCCGTTCAACGGTGCCCGTTTTCAGATGCTTGGCCTCGATCAGGATGGAGTAATGATTCTGTCCGCGCAACAACGGGATGCGGGGGCTGCGGAGATTGACCGACAGTTGATCGCCGTCCCGTTCCGCACGAGTCCAGGTTGTGGCCGAACCGGCGCGGCCTTCCGCGTTGGGCAGAGCCGTGCGGTATTCCAGTTCGGCGTCCGACGTGTTGGCGGTGACTTTCAAATCGACGGTCATGGTGGACTCGGCGAACTTGGGGTTCGGCCCGACGACGATACTGGCGAACGGATTGAATTTCACCGTGACCGGAACGTCTTGTTCCAGTCCCTGAAAGGCGACCTTGATAGTCGTCTGTCCGGGCCGAACCGCCAGGAATTGTCCGGTCTCGCCCGGTTTCAGGATATCGGGATTCAAGGCGCTGATCTCGACCAGCGCGGGATCGAGAGCGCGGAAATTTCGATCGCCTTGCGAGGCGACCAGCACTTTCAAATGCGGCGTGGTCTCGCCGGCAAGCAATTGAAGTTGTTCCGGCTCGACACGCATTCGTTCCGGCCTATCGTCGGTGCCGACGACCTCCAGCGTGATTTCATCTGTCGAGAGTTTCTCACCGAGACGAGCTTGAAGTTTGAAGCGGCCCGGCAGGCGACCAGTCAAAGTTCCCGGCTTGTGCGAGACCACCTGCGTTCCTGGATTCGGTTCCATCATTTGCAGACGCATGCGCGGACGAGTGGGTTCGGCAGATTCCTCAGTGGTGACCAAGCGAGTCAGGTCTTGGCGCGAGCCGCCACCGCGCGGATATCCCCAAAGCTGATAACTGCGAGCTTCGCTGACCCCCAAACGGCGGCGGTCCAGGTCGAGTTCCAAACGCTCGAACTCCTTGTCGAGCGGCCGAATCAGAATCTCGTGTGGCGCGGAAGTCTGATCATTCCAGCGAGCTTGCACGGAGATACGGCCCGGAGACTTCGCAAAGATCGCGGCACCGGGTCGGATTTCGGCCAATTGTTCCTCGCCAGCAACCAGCACCAATTGGGCTTGGCTGGTGACGTCGTCGGCGTGGTCTCCCAAAACCGACTCCACGCGCAGCGGAACCTCGGCTCCGACGGTGGTTTCGCTGGCTCCTTGAATCACCAATTGCGGCGCGGCGGGAGCGGTCCCGCGAGACTTGTCTTGTTGCGCATCGGGATCAACCACTTCCACGGTGGCGGAGGTCGCCATGCCGTCGTACTTCCCTTGCGGGTCGACAGCGGTGATGGTAGCCGCGGCTTGTCCCGGCGCGAGGCCACGAATGCTACCGCTCGGCAGAATCTCGATCGTCTTGTTGGGAGTCGCCGTGACCTTGAACGCGACCGGAATTGGCGAGCCACCCGCAGCGGGAAGAATTTCGACCCGCGCAAAGCTGCCGGTCTCGCCCAACGTCAACGTCAACGACGAGGGACGCACTCGGATTTGGTGTTGCCGAGGGATTCGCTTGGCGACTTCGACGAGCAATGGCTTCCGCGTTTTCAGGTCTTCAAGCGTCGCGTCAATCTGCGTCTGTCCAACCTTTTTGGGACGGACGACCGGGCCGGAGGCCGTCGGATCTATGGACACGATGCCTTCCTCGCGAGGAGTGAGCGTGACCAGGTGATCCACGTCTTGTTCGGTTCCGTCGGCGAGCACACGCACCACTCGGACGCCATCGCCCGGGTAGCCCAAGTCCATTTGCCGGAAATCGGGAATGAACCGCAATGAGACCGCCGAGGGGGGTGGAGCGGGGGGCTGCGGTCGAGGCGTGACGGTCAATTGTGCGACGGCGCGGCGCGAACCGAACCGCACCGCGACTTGAGTCTTGCCCGTCTGCAATCCGGTAACGCGAAGTTCCGTGCGGTCGGGCTGGGCGAGCACGGGATTAGCGACTCGCAATTCAACGCCGTCGTCGGCTTGCAACGGCTGCAAGCGACCGCTGCGCCGTGCGAAGACTTGAAAGTCGAGGCTCTCCCCCTCGGCCACCAAGGCGTCATCCGGCTCAATGACCAGTTCCTGAATCGGGTCCGCCTGAACGGTGATGGGCAGCTTCGTTTCCATTTGTCCTTTCCAGGTGGCGACCACGGCGGCTTTGCCGGGTTCCAATCCCAGCAGTTCTCGGCTGGGGGCGGAGAGTTCGACGACTTTGCCACCGGACTCCGTCATGGTCAGCTTCAAGTCGGAATCGTCGCCGAGTTTCTTGCGACCGTTGGGTGTGATGGCTTCGACCACGAAGTGCTTCCGCTGTCCGGCGGACATAGTCAGCACGGCGGGGCTGAAGACCAATTTTTGAATCTCCAACTGCTCGACTTGGAAGACCGCTTGGCCGGGCGAGTCGATGCCCGGCACACGCGCTTCGACGGTCGCCTCGCCTGCGGTGAGTCCTTGCAGCGCGGACTCTGTGATGCTCGCCACGTCGGAGTTCTTGGAACTGAATGCGGCCGTGACCGACTGGCGCTGGCCGTCGGGAGTCACGACGAAGACTCGTAGCGGCAAACGTTCGCCGATCGCCAATCGCCCCGTGGCCGGCTCGATGATGACTTTGGAGTCCGCCGGCGCGACGTCTTCCGGACGCACTTCGATGTCCAGGATGGCGGCTTGATCGCGGACGGTGAATGTCACGCGTGTGCGACCGGGCGAGACGGCCTGCAACAACCGGTTCGACTCGTCAAATGCCACGATCCGCGTGGACGCCGGAACGACCTCGCATTGCTGGCTGAAGTCCGTCTCGCCACGCTTCACCGAGACGTCGGTCCCCAAATGCACCACCTCACCCGCCTTTAATCGCAATTGTGACGGCGTGACTGTCAACGGACCGACCGCCGCCGGGCTTCGTCCTACATCCGTCGGCGCCAACACAGTCACGGTGATCGGCTGCGAGACGGCGGGACCAAGCTGAGCCGTGACGCTCGTCTCACCCGGACTCTTCGCGTATACGGACGGGCCGTCGAGCTGAATCGGGCCGTCATCTTTCGCCTTCCAAACCAATTCCGAACGATTCGCGATCGCGCCGACACTTTTGCCCGCCTTGAATCCCACCGCTTGCAAGCTGGCGGACTCTCCGACCACCAAGCTGACTCGCGCGGGTGAAACGCGGATTTCATCAATCTCCAAGGCGCTGGTGATTTGCAGTCGCAAGCCCTCGGTTGAGCGAACACCGGCATACGACGCTTGAATCATCGCTTCACCGGGACGAACTCCGACAATACGCCCGTCGCGGATCGCGGCGGCGGCCTTGGTGGGATCGCCATCCAATTCCAACGTCGCCTTGCGCGAAACGTCCGTCACCTTACCGTCGGCGGCCACCGCTTCGACACGCCAATCGGAGAACTCCGCTTCCAGCGGAAGCTGAATGGGCTGAGCTTCGCGCGAGACCAACCGCACGCTGGCCGGCTTGGCCACGACTTCCGGTATCGGAGCTGTCACCGTGATCGAGACGTCGGCTCCTTCTTTAGCCGCGACGTGCATGGCACGCACACTAGCTGTGCCGGGCGAGATTCCTCGAAAGGCCCCGCTCGTGTCGACGACTTGCACGATGTCGGACTTACCGGAAACGAACAGCAACCCGTCCTCACTGACCGAAACTGGTCCGGCTGGTCCTTCCGCCGTGACATGAATCTGACCAACGCCACCCACGGCAACCGTCGCGGGATCCGCCGTCAAACGCAGCTTCAGCGGCGTGGCGGGAACGGACGCGACGCGCAGCTCATTGGAGGTCGCCCCTTGGTATTTCGCCGACACGCGGATTTGAAAGTTTTCTCCCAGTGCGTGGATTTCACCGTTCTTCTTGATGTCAAAACCTTCGGGAGCCGACTGCAACCATTCGATACGCTCGGCCGCAATATCGGTGGCGGCCGCGCCGGCGTATTGAGCTTGCACTCGCAACGCACGCTTCTGTCCCAGTGGAATCTCGATCGACCCTTCCGGCAACAGCGTCAACGTGAGCGGTGGTGCGACCACTTGAATGTCGGTCGTCGCTTCCTGGTTGAGGCTCCGCGCGGTCAGACGCTCCGGTTGGTCACTGGTCGACTTCAGTCCTTTGAGTTGCATCGCGGCTTTGTCGAACTCGACGAACTCGGGACGCGGCAACGCGACCCAAGTCACTTGATCAGGAGCCAATTCGATCCGGTTGGCGTCGTCGATGACGCCGAAGACGCGGACGGTGGCGGACTCATCCGATCGTATCGTGAGACGTGACGGCTCGATGACGATCGACTTCCATTCGGCGACCGTCACCGTGGCGGTGACTTTGACTGGTTCGCCACCATCTCTCACTTCAATCTCGGCCGAGCCGATTCCGCGGCCAATCAGACGGCCGTCCGCCGCGACTTCGACAATCTGCGGCTGCTTCGAGGCGATCTTCACCGCCGTTGGTTGACCAGACAAGACGCTGAGCTTCGCGACCTCGCCCACTTTCAGGTCCAGCGTCTTAGGAGAAACCTCCAAGGTCCGAGGCGCGGAATCTGATTTGGCGATCTTCGCATCCAAGGTTGCCGACAAGCCGCGAAATTGCGCCGTGAACTTGACCTCACCCTCGGCCAAGGTCGTCACCTCGGTCCCGCGAACGGTCGCACGCTCCTTAGGCACGGCCTCGACTTTCAAGTCCTTGGCATCACCCACCGGAACATCCTGTCCCACCTCGGTCGTTGCGAGGGCCACGATGCGCAGGGGCTCTCCGACCTTCGGCGACGACGGTTCGATCGCCAACTTCAGCGCCTTGTATTGATGATCGCGGACAGTGACTTCGGCGGTGGTTTCCAGGACCTCGGCCGATTCGTTGGCGCGATAGCGGACTCGCAGCGTTCCCGTGCCGGCCTCTTCGCCCTCGACGCGACCGCGATGCACGAAAAACTTGTCATCGTGCCGAGCTCCCCAATCCGCGTCCTCGGTGAGGTCCACCTTGCGACCATCGGCGTACTCACCGATCAATTTGATGTTGGCGGTCGTGCCGACGCCGAGTTCCAACTTCTCCGGTTGCAACGTCAGCTTGTTGGGATTGCTGCGTGGCTCGACTGTGACACTCGCCTGAACCGTCAGCGAGCCGACAAAAAACGTGACCTCCGTTTTGCCTGGATTCAAAGCCTTGCCAATATTCTCATACGGCTTCACGGCCAGGACTTTGGGATTCGCGACCGTCGCGGCCGCCGCCGCAGTGACGACTTCGGAACCTTTCTCGTCATGACGATTGATCACAAACGGCACTTGGCTGCCGACCGGTCCCGTCCAACTGGCTGGCTCCACGCTGAGCGGCGACTTTGCCCCGGCGACTGGTCCCGGCCCGACCGCAGGCTGTTGCTTTTGCCACCAGAACGCACCGCCCACACCCAGCGCCACGAAGAAGACGACTGCAACCAACGTCTTCAATGCACGCCGCCAGTTCCAAGGTGGTCGGGGGGGAGGATCGTCACCGCGGATCTTACTGCAAACCGGGCACTTGGCTCCCGAATCGCGACGCTGCAAAAACAAGTGTGAGCATGTTGAATGCGTGCAAATCAGCGGCGAGACCGACTCTTGATCGCGCCGCCGATATCCGGGGCACCACACCATGCGCAGCTTCTTTTGACCGTCCCGATACTTGAACAGGCAACAACGTCGATCGCGGGCCTGGGCTTCGTCGGACAGCCCGCGAATCTGGCCGAGCACCACGCGATGGATGAGTTGCTCGTTGGACGATTGCGGCTTGGCCGCTTCGATGCGTTTCCTGAGTTCCGAAAATTCTTTCGCGAGTTCGCCCGTGAGGTCTTTGTCGCTCACCGGGACGCAGAAGACCTCTTCGAGCCGCCGACCTTCCTCGTTCCGCACGAAGAACGAGACCCGATCGCCGACACGCTCTGGTTCGGCGACGTAGGCTCCCAGCCATTTCCGCAAGGTTTGCCCGTTGGAGTTGGAACGATCCAGCATCGGCAACCCCGGCTCCAGCGCCACCGGCTGAAAGTCTCGCGAGGTTTGCGACACATCCACTCGCATGAAGGGATCGGTCATTCATCTCTCCCATCGCTCAGAGCATCATCGAAGCCTGAGAACCCACTGTACGCCAGATGATTGCAACCGCCGGAAATCGGGAAAACAAGTGTGTCGGCCTGCGTCCATCTTCTGTATTGCGAAACGCCAGGAGGCTGGCGGCTAATCCGACAGCGCACGTTTGAGGATTTCCGGTCCCCTCTCCCCCGCATCGGGGGAGAGGGCTAGGGTGAGGGGCGAACGGTGCCAACGCCTCTATTCGCAGTGCAATCTCTTTTCATGAAAGCAGTTCGTCGTCAGCCGCCAATCAACTCCGAAGCCCCCTAACCCTCTCCCCCCGATGCGCGCGGGAGAGGGGACTGGAACACGAAAGTGCGCTGTAGGCTAAGTTCTCTCTTCATCGAATCGCGATCCACGCCGTTGAGCCGACAAAAAAAAAAATCGGTTTTTCTGGCGCTTGAGTGGCGGACGCATTCTGGTTTGGTTTTGAGATCAGGTTTTCTGAGGCATCGCAGAGGTGTTCAAAGTGCAGACAAAGTGAAGGTCAGAGTGCGGTGCCGCACTCACTTCGCCCACGGATCGTTCAGTCTTCATCCGTGTGTTTCCAAATCCGTGTGCGTAGTGCGTTTCTTTGAGGTTCTTTTGGGGATCCAGGCAAAACTAATCAGCCACTCCAGACTCCGAAGAAGCCAAAACTCCCTGACGGGTGCAGACTGCGAATCGCGTTGATACTTTGTAACCACTCTTGTCAGGAATGGCTCTGGCTTGAACACGTTCGTTTGATGAGGGATCTGACATATGGCCTACGAAGCACAAATCACTCGCGACAATCCGTCCTGCATCGTGTTCTTGGTGGATCAGTCCTCCTCGATGTCGAAGGGCTTCGGAGCTCAGCCGGGAAAAAAGAAAGCCGATGGAGTCGCCGACGCTATCAATCGGCTGTTGCAGACGCTGTGTATCAAATGCGGTCGGGCCGATGGGATTCGCGAGTACTTGGAGATCGGCGTGATCGGATATGGCCAGCAGGTGCAGCCCGTGTTGGGCGGGTCGCTCGCTGGGCGAGGTTTGGTGCCGATTGGTGACATCGCCTCACATCCGCTGCGTGTCGAGACCCGCACAAAACAGGTGGACGATGGCGTGGGTGGATTGCTCAAACGAGAAGTGAAGTTTCCGGTCTGGTTCGAGCCGGTCGCCTCCGGTCGGACGCCGATGCGTGGAGCCTTGGAGCTGGCTCACCAATGGGTTTCCGAGTTTCTGACTCGCCGGCCCGATTGCTTTCCCCCACAAGTCATCAACCTGACGGACGGAGAGGCCAACGATGATCCTTCCGCCGCCGGGCTGGCGTTGAAAGAACTCCGTTCTTCGGACGGACAGGTCTTGATGTGGACTGCTCACATCTCGGAATTGAACGAGCCGCCGATCATGTTTCCCGAACAGGAACAGGGCCTGCCGAACGAGTTCGCCAAGCAATTGTTTCGCATGTCGAGTGTGCTGCCGCCACGGCTGGTCGAGGTGGCTCGGCAAGAAGAGTTCGATGTGGGACCGCAATCACGCGGCTTCGTGTTCAACGCCGATTTGGTCGCCATGATCCGCTTCTTGGATTTCGGAACCATGGGCGCCGTCGGAGCAAACCCGCCATGAGCAGCGGCTTCACGCCTCCTCTTCGATGGCGTCCGTACCAAACGCCAAAGCGAGGTCTCTCGCCGGATGAGATCGAGGACGTGGTGTGGGGCGATGGACAATCCGGCTGCTTCGCCGTCGCGGACGGAGCGACGCAGACCCTCTTCGCCGGACGCTGGGCCACGCTGCTGACCGAACGCTTCGTGGCCGACCCGATCTTTCCATCCTCGCCTGGCGAGTGGGCTGACTGGCTGAAGCCGATCCGCCAACAATGGTGGCGCGAAATCGCTGATGTCAGCCTGCCGTGGTACGCCGAACACAAGCTGCCCGAAGGAGCCGGAGCCACCCTGATCGGGCTATGCCTACGGCCGGATCACACCTGGCAAGCACTCGCTGTCGGAGACGCCTGTTTGTTTCACTGGCGAGGCGACCAACTTTTTCGGTCCTTTCCGATCTCGGACCCGACCGCGTTCCACAACCGTCCGCAGCTCGTGAGTTCGCACGCACCAAGCGCGGAGCGTCCGCCTCAAGACGCCGACGGATTGTGGCAACCGGGCGACCGCTTCCTGATGATGACGGACGCCGCCGCCCAATGGTTTCTGGCCGAGACCACCGCGCAGCGCGAGCCGTGGCCAACCGTGAATCGGATTCTGGACATCCACGATTCTCCGCCGGAGCAGCTCGAAGAAATCGAGCGGCTGCGAGATTCGCTCGCGTTACGAGACGACGATGTGACCTTGGTGATGATCGAAGTCTGACTCTTTGGAGTGCTCCGGCTTGACGGAGCTTTGGAATCTTTTGGTGACGCTCACTCGGAAGCATCGTTCGAGCCAGCAAGAATTGAGAGCCCGCGACCACCATGCCAAACGTCTGGCCCGTCTCTAGTGACTATTTCGAAGCGGTGCAGATGCCGGATGTCTGCTGCTCAGACCCGGACCTGAAGGCTGCGGAAGTGGCGATACTGGAGAACGGTTTGCCGAAACCGCCGTGTGCCGGCAACTTCGCCGACGTGTACCAATTTCGTTCACGCGATGGTGAAAAACGGTGGGCCGTCAAATGCTTCACGCGGCCGATGGCTCGGTTGAATGAACGCTATCGCGAGATCAGCCGGCAACTCGAAGCGGCGCGGCTGCCGTTCACTGTCGAGTTCAAATACCTCGAACAGGGAATGAAAATTCGGGGCGAGTGGTATCCGGTCGTGAAGATGGACTGGGTCGAAGGGCTGACTCTGCGGCAGTTCGTGACGGAGTATCTGTCGAGGCCGGGGTTTCTGAAGGCATTCTTTCCGCTGTGGTTGAAAATGCTGCCGCTGCTTCGCGGCGCCGGCGTCGCTCACGGAGACCTGCAACACGGCAACGTGATGCTGGTTCCCGGATCAAGCGAAGGCAAGCTCGCGTTACGACTGATCGACTACGACGGGATGTGGGTGCCGTCTCTGGCCAACCAACCGCCCGGCGAGGTCGGGCATCCCTGCTATCAACATCCTCAGCGTTCCAAGCAGAACGTGTTCTCACCGGACATCGACCGCTTTCCGCATTTGGTCATTGCCTGTACATTGCGCTGTCTGACTCGGCCGGATGCAATGCGGTTATGGAAGGATTACGACAACGGAGACAACTTGCTGTTCACGAAGCGGGACTTCGAGGCTCCGTCGAAATCCAAGTTGCTTCAGGAACTGTGGAACAGTGGCGACCGCGAGTTGCAAGCCTGGGTGGGATATCTCGTCACCGCCTCGCAATCGCCGCTCGAAGAAACGCCGCTGCTCAACATGTGGGTCAACGACGGCCGCATGACGCCACTGTCGGATGCCGAGGAAGAATCCGTCCGCTCGATCTTGGCGCCAGCCATTCAAGTCGCGGAAGCGGACCTCAAGTCCGGCGAAAAGACCGACTGGTGGCGCTCGATCTTTGGGCCAGCCTCTCAAGTCGCGGGGACCGACCTCAAGTCCGGCGAAGAGACCGAGGGGCGGAGCTCTGAGGTGGCAGAGTCCGGTGACAGCCGCATCCAACAGAAAGCGGAAGGCGGAAGCCGCCTCAAAAAGACGGTTCGGTACACGATCCTCGTTCTTACGGTTTTCATGCTGATCGGCGCTAATCTCAAAATTCGCCAACGTGTAGTCGAGATCGAGATCGATGATTCTGCCACCGCCTCTGCTCCTTCCGATTCATCGTCCCTTCCCACGCAAGTCGTCAATCCGAAAACAGCGACTAACGCGGACGTCAAGCTGTCGGACATGGCCGGGATCCGGGAGTTGTTCACACTGACAGGACACGCAAACGTAGTCATGAGCGTGGCGTTTAGCGCGGACGGACAACGGCTGGCGTCGACGGACGTTTTCGGGACGGTGAAGGTGTGGGACGCCACGAGCGGTCAAGAGACACTCACGTTGAAAGGGCACACCAACGCGGTCAGGAGCGTGGCGTTTAGCCCGGACGGGCAACGGCTGGCGTCCGCAAGCGTTGATCAAACGGTGAAGGTGTGGGACGCGACGAGCGGTCAGGAAACGCTCACGTTGAAAGGGCACACCCGCACGGTCACGAGCGTGGCGTTTAGCGCGGACGGAAAACGGCTGGCGTCTGCAAGCGGCGACCAGACGGTCAAGGTGTGGGACGCGACGAGCGGTCAGGAGACGCTCACGTTGAAAGGACACACCGACAGCGTCAATAGCGTGGCGTTTAGCGCGGACGGGCAACGGCTGGCGTCGGCTAGCTCGGATCAGACGGTGAAGGTGTGGGACGCCACGAGCGGTCAGGAGGCGCTCAAGTTGAGAGGGCAAACCAAG
>CAZPUJ010000563.1:0-3430 GCA_964589725.1 uncultured Planctomycetaceae bacterium
AACTGGTGGCAGTGAGCACAATTCGCCTGCAAGTACGCCCGCGCCCGCGCGTCCAAACTTTTCGCGGCGTCATGCGGATTCGCCAGCGACGGAAGGCTCGCGGGATCGAGCTGGTCCTTCGCTTCGATCAGCCGCGAGCGACTCAACCATGCGAGTTGGTCCGCTGTCCCGCCTTCAGGCGGCGTTTCTGGGCCGCCTGAAGGCGAAACGACAAGCTGGCTACGTTGGCGATTCAATTGCGGCACGTTGAAGGCCAGCGTGTACTGCGCCCACGGATTGTGGCAGCGAGCGCAGGCAGCTCGGCCGTGGAACGACCACGTCAGCTCGCGACGTCCGCCGGGTGCTCGTTCGTCGAGAATCTCGATCGACGATTGCTCGCCTTCGGCCGGAACCAATTCGGCGTCGGTTTGCTCGTCATTCCAGCGGTACGAGTACGCTCGCCAGCGCTTGCCGTCGAAGTGCAACAACTGCGTTTCGACGTGCCGCCGCGTCTCCGGCTTGCCGCGTTCCTTTTCCAGCGAAAGCGTCTTTGCGACGACGGTGTTGTCTGGAAAGATGAGGTTACGGCTAAACATCGACCCCGTGACTTGCACCGGTTCCTTGTGCCACTGAATTGACCCGTCACCGGGCACCGCGATCCAGCGTTGAGCAGTTGCTCCGTCGGCCCACATTTCGACGTTGATCTCGAACGGCAGGACGCCGTCGGCCGGACGCTGCTGGGAGACCGAATCGAACAAGCCGGTGTCACTCAGCTTGCGAGGGAATTTTTCTCCGCCCACGACATCAGCGACGTCATTCTTCACGAGTTGATGAATCGTGCCGGCGTCGTAGTCCATGAAGTACAGCTCACCGGAATGGTTCTCGGCGAACGCGACGACCCGTACGGTCGGCTCGACGATGTCGATTCGCTCGGTGACCTTCTCACCGTCCCAAGTCGCGGCCCACATGCGCCGCGTTTCCCAATCGCCGAAAATGTACTTGCCGACCAGGCCCGGCAGTTTCTCACCGCGATAGACATAGCCGCCCGTGACCGACGCGGCTTCCGAATGCGGCAGTGGAATTGTTGGCGGCAGGATCGGGGTCGGGCCGCGCTTCGCATCGGGCCGCACAGGCTGAACGCCTTCAGTGATGCTCCAGCCGTAATTGCCTCCCTTGACGATGCGGTCGACAAGTTCGAACGACTCCCAACCGACATCGCCCAGCCACAAGTCGCCCGTCGCGCGGTCGAAGCTGATCTTCCACGGGTTCCGAAATCCATAGGCCCAAATCTCGCCGCGCGCTCCCGCGAGATTCACGAATGGATTGTCGTCGGGGATGCGGTACGCTCGGCCGTCTTGTTCGTGATCGACGTCGATTCGCAGCACGGCCGAGAGCAGATTGCTCACATCCTGTCCGGCCAATCGAGCATCCGGCGGGTTCGGGAATGAACCGTCGCCGGACGAAATATACAAATAGCCCTCTGGTCCGAAGACCAAACAACCGCCGTTGTGTCCGCCTCCGAGCCACGTGATCAGAATCTTCTCGCTCTCAGGATCAATCGTCGGCGGATCGCTGTCGGTGACGACGAACCGCGACACGCGCGTGCCGTCCGACAGTTGCTCGTCCTTGGTCTTGCTGTTGACGGTGTAGCAGACATAGCAGAAACGTTTCTGCTCGAACTGCGGATGAAACGCGAGGCCGTACAACTCGCCGACGGCATTGATGTTGCTTTCCGGCGGGATCGTGCGAATCTGCTTTTTCAGCTCGATACAGAGGTCGGCTTTCTCGGCGGCCACGTCTTCCGGAAACGAAAAAACCTTGCCGGCCTGCTCACAGACGAAGATGCGTTTCAGCCCCGGAACCATGGTGATGACCGTCGGGTTCTTGAAGCTGATTTTTTCGAAGACTCGCTCTGTCTTGTACGGCGGCGGAGGTTCCGGCGTGCCGACGACGCGCGACGTCGTCCAAGCCGGGCGAACCGACTTTGCGGCGACAGGCTGCGGATGCGGCGTGCCGTTCTGGTCCCGATCTGTGGAAGTCGACCAAAAGACGGCGACGAGCGCGGTGGCCGCGGCCAACAAGAACCACTTCGCGGACGGATGCGTCATGCTCGGCCTTTCACAGAATTCATCGCGGTTGTGGCAATGTCATCGAGGGCGAACGAGAGCGTCAAGGATGACAGGAAATGGGGGACAGGAAGTTGAAGGCATTTTGTGGTTATTCTTCACGCGGCTGAAAGTGACTCGTAGTTGAACTCGCCAGAGTTCAGAGAACGGCTGAATTCTGGCGAATCCAGCTACCTCAGCACGGCTGGCTAAAATTCTTCAATCTGTGTCTGGATTCAAGTACAAGCCCGAAGCGCAAGCGAGAGATTTCTGCGGCTTTCTCTCGCTTGCGCTTCGGGGTTGTATGACTGCACAGACCACCTCACCGGACCAATTAGCCGGCCGTGGCTACCTCAGGTGTTTCATTCCGAGCCGCCTGAAGAATATTTTGCTGTCCCGAATTTTTCTGTCTCAACACTCTTCCGTCATTTCGCCAACAGAGTTGCCAGCGAATCACGGGGCCTCGATAATCCCGCCCGCGCTTTCTTGAGGTTTGATCAGACGGGTGCTCGCATCGGGCAGGCATCGGGGTCAAGCTGCTTGACGAGCCGGCGAATGCGAAAGCCCGCTCGACGTGATCTTTTCATTTTTTCGGAGTTTGATCATGCCTTTGGTCTCGATGCGTCTCGTGCTGGACCATGCCGCCGCGAACAATTACGGAGTGGCCGCGTTGAACGTCAACAACATGGAACAGATTCAGGCGATCATGGAGGCCGCCCGCGAGACCGATTCGCCGGTCATCATTCAGGCCTCGCGAGGTGCTCGCAGCTATTCACAGGACAACTACCTGCGACACTTGATGCTCGCCGCCGCCGAGCTCTATCCCGAGATCCCGGTCGTCATGCACCAAGACCACGGCAACAGTCCGTCCACGTGCTACAGCGCGATCAAGAATGGCTTCACGTCGGTGATGATGGACGGCTCGCTGAAAGACGACGGCAAAACCCCGTCGGACTACGAGTACAACGTGCGCGTCACGGCAGAGGTCGTGAAGGTGGCGCACGCCTTCGATGCTTCCGTGGAAGGCGAGTTAGGTTGCCTCGGTTCGTTGGAATCCGGACACGGCGAGAAGGAAGACGGTCACGGCGCCGAGGGCAAGCTGTCGCGCGAACAACTGCTGACGGACCCGAATGAGGCGGCCGATTTCGTCGCCAAGACGGGTGTCGACGCGCTGGCCGTGGCCATCGGCACCAGTCATGGCGCGTACAAATTCAGTCGCAAGCCGGATGGCGAAGTCTTGGCGATGAAGCGGATCGAAGAGATACACGCCAAGCTGCCGAACACGCACCTAGTGATGCACGGCAGTTCGTCGGTCCCGCAGGAACTGCAAGACCTGCTCCGCAAGT
>CAZPUJ010000564.1:0-18103 GCA_964589725.1 uncultured Planctomycetaceae bacterium
GCATTACGACGTGCAGCCGCCCGATCCGCTCGACAAGTGGATCACTCCGCCGTTCGAGCCGGATGTGCGCGACGGCTGCATTTGGGCGCGCGGGGCGACCGACGACAAAGGGCAAATGTTGACGCACGTCTTGTCGGCATCCGCGTGGTTGCGCGCGACCGGCCGGCTGCCCGTCAATTTGAAGTTCGTGATCGAGGGCGAAGAAGAAGTCGGCAGCGACAACCTCGACAAGTTTCTATCAGCTCGTCGCGAGCAACTCCGTTGCGACGTCGCCGTCATCAGCGACACCAGCCAATACGCGCCGAACATTCCGGCGATCACATATGGCTTGCGAGGCATCATTGCCTGCGAGGTTCGCTTGCACGGGCCGAAGCAAGACTTGCACAGCGGCATCTTCGGCGGCTCGATCACGAATCCCGCGAATGCGCTCGCCCGGCTGATCGCGTCGCTGCACGACGCGAACGGCCGAGTGCAAATCCCCGGCTTTTACGACGACATCGTGCCGCTGAGCGACGCCGAGCGAGCCGGTTTCGCCGCGTTGCCGTTCAACGAGCGAGACTTCTTCGCCAGCGTGGGTGTCGACGCCGGTTGGGGCGAGTCGGGCTTCACGTCCACCGAGCGACGTTGGACTCGACCGACCTGCGACGTCAACGGATTGACCGCCGGATATCAAGGCGAAGGTCCGAAGACGATCATCCCGTCGTGGGCCTCCGCGAAGATCACTTGCCGGCTCGTTCCGAACCAAGACCCGCACAAGCTGCTCAAGTCGCTCGGCGAATTCTTGCACAAGCAAACTTCGCCCGGCTGCCGACTGGAATTCATCGAATCTCACGGCTGTCCCGGCTTCATCGCCGACGCCAACAGTCCGTTCATGATTGCGGCGAAAACGGCCATTCAAAAAGCCTTCGGTGTCGCGCCGGTCATGATTCGCGAGGGCGGCTCGATCCCCGTCGTCGGCACACTGAAGGACATCCTTGGCATCGACACATTGCTGCTCGGCTGGGGCCAGAACACCGACAACCTGCACAGCCCGAACGAACATTTTTCCGTCGCCGACTTTCACCGAGGCACGCTCGCCAGTGCTTACCTCTGGCAAGAACTGGCCCAGCAGGAAAATTGACAATGCGACAAGCCAACCTGTTGCCGAAACACCCAACCTGCGGAAGAATGGCTGCGTCACGTCTGACTCCTCTCAAGTTCATACCACTCGCGGCCACGAATTGGGCGTAGCCGAATTCGTGAGAATTCGGAGAGTGGCCCACAATGCAGCTCGAAGTCTCACGACTTCGCCTACAGCCAAATCTCGCATTCATGGCCGCGCGAGGTATATGCTCTTCGTGCGCTGATCCGGATCACTGTCTTTCGACGCGAGGTGTTCGCATGGCCGTTTCATCATTGAGTGCGCTAGGCGGCGAAGCATTTGCTTCGGTATTGGCAGGAATGCCGGTGCCGATGTGGATCTTGACCGAAGTCGGCAAGGCACGGCTGTCGAGCATTTCTTTCTTTCTGATGGGACTCTTGCTGTCGGCGCTGTTGGTCCGCTGGATGTGGAACTGGCTGCAAGCCGACTTCCCGAAGCTGCCGCGGCTGACTTACCTGAAGTCGCTGGCCGTGGTTTGTCTGTGGGGTCTGTGCTTCATCCTGGTGCTGACGATGATCTCCGGTGCTCGCGAACTGCTCACGCCGGGAGCCTGGAAAATCAACGGTGCGACCTACGCATTGACGAACGACAAGTCCGGCGCGAAGGCCGTTGACGCTGCGGCAGATCGTGAACTGTTGGCGGAACGGGCGAAGAAGCTGGAAGACCTGCGTTTCGCCTTGTGGCAGTTCGCGGCGACGCACGCAGGCCGCTTCCCGGCCGAGACCGAAGCAGCGGAGATGCCCAACTCGATTTGGGAGGTGCCGGACCCTTCGAACATGCGGTACGTTTACGTTGCCGGGCTGACGGTGAAGTCCGCCGAATCATGTCTCATCGCGGAACCCGACTTGTTCGGCTCCGAGCGACTCGTGCTGTGGACCAACGGACAAATCACGACTCAGCGCCTGGTGTCCGAGCCACCAGCGGTCACGGAGGCCCAGCCGTGACGCGCGTTCTGAAATGGCTGATTTACGCGGTGTTGGGATTCTTCGGCCTGTTGGTCATCTTGCAGTTTGTCGTTCCGTTGATCGAAGCGCCAGTGATCTTCGGATTTTATTTAGCGTTCGGCTGGATCGGCTTTCTGATCCACACGTTGCCGCAAGTCCGAATGGATGGGAGCGCGTTCGGATTCTCGTTGCTGACGTTGATCCTCTTGGCCGGCGGTCTGCATGGCTTGTTGCGCTCGTGGTTTCGTGCGGTCGAGCCTGCAAGCGGCGACTCACCGAGTTCACCTTCGTCGCAGACCGCCTGGCGACTGCGCTGGACCGTCGCCATCACGGCATGCCTCGTGGTCGCATTCGCCGCTGGAATTTGCGCGGTCGGTATCGCACATCAAACGGCCTGGATGGCCACATCGCCCGAGCCAAACCTCAGGTTTGAATCTCGCATGGCCGAGGCCGTTCGACGCACGCAGTCCCGGAACAATCTGAAGAACATTGGGATGGCGCTGAACCAGTTTGTTTCCGACAAGGGCACGTTGCCTCCGGACAACAAGGTGCCGGTTTTTGTTCAAAGCCAGCACGGCTGGCAAACGTTTTTGCTTCCGCACATCGACCAAGTCCCGCTGTTCAATCAAGTGCAGTTTGAAAAACCTTGGGCACATTCGGCCAACAAGCGGGTGTTTTCGGAGAAGATTGGCATCTATCTGAACCCGGCAAGCGACAAGGTCGAGGACGCGCGCGGCTACGCGCTGTCGCATTACTCCGGTAATGAGTACGTCCTGGGGCGCCGCGGATTGGCGCTGAGTGACATCTCGGACGGGCTGGCGAACACTCTGTTGGCCGGAGAGGTGAAGGACAACCCGGTCCCGTGGGGGCATCACGCAAACCGGCGCGATCCGGCGCTGGGCATTAATGCGTCGCCGCAGGGATTCGGCGGGCCGTGGACCGGTGGTTGCAACTTTCTGATGGCAGACGGCTCGACACGCTTCGTGAACGAGAACATCAGTCGAGACGTTCTGAAAGCCCTCTCGACACCGAACGGACGCGAATCAGTTTCGCAGGATTGGTAAAGGGGTTTCGCGCCATGCGTTCGCGAAGGGTTCTTTGGGCGAGCGTCGGCAGCCTGCTGGTTTTGTCGCTGCTGTGGCTCAATTCGCCAGCGGTTTGGGGCCTGGGTCGATCGGCGTTTTATTTGGCGTTTGGGTGGATCGGCTTTGTCGCGCAGACCGTGCCGCGAGCACGCATGGACATTCGTGCCATCGTCGTGGGATTGGCCGCGTTGACGTTGTTCGGTATCGGGATGCACGGGTTGTTGCGGCGGTTGTTGCGTCCGTCCGTGATTCGAGTGGGAGATGGATTCGTCGAATCAACGTCGGCGGTCGCGGAGTGGAAGGCTCGACGAAGCGTTGTGGCGACCGCCGGCGTGATCGTTCTGTTCTTCGCGGGGCTGTGCGCGATCGGGTTACAGCGGCAAGTGACGTGGGCGGTGACGTCGCCAGGGCCGGAGTGGACGTACTTCGGCCAGGGAACTTCCATTGACGGCATGTACCGATCGAGTGCGAAAGGCAATCTCAAGGCGTTCGGCTTGGCGTTTCACAACTACCATGACGTGCATCAAACGTTGCCGCCGGGAGGCGTGTTCGATTCGCTAGGACGTGGGCAGCATGGTTGGCTGACGCTGTTGTTGCCGTACTTTGAATTGGGGCCGTTGTACGAGCAGGTGCGGTTCGACCGGCCGTGGCATCACGTCGTCAACAAGCCGCCGCTGAGCACTCATGTGCCGCTCTTCACCTGCCCGCTTCAGCCGCCCAGCTTTTATCACGATGAGCGGGGTTACGGCCTGTCGCATCACGCGGCCAATGCGCGGCTGTTCGGCCGCGGCGCAATACGGATTCGAGACATCATGGACGGCACGTCGAACACGGTGTTTTGCGGCGAAGTTAAGGCGCGCTTCCGACCTTGGGGGCATCCGGCCAACTGGCGCGATCCGGCGGCCGGCATCAATCAGTCGCCGGAAGGATTCGGCAGCCCGTTTCCCGGCGGATGTCTCTTTCTTCTGGGTGACGGAACCGTCCGTTTCGTGAATGAGAACATCGACCCGCGCGTACTGAAGGCCATCGCCACCCCGAATGGCGGCGAAACGGTGAGTGATTTTTGAGGAGACTCTACGCGGGCAAGACTGAGACATTTACATGCGGCGAGACTCTAACCCGCAGCGTCAGCAAGGGAACAGATTGTGGCCCTCGCTGACGCTTCGGGTTAGTGTGAGAACCCACCGCGTTCGCGCGTCACTCACTCGCCCGCCATTCCTGCAACCGTCGCGCGATCGCGTCCGTCAGTCGTTCCAGACTTCCCGCTTCGAGCAACGCGACTTCGGCTTGATAGAGCTGCGGCTTCAAATACGCCTCGGCCGTCGGCATGTAACTGCATCGCGTGCCGTTTGCCAACGTGAGAACGATGAGCGTTCGGTTTGGAAACCGTCGAGTCAACTCGGCCTGCAGGAAGTGATACGGTTCGCCTTCGACGGCCACCCAAATTGCGTCGCCCCATTGCCAGAGCCACGCGGGACTCGGATAGGTCTCCGTCTGCGGCAACGGCCGAATACGATCAAGCAATCGTCGTTGCCGTTCGACCAGCGTTCGCAGGATCGCGGCTTGGTCGGGATCACCGACCGCGCGGGCTTGCGACTCTTGAGCGACCAGTTCGCGATGCCGTTGCTCGGCGTCGGCGACTTTCGGCAACGACGACAAATATGGAAGTGGCACTGCCAGCGTCTCGTGCCGAACAAACGACGTGGCTTGCCGCCGCGCGTCATCCCAAAGTCGATGATCCCATGCTCCCAACGTGGCTCCTGAAAAGACTGGCCCGCGATAACGAAAGTCCGTTTCTGCCGGAGGCATACCGGTCAGTGCGGACAGCGCCGCGAAGGCCACTTGCCGGCCGTTGCGATCCGCGACCGACACGTCACCGACATACCCGTCCTTCGGTCCGATGTCGCCGCACGGCGCGAGCAGGAACAAGCACGGTGCGCCGGTCTCACGTTCGATCGTCTCGCGCAAGGCTCCGACGTAGTCCGGGCTGATGAGCGTGTTCTCCCACGCCAGCGTCGTCGGATGACACGGATAGTTGACAATCGTCGCTAACGTCGACGTCACGCTCCGTGTGACGAGCCTTTCGTTCGAGGTTTTATCTTGCGGCGCGTTGAGTGATCGAGGCTCCTCACGCGGGGCATGAGGGCTACTTTGGGCAGATGTCACTCGGATAACGTTCAGCGGCAACGCAGCCGCATCGTCCGGATTGAAACCGCAGACGAAATATCCTTTCTGGTCGTCGAAGAAGTCGCGATGACAGCCCATGTCGCAGGTGGTCGAGGCGTACGTCAGCGTGACCGGCCCCATCACCGCTCGCGCCGCGTTGAAGGCTTCCGCGATCGCACCCGGCAGGCTGTCCAGGTACGGACCGATCAAGTCGCCGCCGGGGAAGTCCGTTCGGTCGCGCGAGAGATAGCCCGATCCGTGCGTGTGCGAGAACGTGACCAACAACTCCGACCGATCGAGTCCTGTCAGTTCACACGTCGCCTGCAAAAGAGCTTCCATTTCAGGTGCTCGCAACAAACAGTGATCGAGCGACACGATCACGGTGGGACTGGACTTCGTCGAATTCTCGGTAGGTTGGGAAACCTGCCCCACGAGCGGTCGCATCACCATCACGGTCGCTCGCAGCCGACGATGCACGCCGGTCGAACGGTCATGAGCCGCCGCACCCCACATACGGTGATACATCCCCACCGGCGGAGTGATGTCCGTCCAGGCAATGCCGAATTCACAACAAGACGACGGCGTGCGTACAACGTTGGTGCTGGGCATGACGATCTCCGACGAAAGGCTGGTGTTAGTGATTTGTCATTGGTCCGTTGTTGTCTGGCCACGGACCACTGGTTGGAATGGTTCACCGTGATTGTAGATTCAACGTCTTTGTTTGCGACAAGCAGACCAACGCGGAAACGCGTCTCGGCCTTGAATACGGCTATCCGTGTGGTGACTATCCGTGTGCGCCCGCAGAGACTGCCGATTCGCGACCGCCGGCGTGCTGGCCCATACGGAAATTCAACACACAGACCTTCCAATGAATTACGTTGTCGGTGTCCTGAGCCTGATGGTCGGCATGTTGCTTTCGTCCGCTTATGCCGCACGCGGGGAAGACTCGGAACATCAACCGCTGGAAATTCTGCGCGTGTCTGACGACGGGCGGACATTTGTGCTCGCCGACTCGGGACGTCAATTCGTTCCGTTCGGGTTCAACTACGATCACGACGAAAAAGGTCGGTTGATCGAAGACTATTGGGACACCGAATGGGCCAAGGTCGAACAAGACTTCTCCGAGATGCGGCAGCTTGGCGCGAACGTCGTGCGCATCCATTTGCAGTTCAGCAAATTCATGGAGACCGCCGACAAGCCGAACGCAGCGTCGCTTGATCGGCTGCAACGCTTGGTCAAGCTGGCCGAGTCGCAGCGACTCTACCTCGATCTCACAGGACTCGGCTGCTATCACAAAAAGGATGTGCCTGATTGGTACGACAAGTTGGATGAGCCGTCGCGCTGGCAGGCTCAAGCGAAGTTCTGGTCGGCCATTGCCGAACGTTGCGCCGACAGTCCAGCGATTTTCTTTTACGACTTGATGAACGAGCCAGTCGTCCCCGGCCAAGGTGACAAGCGACCCGACTGGCTGGGACCACCATTCGCCGGCAAGCACTTCGTCCAATTCATCACGTTGGAAACGAAAGGCCGCCCACGACCGCAAGTGGCTTGCGAGTGGATTCACCAACTCGTCGCCGCGATCCGACAACACGACCGCCGGCACTTAGTCACGGTCGGCTTGGTCGACTGGAGCTTGGATCGTCCCGGCCTCTCATCCGGCTTCGTGCCGGAGAAAATCGCAACGGAACTCGATTTTGTCTGCGTCCACATTTATCCCGAAAGCAAGAAGCTGGACACAGCACTCGATACGCTCAAAGGATTTTCTCTCGGCAAGCCAGTGATCATCGAAGAGATGTTCCCGCTGAAGTGCTCGGCGGACGAACTGAGTCAATTCATCGACCGCTCGCGCGCGGCGGGCACGGCCGCCGGCTGGATCGGCTTTTACTGGGGCCAAACGCTCGACGACTTGCAGCGTGAGAAGACGATCGGCAACGCGATCATTGGCGCGTGGTTGACCATGTTCCAAGAAAAGGCCAATCAACTCCGCCAGCCGTAGGAGTCAACCCGGATGATTCATGCTGTCTTAAAGGAGTGGACGCGGCGCTGAACACGAACCGGACGCGGCTCCGATGGCGAAGCGTGAACCCACCTTCGCTGACACGTCGGGTTCGCTCGTACCCAAGCTCTGCTTGGGCACGCCTGTCTTCCAAGCTCTGCTTGGCGTCGCCAGTGTGAGAGTCGCGAAGCGGAGCTTCCGGGAGGCATTCCCAAGCGGAGCTTGGGAACGAGTCGAAACCTCTGACCGCTCACTCAAACTTGGCCGCCATCGGCATGCGACGGCCGCTGCCGAACGCTCGCGATGTGAGCTTGATGCCCGGCGGCATTTGCCGTCGCTTGAATTCGTTGCGGTCCAATCGAGTCGCCACCCAACGCACGGTTTCGAGGGGGAACTTTTCGCTCAGCGTCGCCACCGACTCTTCGCGCTCGATCAAGCCTTCGAGGATCGCGTCGAGTATCGGATAGGGCGGCAGCGTGTCTTGATCGAATTGATTCGGGGCCAGTTCCGCGCTCGGGGCTTTCGTGATCGAACTGAGGGGAATCACCTCGCGGCGTTCACGGACTTCGTTGATGTAACGCGAGACCGCGTAGACGTCTCGCTTGAGGAGATCACAGAGCACCGCGAAGCCGCCGGCCATGTCGCCGTACAGCGTGCAATAGCCAACCGCGAGTTCGCTTTTGTTACCCGTCGCCAGCGCCAGCCATCCGTGCCGATTGCTGCGGATCATCACCAAGGCCCCACGAATTCGAGCCTGCAAATTCTGATCGGCCAGCCCCGCCGGCTGTGACCTCAAATCGTCACCGACAACCGTGGTGGCTTCGTAGGCTCGATGCACCTCGTCAATGGGGATCACCGAGTAGTCGATGCCAAGGTTATCCGCGAGCAAGCTTGCGTCGGTCACGCTGTGTTCGCTGCTGTACCGGCTGGGCATGAGCAATCCGTGAACATGCTCATTACCAACAGCCTGTGCCGCGATGTAACCGGCCAAGGCCGAATCAATGCCGCCCGACAAGCCCAGCACGCAATCCGAAAAGCCGCACTTCCGCATGTAGTCCCGCAGGCCGAGCACCAGCGCGTCGAGCAAGTCCGCCTCGCGCGGGCGGTCAACGGAAGGAGAGGGGAAGAGAGGGAGAGGAGGGGAGAGGGAAACCACTCGGAAGTCTTCGACGAAGGGTGCCAGTTGCGTCACGATATTGCCGTCCGCATCGACGATCAGGCTGTTGCCATCGAACACAAGGTCGTCGTTGCCGCCGACTTGGTTGACGAACACAAACGGCCGCCCATGCGTCGCGACATGCCGACGCAGAATGTTCAGGCGGCGATGCGGCTTGTCCTTTTCAAAGGGACTGGCCGAGAGATTGATCAGCACGTCGGCCCCGGCGACGACGAGTTCGGCCACCGGATCGAACTGTCGCAACGGACGGTCGTGATAAAACGTGTCCGGTTCGCCGTACCAAGCGTCTTCGCAGATGTGAACTCCGAGCTTCCGGCCATGAAACTCGATCGGCCGCACTCGCTCGGCGGGGCGGAAATAACGCTGCTCATCGAACACGTCGTAGTTCGGCAGCAGAGTCTTGTGAATCGTGTCGAGTACTTCGCCGTTGAGCAGCAGGCTGGCCGCATTTGCGATGCGGCCTGCGGTGACTCGCCACGTCGTCGGATGCCCGACCAGCACGGCTAACTCGCGCGGCAGCGACTTCGCCAATTCGACCACCGCGCGATCACACGCCGCGGCGAATCCCTCACGTAGCAATAAGTCTTTCGGCGGATAACCGCTGATGACCAGCTCGGACGCGATCAACAACTCGGCACCCGCGGCTTCAACTTGCTTCGCCGCATCGCACACGAGTGCGGCGTTGCCTTGCATGTCACCCACGGTCGGGTTGAGTTGGGCCAGAGCGATCTTCACGGGCTGGTTTCCTCAAACGATCACACCGAATGAGCGCTTCAATGCTCAAGTCTCCGATCGAGCAGCCAGAGTACCAGAATCCGCTCAACCCTGAGAAGTTGCTGATCATTGACCAGGAGCGTGTACTGACTCCGGCAGTAACGGCACGCAGACGAGTTCGCTGTCGTTGCGAGCGTACACGTGCGAGCCGGCGAAGGCCGGGTGAGCCCAAGTGAAGCCAATGATGTTCGCTCGTGATTGCTCGTGATACCCGCTGGGGTTCAGCCGCGCGAGGATCAAGGCCCCTTCTGAATTGAGAATGATCGCGCGGTCCGCGTCACCCAACCAGACAAAGCTGGCCTGCGGATTGCGGCCGCGCGGAGTCATACGGTTTTCGTCGTCCCAAAGTTTTCTGGCCGTCTTCAGTTCGAAGCATGTCAGGCCATATTGCTTGTCGAGCAAATAAACGTGGCCGTCTCGATACAGCGGCTGCGACATCAGGCCACGCAGGAATTTGTTCTCTTCCCACGCCAACTCGGCTTGCTGCGGTTGTGTCCCGAGCCGGATCGCCTTCGAGCCGTCCCAATAACCGCAGACGACGACCAGTCCTTCCTCAAAGATCGGCTGCGCGATCGACACGCCGTACAACACTTTGTATGGCACGTGCCAGAACGGTTTGCCCGTGAACGGGTCGAGGCTGCGAATGTTTGTCTGGGTCCAGCAGATGAGCTGCCGCTGGCCCTGATGTTCGATGACTAGCGGAGTCGCATACCCGGCTTCGTCGGACAAACTGCGCCATACTACTTTGCCCGTGAGCCGATCGAGTGCGACAACGCTGCCACCATGGTCGCCTCCCGGCTGCACGAGAATTTTCTCGTCAAACACAAACGCCGACCCGGCAAAGCCCCACGTCGGTACTCGGCCTTTCAAGTCTTTGACGTAATTGGCCGACCAAATCCGTTCTCCCGTCTTCGCGTCCAGACAGCGCAGTTCGCCGAGCGCGCCGACCGTGTAGAGCTTGCCGTCAAAAAACGTCGGTGCTGCGCGCGGCCCGTTGCCGTAATCGAGATTGCCATAGGTTACCGGATACTCGTGCTTCCAAACTTGCTCGCCGGAGTCAGCCTTCAAGCAAAGCACACGCTCGACTTCGGATTCCTTTTGTCGGTCCATGACAAAGACGTGGCCTTGCACGACCGTCACCCCGGCATATCCGCCGCCGATCGATTTCTTCCATTTCGCCTTCAGCCCGCCTTCGGGCCATTTCTCAGGCACTTTCGGCCCTCGCCACGTGCCATCTCCGCGAGGCCCCCGCCACCGTGGCCAGTCTTCTCCGGTCTGGGATCGTCCAGCCGGCTCAACAGAAATCGAGACATTCGCGAGCGCTGCGAGAATCCAGACACAGATCAAACACATTCTTGCCAAGCCCATCGGCAACCGAGTTGATGTCATCCGGCAAACTCCCGCGTGAGTGTACGTCACGGCGTCGACGGTTTCCGAGCCAAATAGTAGACGTCGTAGCCACGTTTGGCGCAGAAGCCGGGCGGACGTACATCCATGCCGTCGCGAAGCAGCGGCTTGTTGAAGCCGGCGGCTCGCAATGCTTGTCGGATTTCACGGTCCGTCCAGGCGACGTGGAAGATCGTTTCTTGCTGGTGGCTCCAGAGCTTTCCGCGCGGCAGGAACCATTCCACATCGAGTCGACAGTGCAGACCATCTTCGATCGTTGTCGCGTGCATCGCTACCAGGAAGCGGGGCGATTGCTGCCAGTGCCCACCGGAGACTTGCTCTCGAAACGACAGCGCCGTGTTGACGTCGAATAGGAAATAACCGCCGGGACGAAGCGCGCGATGCACGGCGCGAAAAACTTTGCCGAGGTCGCGGCGATTGGCCAGGTTGTTTAACGCCGCTTGCTCGCACGTGACCAGATCAACCGTTTCCGGAAGACGGAAGTTGCGCATGTCCGCGCGGAGCACTTTGATTCGCAGACCGTTCTCGCGAGCGCGGGCACGCACAGTCCGGCAGAACTCCGGCGAGTTGTCCACGGCATAGACTCGCTGGATGGAGCGTGCCAGGTTCAATGCCGTCCTACCGCTGCCGCACGCCAGATCGCAGGCGGAGTCGATGTCCTCCATCAGGCCGTCGAGCATCTTCGCTCTGGCGTGGTGGTTCATGTCGCCTGTCGGAATTAGTTCGTCGTAGAACTTCGCCAGCAGGCTGTAAGGTCGATTCTCGGGTGCTGCCATTGTTCGCCTCGCGGATCCTCGCGGCGTGCGAAGAATTTGTAGACCGGACTTCTACGTCCGGCCAGTCGGACGTCGGCGTCCGAGCTACTCTGGCGTCCGCCCCACCTGCGGAAGCTTCTCGCCGAACGGGATCGCTCCGATATCGGGCTTGCCGGAGTCGGCTTTTCGCATGGGATCCGGCCAATCCGACGGCAATTTCACGCCGGCAGCGATGGCCGGGCTGTCACCGCTAAGACGGAAATCAACGACCTTCGAAGGATTGGTTGTGATGGAAGCGAGCTCGGGATCTGCAACCAAAGAATGCGTCGAGGAACCCGGCGTGTACCGCGACTGGCTGCGAGTGAAATGCTCCGACTTGCGATACGTGTCGAAAAACAAGTTCCCGAGTTTCGCGTCCGTCTGTGGCGACCAAAACAGGTTCCCGTCGGAGACCACGTCGTCGTCGGTCGGCAGCAGCGGGAATGGCGGCAGCCGCGAGAGATGAAAGTAGATGTTGTTGAATGCTCGGCGGGGGTGGCCGACTTTGTTGCTCGTCAGCGAAGCCATCGCTGCGTCACGCGACGATTCATTCATCACCACGGTGTTGTGATAGAGATTCAGCGCTGACCACGGCGGCGAACCGTGATCGCCGATCAGTTTGCCGCCGCTGATGCTCGGTAGGTCCTGCTTTACCGACGGACGCCCGACGAGGATCGGACCGCGCAGGTCGAAGACGTTGCGGTAGACGAAGAGTTGGTCGCGCGTCGTGTTCTCCGGACCACCGAAGGCCAGTGCGGTCAGCACTTGGCGGATGACGTTTTGGAAGATGTGGATTTGCGGGTCGGTTTTCTCCAACCGATGCCGCAGGTACATCGGGCTGAGATAGATTCCGTCATCCTGCATGTTTTCGATCAAGTTGTGATGGAACTGGACGTTGATCGCTCCGAGGTACACGGCGTCATGGGCATCGGTGAATTCGCTGTGAGCGAACTCCCAAAGATCGTTCTGCGGTGTGGCGAAGACGGAGGACTCTCGGCCAGACTCGATCTCGATCAGCGCGTGCGTGTTCATGCGCGAGATGTTGCGATGCGGCCGGCCGGGATAGTCGCGCTTGCCACCGTCGCCACGAAATGTCCACGGAGCGACGTTGCCGTGCAGCGCGGAATTAACGAACCGCAGCGGTCCCGTGCAGGTGGCTCGCAGGCCGTACGTTCCGCACCAGACGGTGATGTTGTCGAATTCGATGTCGATACCGTGATCTAACAGGATGGCCGTGTACCCAGCTCCGCGAATGATCAAATCCTGAAAGCGGACGTGCTCGGCGTGATCGACGTGCAGTGGGATCGAGTTGAACGGCGCGATCAGCAGCGGCAACTGCCGCGGATCGGTCGGTCCGCGATAGTTGTCGATCGGCTCCGGCAAGTGCGTGTGAGCCAATCGCAGGTGGATGTGACCGGTCTCGCGGTCGTACCAGAATCCCGGTCCGCAGTAGAGCGGCTTCAAGTCGGTTTCGCTCTGACGATCCCAATCCTCCCAGTCAACAAGCTCATTGGTCGACCGCATGTCCCGCGCGTGGAAGTACGTTTGCAGACCGATCATCGAATCGCCGAACGAGCCGACGAAGTCCCGCAGGTTCGGATACGACTTCGTGGAGCGAAACTCGAACGGCGCGCCGCCGACTACCGGAGTCCACGCCGTTGCCGGCGCTTCGAAGAATTCCGGCAGGCTGCCGTCGATCACGGCTTGCTCGCCAGGGAACGCTCGGATCGTAATGGGAGCTTGTTCTGTTCCTTTCAGGGCCACGTACACGTTTTCTCGATAGATACCTTCGCGCAGGTAGAGCGTGTTTCCGGCACGCAGTCGACGCAGAGCATGCCGCAGCGATTTCCACGGAGCGGCCTGCGTCCCGATCGCGTCGTCGCTCCCCTGCCGCGCGTCGACAAAGAATGACGGACTCTCAGCGGGCGGTCGCTTTGCGGGTACCGGATTCCGCCGCAACGACGAGTGTGAAACCTCGCCTCCAAACAACTCACCGCAGCGAACTCCCACCGCGAGCACAAGCGGGAATGCCAAAAGAGTCAGTCGGAAAAATGTGTGGGCCTGCATGGGAGTCTCACGGGAGGCAACGAGTCAATGCACCTGGCGGAATGTCAGGCTTGCGGGGTTTCGATGTGCGACTCTACGGCTGGCCAGCACGGCCAAAAACGAAGTCGACCTGAGCGCTCTGAGCTGAGGTCACGCAAAGTCGTGGAGACGAAGATGGGAGCAAGAGCACTCATGATTGGGCCCACGTCACGGTGACGCTTTCTCGTTTCGGCAGGTTCAGGCAGACGTGGACTTCTTCGTCGTCTCGCACCCAGTTTCCGGCCTTCAGTTGCAGCAGGTCGCTGTTTTCCTGCAGCGCGATCGGTTTGCCGGCGGCGGTCGCCTTCAATCCTCGGCCGTGAGGAATCGGGACTTTGATGGTGAAATCGGGACAGGCGAACGGACCACGCAGGACGACCGATTCGCCGCGGAGGTCGATACGAGTCAGTTCCTTCGCGGCCCAGTAGCGGGAAATCTCGCTGAGCTTCATCCAGATCAAATTGTCGAAGCCGCGATGCAACCGCCGCACGACTTCTTGAAAGATCGCGAAGCCGATCTCGTCACCGTTGAAGTAAATGCCGGGCCAGTGACTGACCAGAATCGCCGGCTCACCACGTTCGATCACTTCGGGCAGACGGCCACCTTCCAGGTCTTCGGTGATGAACTGATCGACGCTGCCGGGCGACAGGCCGTCCCAGCCACCAAACCAATCGCTGGTGCAGCCGATGATCGATACCACGCAGCGCGGATCATCGGTCTCCAATCCGGAAGCGTATTCGACGCGCGGAGCGACGCTCTCTTTGCCGGTGAACAGGTGGCGGAAGTAGTGCGGAATCTCGGCCCCGAACACGTCGCGCACGGCCAGCAGCGTGCCCTTCGACAACGCCTCTCGCGAGCGGTTGCCGAAGCCACCGGGAGTCGTGATCCCCTCGCAGGGCAGTCCGGCGTTCTTCAGAATCTTCAACGCATAGCCCATGTAGTCGGCCAATTGCTCCGCGGACTTGCCGACGCTGAAGCCGGCGTTCTCCAAGAACTGCTCGGTTCGTTCCGGATACGGCCGGCCCGTGTTGGTGTCGACCGCAAACGTATGTGTCACCATCTCGGGGTGAATGTCCCAATCGACCGTCATGAACTCGCGCACGAACTTGACGCTCGCCTCCAACTGTCGCCGCGACCAGCCGGGCATGTCGCGATCGACCCAGCCCACGCAGGCCGGATACGGCACGATGCTGTACTTCCCTTTGATGCCGTGCTCGCGAGACCACTCGCCAAATTTCTTCACGAACGCATCAGGAATCTCGCGCGGCAGCTTACGCCAGTCTTGCAGATAGCGGTCGGGATAGACTTCGTGGAAATGCGGGATGCAAAAATGAGCCAGGTTCGCCAGGCACGTGGAATCATCAATGATCAAGCTGACCGGTACTCGGCCGCGCGGATTGACGACCGTCACTTCGTCGGCCTGAATTGGCCGCTCGCCCTTTTCTTGCGCGAACAATGATTCATTTCCAAGGAGTCCGCCGGTCGCGGCCAACAGGCCGGAGGCTCCGAGCTTGAGAATGTCGCGACGAGTCCAAGACGGCAACGCGGAGAATTCAGCGGTCATGGCGGCTCCCTCAAAGTGTGGCCGATATGCTATCGTGACTCGCGTTTGTAGTCCCGCCTTTCGGCGGTCAATGTCATGCGCAACCGCCTGAAGGCGAGACTACGAACTCAACCAAGGACTTTGCCATGTGGCCCATCGAGCATGATCCGCTGTCTTTGACTCGTCGAGCATTCTTGAGTCGATACGCCGGCAGCCGTGGCGGACTGGCACTCGCGTCGCTGATGGCCGGCGAACGGAAAGCCTTCGGCGACGTGGCCGACCCGCCGACGCATCGGCCGACGGCGAAAGCCGTCATCTGTCTATTTCAGCACGGCGGACCGAGCCAGATGGACTTATTCGACCCCAAGCCCGCGCTGCAGAAGCATCACGGCAAGCCGTATCCAGCAGGCGAGATTGAAGCTCACTTCGACAAGCAGAAGGGAAACGTGCTCGGCTCGCCGTACTCGTTCCGGCCGAACGGCGAGTGCGGCATGAACCTGTCGGAATTGCTGCCACACACCGGCCGAATTGCCGACGACATCACGCTCGTCCGCTCTATGAGCACCGAGTCGGTCGATCACGAATCGGCGCTGCGATTGATCCACAGCGGCAAGTTCTTTGCCGGGTTGCCGACGTGGGGCGCGTGGACGATCTACGCTCTCGGCACCGAGAACCAAAACTTGCCGGCGTACGTGGTGCTCGCCGATCCGGGCGGCTTGCCCGTCGACGGCGAACGCAACTGGACCAGCGGTTGGTTGCCGGCCGTGTATCAAGGGACGGTCTTTCGCTCCGGTGGCTCGCCCGTTTTGAATCTGCAAACGCCCAGCGGCATCTCGGCCGACGCTCGGCGGAATCAACTGCGGTTTCTCGACGTGATCAACCGCAAGCACCTCGAACGGCATCCGGAGAACAGCGAACTGGCCGCTCGCATCGCCAACTTTGAAACCGCCTCGCGCATGCAACTGGCCGTGCCCGAGGCAATCGACTTGTCGCAAGAGACCGCCGCCACACGAGCGATGTACGGTCTCGACAGCCCGGCTACTCAGGAGTACGGCACGCGCTGCTTGATCGCTCGACGCTTGATCGAACGTGGCGTACGGTTCGTGCAGGTCTTCATGTCGAGCCAACCGTGGGACACGCACAGCAAGAACGCTGAGAGCTTGAAGGGCCTGTGTGCTCGCACCGATCAGCCGAGTTCCGCGCTGGTGCAAGACCTCAAGCAGCGCGGGTTGCTCGATGAGACGATCGTGATGTGGACGGGCGAGTTCGGCCGCCTGCCGGTCTCTCAAGGTGCCGACGGCCGCGACCACAATCGCCGAGCGTTCTCGTTATGGCTCGCCGGCGGAGGTTTTCGCGGCGGCTACGTCCACGGCGCGACCGATGACTTTTCCTATGAATCGGTTCAAGACGTGGTCAACGTCCACGACCTGCACGCGACACTGTTGCACACCCTTGGCCTGGATCACGAAACGCTGACGTACCCCCATGAAGGCCGCGATGCCAGCTTGACGGACGCGGAAGTGACCCACGCTCGCGTCGCGCGCGAGCTGTTGCGAAGCTGACTGTCAGTTGGTTGTTTGCTGCGCGACCCGTTCGCTGAGTTCCGCCAGGTTAATTCGCTCGCCGTCTTTCGGGAACGGAAATTTCAATAGCCACCAATCCTCGGTGAACGCGGCTGATTCGCCCGGTAACAGGCGCTCGCGCGGGCCGATCGGTTCGAGTTCGATGCGTGGGCCGGTCGGATACCACACCGACAGCGTCAGCCCGGCGGCCTCGTTGTAGACGCGATCGGGATACGTCGTGAATCGCTTCACAAACAGCGTGTCGTTCGGCATCAGATAGCCCAGCCATCCGGCGTGCGAATCAAAACCGAGCTTCGGTTTGCGTGGCGGCGCGAGGATTTCGAGGAAGCCGTCCCGTTCGCGAATCTTCTCGTCCATGTTACGGACGTTGATAATCGCGCTGTCCTCGTACATCGCGTACTTGCTGGGAAACCGGCTCGGACGATCGCCGAGCGGAATCAAACAGATGCCACCGCCCGGCGAGAACGAGCGGCCCCAGTGACAAACCTCGCGAACTTCTTTCGAGATGTTGACCATCGTCTGCTGACAAGACAGTCGCACTGCCTTGTTTCGCTCGACGAGACTGAACTCACGCACGAGCTGCATCCCGGCCGCCTCCTCGTGCGGACTGGTGAGCTTCGCCGAAAACGCTCCGGTGATTTCGCTGGTCCACTCGCCCGACCAAATCTTCGGATGCGGAATCACAGTCAACTCCGGGCCGTAATCAAACCGCCCCGCCGTGATCGGCCCTGGCTTCCCGGGCTGCCAGTTCTTCTCCTGTTCGTCGAGGAACATCGCATCCTTCCCCTCGACTGAGAACTCCAACACTCGGCCGCCCGCCTGTGGACACAATACCGCTCGCGCGGTCCCATGTTTGAGTTCGATGGCTTGTGTGTAGCCGTGAAATGTAATGACACGCGATGGCTGCTCGTCGGCAAAAGAGAAGTGACTCACAGCCAAACCAAGAATGGCCACAAAGAGCGACCTGACGAACATGTCGATTCTCCCTCGGACAGAGCGATCCCAAGCCATCGGCTATACCTCGCACGGTCGAGTCTGACACTAACCCGAAGCGTTAGCGAGGGCCTGTTACCTCTGCCCTCGCTTACGCTTCGGGTTAGTGTGAAGCGTCCTCCAAATGTGTCAGTCGTGGCCGTGCGAGGTATAGTCCTGCAAACCAACGCGCTCAACGCCCCATTGCCCATCCACGATTTTCACTTCGTAGAAAATGCTGCAAGCACCGATAAGCACCACGCCGCCAGGGTCATCGCGGCAGGTGCCACACAATAATGATAGGGGTAGGAAGGACCGATTGAGTTCGGTCCCCCCTCCCTCCGAACCGGACGGGCGGATTTCCCGCATCCGGCTCTCCGGTTGATAGTGTTACCTCGGTGAGGATTGGCAGACTCGGGTATGGGCTGCTCCCAGG
>CAZPUJ010000565.1:0-5727 GCA_964589725.1 uncultured Planctomycetaceae bacterium
CTCGGCGGGCAGTTGGTGAGATGTCACCTGGTGGAGAGTCGCTGATGACGATTGCTGATGGCTCGACGAGCAAGCAAGCTCCGACGACCCCTCTCCCTAACCCTCTCCCCGGAGGGGCGAGGGAGCCGGACAGTCGCGCTCTCCGTGGAGAGGAGAGGGGACCGGACAAGGGTAGCCTGCCGCTACTTGAAGTCCGTCATCTTCGCGTCTTGTATCCCGTCTGGGGCGGCATTCTGCGACACAAGGTGGGTGAGGTACGGGCTGTCGACGACGTCTCGTTCTCGATTTGCGAGGGTGAAACGCTCGGCCTCGTCGGCGAATCGGGATGTGGCAAGACGACGGCGGCGAAGGCGATCTGCAACATTCTGCGCGAAATGACCCCCGGCGTGCGGCTTGAAGGCGAGATCAAGTTCCGTACTAAGTCGGGCCAGGTGGTCGATCTGCTGAAGCTCGGCCGGCGCGAGATGCGACCGTATCGCGCCGAATTGCAGATGATCTTTCAAGACCCGTTCTCGTCGTTGAATCCGCGGATGACGGTGCAAGAGATCATCGAACGGCCGCTCAAACTTCACGCGAAGCATTCGCCGAGCGAACGTCGCGATGATGTTGCCAGCTTACTGGAGCGAGTCGGCCTGCAATCGGATGCGATGACTCGCTACCCGCACGAATTCTCCGGCGGGCAACGGCAGCGCATCGGCATCGCGCGAGCATTGGCCGTGCGGCCACGATTGATCATCGCGGATGAGCCGGTCTCCGCGCTCGACGTCTCAGTCCAAGCTCAGGTGATCAACCTGCTGCAAGACCTGCAGGACGAGTTCAAGCTGACCTACCTATTCGTCGCGCACGACCTCTCAGTCGTATACCACATCAGTAACCGCATCGCCGTGATGTACCTCGGCAACCTTGTCGAGATCGGCGACTCCGAGACGATCTATCGACAGCCCTCGCACCCGTACTCGAAAGCCCTGCTCTCCGCAGTTCCGCAACCCGATCCCGACAAGAAGCGTCCTGATCGAGTCCAACTTCGCGACGAGATTCCGTCGCCGTTGCGAAAGCCTGGCGGCTGTGCATTTCATCCGAGATGTCTGCTCGCGAAGCCGGAGTGTTCCATTGATGTTCCGAAGCTCGAACGCAAGCCAACCGGACAGGAGGCGGCCTGCCCGTGGGTATGAAGGAAGTGCTGAGTGCCCGGTGCTTTGGATTCAGCGTCCAGGATGAATTCCGAGTTTAGATTTGGAACTGCCAGGGCGCTGATTCCACGGGTCGCATCGCGAAAAACGTCTCGTGAATTCCCTCGCCCACGGCGTTGAGCTTCGTTTGCAGTCCGTCGACGAACTGGTGTAGCCCCTGATCGATGATCGAATCCACGTCGGCGTAGGCCAGTTCCGATTTGAGACGTCCCAGCCGTTGTTCGGCCACGTTGCGATATGCTCCCGAGGGCGACCGCACGACCTCGTGAAGCGACTCGTCGGCATTCAACAGACAGTACTGCACGGCCCGTGGAAAGTCGCGATCCAGGATGAGGAACTCGACAACGCGGTGGATCGTGATCGCATGGTAGCGCTTGCGATACATCTCAAAGCCGCTCACCGACCGCAGGACCGACGACCATTGCAGATCGTCGATCGTCGTCCCCACATCACGCACTTGAGGCAGAAGCGTGAAGTACTTGACGTCCAGAATACGACTGGTCTTGTCGGCTCGTTCCAGCAGTCGCCCGATGTTGGCGAAATGCCAACCTTTTCCATGTGACATCGTCGCATCGAGGATCCCATTGAACAGATGGCCGTGTTGCCTCACGGCGTGGAAGAAATCCGACGGCGAGTCCAGGGGGCGTTGTTCGTCGGCCGCATCCTTGACCAGATAATAAAACTCGTTGAGTTGTTCCCAGGCCTCCGAGGAAATCGCTTCCCGCACGGTACGGGCGTTGTGACGCGCGGCACTTAGTGAAGAGATGATCGAATTCGGATACTCACGGTCGAAGGTCAGAAAGCGGATGACATTCTCCGCGGTGGCCGGCCCATAATGCTCCGCGAAGATGTTGTCGTCTCCGGTCGTGTTGACCAACGGCGCCCACTGGGGAATTGTCCCGGGTGGCTGGTCCAGAATCTGATTGAGCGTGACATCGATGAAGCGTGCCAGATTCTCTGCCCGTTCGATGTTCCTCGCCATCCAATAAATCGACTCCGCCACTCGACTGAGCATCGCAATTCCTCATGGATTTTCGATTGAACCACAGTCCGATCACTTAGAGCGTCTAACAGAATGAGAAATGTAACCCGAAGCGTGAGCGAGGGCGTTAGGAAATCCGCAACGAACTCGGCCCTCGCTGACGCTTCGGGTTACATTTTGTTACTCGCTCTTAATCCAAAATCCAAAATCGAAAATCAAAAATCAGATCGGCGCGTCCCCCTCCGCGGTCGTGTCGCTTGATCGGGCCAGAACCCAAGTATCCTTGCTCCCTCCGCCCTGGGATGAGTTGACAACGAGCGAACCCTTGCGCAACGCCACGCGGGTCAGGCCCCCGGGCAACACCCAGATGTCTTTCCCATAGAGAATATAGGGCCGCAGGTCGACGTGCCGACCCTCGAAGTGGTCGTCCACGATCGTCGGCACCTGCGACAAAGAGAGCGTCGGTTGGGCGATGTAGTTTCGCGGGTTCTCCTCAATTCGGTGAGCAAATTCACGGCGCTGGTCCTCGGTCGAGTGCGGGCCGATGAGCATCCCATAACCGCCCGACTCGTTCGCCGCTTTCACCACCAGTTCGTGCAAGTGTTCCAGCACGTACTGGCGGTCTTCCGTCCGCACACAGACATAAGTCGGCACGTTGGGAATAATCGCCTCCTCATTCAGGTAATAGCGGATCATGGCGGGCACGAACGCGTAGATCACTTTGTCATCCGCGACTCCACTTCCCGGAGCATTCGCCAACGCCACTCGCCCTTGGCGATACACGTCCATCAGCCCTGGCACACCCAGCATCGAATCCGAGCGAAAGGACTCTGGGTCGAGAAAGTCGTCGTCGATCCGGCGATAGATCACGTCCACACGCTGAAAACCGTCCGTTGTTCGCATGTAGACGAAGCCGTCCTTGACGACCAGATCCCGGCCCTCGACGAGCTCAACCCCCATCTGCTGAGCCAAAAACGAATGCTCATAATACGCCGAGTTGTAAATGCCGGGAGTGAGAACCACGACCGTCGGCTCATGCACGTGATCCGGAGTCAGGTACGTCAAAGTTTCGTACAGGCGACTCGCATAGTCATTCACCGGACGAACTCGTGAGGCGGTGAAGACTTCTGGAAAACTCCGTTTCATCACCAACCGATTTTGCAGAACATACGAGACACCCGAAGGACAGCGCAGATTGTCTTCGAGCACATAAACCTGGCCGTCACTGTGCCGGATGAGATCGGTCCCCGTGATGTGGCACCAGACGCCGCGCGGCGGGTGGAGCCCCCGGCACGGTTCACGGTACGACTTCGCCGTCTCCATGAGTTCGCGTGGAACGACACCGTCGTTCAAGATCTGTTGTTGGTGATAGATGTCGTCAATGAACAGATTCAGCGCTTTGATTCGTTGCTTCAGACCGATTTCGATCCTTTCCCATTCTTCGGCTTCAACGATCCGCGGAATAATGTCAAACGGAAAGATCTTCTCCGTACCGCGGTCGTCCCCGTAGACGGCAAATGTGATGCCCATCCGCAGCAACGCCATCTCGATGGATGTCTGCCGCTGCTGGAGTTCTCCCGGTGGCAAAGAGTTGACCTTCTCCACCAACAACCGGGCCGCCGGTCGCGGCTTCCCCAGCGCGTCGATCAACTCATCGAAATAGGGATGCGTCTGATACGAGTCGAATGTGTGTGGCTGTGCCATCGCGACACCCGGCCTCCGCAAGACTGTTGGAGCGGCAACCAGTCTTGTTCCCTGTTGGTCGGCGGCATCTTAGCAAGATTCTCGGATGTTGCAGGTGATCGGCCTCACCGAAAGGCCGCTCCCAGTTTGAAAACACAGGCCTCGATGAACTCCTTTCCAGTTGCTGGTCACCACGCGTCTCCGGAGTTTGTTAGCAGCCTCAAGGTGCGCTCCACCACCTACTGCCGGTATTCCTCGTCGCTCAAGAATTCCGGCTCATCGGCGGAGCAAGCTCTATTCGACCACCGCGCGAGCTTTGTCCGAACACGGGACGTCGCATCGGCATGATCGCGTTGATACGATCCGGCCCGCCCGCGAACAGGCATTCCACACTCTTTTCTGGGATGACGCAGGATGACAAGCACGACATGGCGACGAACCTTCTTCTTGCTGCTGATTTGCCTTCTCGCCTTGCCAGTGCCGGCCGCTGAGCCTCAAACGCTGTTTCGCTTCAAGGACGTGGGGGACGAGACCGGGCTTTATCCGCACATTGCCGGAATCGCAGGGCATAGCGTGGCGTGGGGCGATGTGGATGGCGATGGCTGGCCCGAATTGTATGTCGGTACGTTTGGCGGGCATCCGTACGGCTCGAAGACGAATCGCTTCTTTCGCAACGCGCACGGCAAGTTTGAGCTGGACGCACAGCCGCAACTGCGAATCGAAGGGCGAGCCAACGGGGGCGTGTTCGCCGACTTCGACAACGATGGCGACTTGGACTTCTACTTCACCAATCATGCCATCGATGGCAAGTCGTATGGTCAGCCGCACTATGGCGCTCCTAACGCGCTGTTCCGCAATGAGGGCGGAGGTCAGTTCACCGACGTCTCGGCCGGTTCGGGAGTCTGTCCACCCGACTTCCCTTCTCGCAGTGCGACAGTGCTCGATTTTGATGGCGACGGGTTGCTCGATCTGCTGGTCGGCGAATGTTTCTTTCAGGGAGGGCAGAGCCGGTCGCGGTTGTTTCAGAATCTTGGCGGATTCAAGTTTCAAGACGTGTCGCGCACTGCGGGTCTGCCGGTAAAGATCACCGGCTTTGGCGTCGCGGCCGGGGACGTGAACGGAGACGGCTGGCCCGACATCTTTCTGGCGGGTCGCAACAGCGGGAACAAGCTGCTGGTCAATGATCGGCAAGGGCATTTTCAGATTGTGCCGGCGACGCACGCCGACTTTGAATGGAAATACACGGACACCGGTGACGACACCGCCTGCGGGATCACGTTTGGCGACGTGAACCGTGATGGCCTGCTCGACATTCTTATTGGTCATCACTTTGACCGGCCGTGGTTCACCGGCGGTGTGCCCGTGCGCCTGTATCTACATCGCGGAGTGACCGATGGGCTGCCGCGCTATGAAGAGGTCACTGCCGCAGCGGGATTGAAACCGTTGCCGATGAAAGCTCCACACATCGAAATTCAAGACTTCGACAACGACGGCTGGCCGGACATTTACATCTGCATTGTGAAGTTTGCCGCCGGCCGAACTTTTCCGCTGATTTTCAAGAACCAGGGCGTCAGCGGCGGTCTGCCTCGGTTTCAGGAGGACACTTTGGCCGTCAACGATTTTCCCACGGAGACCGATCGGAAAGAGGGCAGCGTTGGTCCTTTCTTCGAGCGAATGGAGCGAGAACAAAAGATCGTCTACATGGCTCCCGGAGCGACCGCCGACTTCGATCGCGACGGACGTCTCGACATGTTCTTGGCCAACTGGTGGGTCAACTCTCGGTCGCTGTTGCTGCGGAACGAGACGCCCGGCGGAAACTGGCTGGATGTCACAGTCCCGGGTGCCAACGGCGTGAACCGAATGGGAGTCGGC
>CAZPUJ010000566.1:0-15130 GCA_964589725.1 uncultured Planctomycetaceae bacterium
TCCTGGTGCTTAGAGCGAGGTGGCCCCACCCGTTCCCATCCCGAACACGGAAGTGAAACGCCTCAGCGCCGACGATACTGGGGGAGCAATCCTCTGTGGAAAATAGGCCAGTGCCAGGGTATATGAGAGCCCCACGTGAAAACGCGGGGCTCTCGCCTTGCCTGTGGGCGGCGGTGCTCACGAACGGGCGGCACGCGGGCCTGGCGTGCGCGATACAATCGGCGCATGGACGACGCGCCGCGCCCGCCGCGCCGGCGGCGCTTTGTGAAGCGGGCGGCCGATGACGGGAAGCAACTAGCGGATGGTGTGTACCGCAGCGCGGATGCGGTTGTCGGCGTAGGCGAGCGGCACGCGTTCCGGCTGCTGTGGCTGTTCCTGCCGGAGCCGGCGATCGCGCGGAAGGCCCGGTTTCAGCACCTGCTCGCATCGGTGTTCCTGGCCGACGCGGCACGCGATGCGATCCGCTACGGCGCGCTGATCGCCGTCGCGCGCGGTGGCGGATCGACGTTCGATGCGGCGCTCGTCGGCGTGGCATCGCTGGTCCCGCCTACGTTGCTCGGCCTGTACGGCGGCGCCGTTGCTGATGCGATGCCCAAGCGCGTCGCCCTGGGCGCGATCTATATCCTCGATGCGGCGGTCTGCTTTCTGGTGCCGATCTGGTTCGGCACGAGTCTGGGCGCGATCGTGTTGTTGATCTTCGCCGTGAACGTGTTCGGACAGGTGTCGGGGCCTACGGAGCAATCGATCGTCCCGCTCGTGGCATCCGAAGGCGAACTGGCGACGGCGAACTCGCTCTCCAGCCTGGCGTCGAATCTTGGGACGGTGTTCGGGACGGCGTTGTTGGCGCCGATCCTGGTGCGCGTCGCGGGTGTGCGCGCGGTGTTCTATGTGGCGGGCGTGCTGCTGTTCTTCGCGTCGGGGCGCATCCTGAACGTACGGTCACGGCGTGACCAGCAGAAGGTGTCCTGGCGCCGCCCGGATGCCAACGTTGCCGGTACCTTGCGCTGGCTCGTCGCGCAGCCTGCGGTTGCGACGATGATCGTGGTGGGCGTGCTCGGAGGGACGGCGAACGTGGTGATGCAAACACTCGCGCCGCGCTACGTGCAGTCGGTGCTGGAGGTGGACCCGGCCGATGCGGTCTACGTATTTGCGCCGTCATCGATCGGTCTGGGTCTGGCGCTGGCGCTCGCGCCGATGCTGATCCGGCTGCGCGGCGAGCGCGCGACAGCGCTGGCGGGCTTCGTGTTCACGACGGTATCGCTGTGCTTGCTCGGGTTCGTGCGGCGCGACCTGGCGACCGTGCTCGACCCGGTGAACCCGCTGCGCTTCGCCGGGGTGGTAGGCATCGAGATGGGCGGGCCGCTGCGCACGGCCAGCTTTCTGGTGTTGCCGCTGGGCTTCGGCATGGCGCTGACGACGATGTCGGTGCAAACGTACATCAACCGGCGTGTGCCGCTGGCGTTCCAGGGGCGTGCGTTCGCGTTGCAGAGCACGCTCAAGAACGGTTCGTCGATCGTTCCCTTGCTGACGCTCGGCGCGGCCGCGTCGCTGCTGGGGGTCGATGTGCTCCTGATCTTTTCGCCGTTCTTGTTGCTCGCCGTCGCGGTGTCGCTGGTGATGCTGAGCGGCTACTTCGGCGATGGAGCGCAGCCATCGCGGCTTGACGTGCTGTCGTCGTTCTGGGAGGAGCCGGCCGCGGAGAGGCGAGCGCCACCCTAGGGTTCAGGTCAAGGTGGTTCTCGGACAACACAACATCGCGAGAGCGGCGGCCCTCGCGATGTTCCTTGTTGGTCTGCCCTGGATGATTGGGTCGGGGCGCTACGTCCGCCGTGCTGTGAGAGCGCCCCGGCCCGTATCCCTGTCACTCACACGGAGGTCAATCGCGTGGTGACTCAAGCCCTACACCGGCAGTATCGTCTGGAACTGTTAGATCCTCATTAAGCGGCGGCCCGACCGATGATAAATGTCAGAAATCTGTTTGTGAAGCTCAGAATCCGAAGCGGGCAGGCGGTGAAGCATGGCTGCTTCGACATGACGCCCACAGGGCGGACCTTGGCGGACGTGCGGAGAGATCCCGGACTTGGTACGGTTGGGTGCGCAACCAACGGATGGGTTGGAGCACTCGAGAGGCCGGCAGAACTGTGGCGGGGCTGCCGGCCTCTGCTTATCTCCGGGGGATCCCGCGCGCAGCGTGCGGCCGACCTTCACGCCGCGCGAGCCGGGCGTGTGCGCGGCTACTGGGCGTCGGCTTCAGCACGGAGCAGCAGCTCGGCCCGGCGCAGATCGTCCTCGGTGTTGGTGTTGATGAACGATCGCAGGTCGGGATCGATCGTGCGACACTCAGCATCGCGGATGTCACAGACGTGCACGGCGCCGAGGAACCCGGTGATCTTGAGCTGACCCGCGTCGAGTCGCGCACGGATCGGTTCGATGCAGGCCTTCGAGTAGACGGCGTGCAGCGGCTCGGGATACTCGAGGACGGGCATGACGACGTCGCACGCGTCGGCGCGGCGTTGCAGTTCCTGCAACAGCGGCGGCGAGAGGAGCGGCATGTCGCAGGCCACGGCAAGGCAGCGCCGAGCGGCGGCCGCGAGCAGTCCGCTGTAGATGCCGCCGAGCGGGCCGGACCCCGGGTAGGCGTCATCGATCACGCGCACGGCGCCTGGTGACTCGATGGGCGGCAGTTGCTGTCCGGGTGCGCGAACGATGATCAGCTCTTGCACCAGCGGGGCCACCCGGTCGATGACATGCTGCAGCAGTGGCCGCCCGAGGAGCTGCTCGGACGCCTTGTCGCGGCCGAGGCGGCTGCTTCGTCCGCCGGCGAGAATGATGGCGCCGAACGCGGGGGTCTGGTTCACGGCGCTGTCATCGTTGCTCAGAACCGCTTCCGCCTGCCGCCGCGCGGCGTACGTTCCGCGCCGGGCTTGTCGATGCGCACGGCGCACACTTTGAACTCGGGGATCTTCGATTTGGGATCGTAGGCTGCGTTCGTGAGGAAGTTCGCGGCGGACTGCGCGAGCTTGACGAACGGCACGAAGATCTCCTTGCGCGCGACCGCCTCGGTCAGCAGCGCCTGGCCCGTGAGTTCGCCGCGCCGCGACGTGACGGTGACCTCTTCGCCGTCCGCGATCCCTTCGGCCGCGGCATCCAGCGGGTGGATGGCGACGCGTACCGTTGGTGAGCGCGCAAGCAAGCCCGGAACGCGCCGCGTCATGGTGCCGCCGTGCCAGTGATAGAGCACGCGGCCGGTGTTGAGGATGTACGGGAAGCGACGGCTCGGCAGCTCGGCAGCGGCAGGGCCCTGCGCGACGGGCACGAAGCGGCCACGGCCCAGCGGAAAGGTCTCGGTGAAGAGGCGCGGTGTGCCCGGGTGCTCAGGCGAGGGGCAGGGCCACTGGATGCCGCCCTCGCGGTCGAGGCGCTCGTGTGAGATGCCGCGCATCGACGGAGCGACCGAGGCCAACTCGTCGAAAATGGACGCCGGTGTCGGGAAGTCGAAGCCGGCGCTTGAGACGCCCAGCAGCTTCGCCACGCGCCGGGCCACGTCGCAGACGATCTCCCAGTCGGTGCGGCTGTGGCCGACGGGCGGGATGGCACGTCGCACGCGCTGCACGCGGCGCTCGCTGTTGGTGAACGTGCCGTCCTTTTCCGCGAAGGAGGTGGACGGCAGCACGACGTCGGCGCGCTCGGCGGTCTCCGTCATGAAGATCTCTTGCACGACGAGGAACTTCAGCCGATCGATCGCTTCTTCGGCGTGCGCGAGGTGCGGCTCGCTGAGCAGCGGGTTCTCGCCGATGATGTACATCGCGTCGAGGCGGCCCGCGGCGGCTTCTTCGATCATCTCGGTGGCGCTGAGACCGGGCTCCGCGGTCAGTTGGCCGCCCCATGCTTCGGAGAACGTCGCGATGATCTCGGAGCCCGCGCCTTGCAGGCCGGGGAGTTGGTCCGGCAGGCAACCCGCATCGCCGCAGCCCTGTACGTTGTTCTGGCCACGCAGCGGCGAGATGCCGGAGCCGGGCTTGCCGACCTGCCCGGTCGCGAGTGCCAGGTTCACGAGCGCGTGGGCGTTGTCGGTGCCGGACGTGTGCTGTGTTACGCCCATGCCCCAGAGCAGGCACGAGGCGCTGAACGGCGGGCGCGCGTAGGTCCGGGCGGCGCGGCGCACGAGCTCGGCGGGCACGCCGGTGATGTGTTCCGCTTCCTCCGGCGCATACGCCTCCAGACTCGCGCGCCAGGCGTCGAATCCTTCGGTGCGCTCGGCGATGAACGAGGCGTCTCCGAGTCCCTCGTCGAGCACGGCGCGGGCGATGCTGTTGAAGAGCGCGACGTCGGTGCCGGGGTGCGGCCGCAGCCACATGTCGGTGTAGTCGCACAGATCGATGCGCGTGGGGTTAACGACGATCAGCTTCGTACCGCGCGTATCAATGGCCCGCCGCAGCCGCGACGCGATCACGGGGTGGTTCGAGCTGGTGTCGCTGCCCACCACCATCAGGCAGCCGGCATGCTCGTAGTCGTCGTAGGAGTTGCTGGTGGCGCCACTGCCGATCTGGAGCATCATGGCCTTGACCGACGGCCCGTGGCAGAGACGCGAGCAGTGGTCGATGCTGTTCGTGCCCATGAGCAGCCGCACGAACTTCTGGAACACGTAGCCGTCTTCGTTTGTGCCTTTAGCGGAGGCGAGCGCCGCGAACGAGCCGCGGTGCTCGACGAGCTTCGTGGCGACGAGATCGAGCGCGGCGTCCCATGTGGCCGGCTGGAGGCGGCCGTCGCGCTTGATCAGCGGTTCCGTGAGCCGGTCGGCGTGGTGCACGAACGAGGTTCCGAAGCGTCCCTTGACGCAGAGCATGCCGTTGCTCGAAAGGTTGTCCGGCTGATCGAGGACGCCGATCAGCCTGTCGCCGGCATCTACCTGGAGCGCCACGCCGCAGCCGACGCCGCAGTACGGGCAGGTGCTGGCGACCTCTCTTGCGACGATCGGGATAGCGTCACTCTGCTTGGACAGGATCGCGCCCGTGGGGCAGACGGAGACGCACTGGCCGCACGATGTGCAGATCGACTCGGCGATCGGCCGGTCCATGAACGTGGCGATGCGGGCGTCTCGCGCCGAACCGGCGACGGCGATGGCGCCGATGTGTTGCACATCCGTGCAGGCGTTGACGCAGCGTCCGCACAGGATGCAGGCGCTGAGGTCCGTGTCGAAGAACGGGCTGCTTGTGTCGATCGACCTGTGGTGGGGCGCGGTGTACTCAGTAGCCGTGACATCGTATAGCTGAAGCTCACCGTGCAGCTCGCCCGAGACATCCGGGCGCCTCGAGACGGCGCGGTCGTCGACCATCGCGGCGGTGAGGGCGAGGACGGTGCGGCGCAGGCGATCCAGGGTGTCGCCGCTGGTGGCGACGGCCACTCCCGCCGTCGCGGGTGTGTGGCAGCTTGCCCTCAGGCCGCGCATGCCATCGATCGCGACGAGGCAGGTGCGGCAGGAGCCGATCGGTGATTGGTCTTTGTCTTTGCAGAGGTGCGGCACGTGGCTGCCGGAGGCGAGCACGGCGTCGAGGACGCTCGCGCCTTCGGGAACCTGCACCGCCATGCCGTCGATCGTCAGCGATATGGTCACTGTGCGCCCTCTGCCAGTTCTCGCGCGAAGTGCCGGCGCGCGCTGAGGTAGGGGAGCGGCGCCATTTGCCCGAGACCGCACAGTGACGCCGCCGTGATCGCCTCGGACAGTTCGTCCAGGCGGCCTCCTTCGTCTGCGGGGCGAGCCTCAAGGATCTCGGCCATGCGCGCCGTCCCTTCGCGGCAGGGCGTGCACTTGCCGCACGATTCGGCGGCGTTGTACGCCGTCAGGTGCCGCACGACTTCGCGGATGGACATGGTGTCGTCGATCGCAACGATGCCTCCGGCGCCGGGTGAAGCACCGCTGTCATCGAGCAGGCCGGGCGCGAACGGGGCATCCCAGAGGGCGGGCGGCAACAGCGAGCCCGACGGTCCGCCGAACAGCAGCGCGCGAATTGTGCAGCCTTGCGCCGCACCGCCGCCGATCACGTCGACGATATGACGTAGCGGCGTGCCGAATGGCACTTCGTAGACGCCGGGATCGCGCAGTGCGCCGGAGAGGCAGACGAGCTTGGTGCCCGGGTGCGCCGGCGTTCCGACGGAACGGAAGGTCGCCGCGCCTTCGCGGATGATGAACGGGAGGTTGCACAGCGACTCGACGTTGTTGATGACGGTCGGCCGTCCGAACAGGCCCGATTCCACAGGGAAGGGTGGCCGCAGCCGGGGCACGGCGCGCTCGCCTTCGATGCTGGACAGAATCACCGACTCTTCGCCGCAAACGTAGCCGCCGGCGCCGCGCCTGATCTCGACAGGGGGTGCGCCGGCGAGGAGGCCGGCTGCCCGTGCCTGCTCGATGGCGCCGGCGAGCCGCTCGGTCGCCCGCGCCGCTTCCCCGTTCACGTACACGTAGACGGACGCGGCCTCGATGGCACGCGCTGCGATCAGCATGCCTGCGATCAGCAGGTGCGGGTCGGTTTCGAGCACATGCCTGTCCTTGAAGACGCCAGGCTCACCTTCTTCCGCGTTTACGACCAGGTAGCGCGGGGCGGGGTGTTCGCGAGCGCCACGCCACTTTGCCGCGACCGGGAAGTACGCGCCACCGCGACCGAGCAGCCCTGCGTCTTCTACGGCGCGGACGATCGCTTCCGGCGGCATGGCGCTGGCTGTGTGCCAGGCCTCGTAGGCGCCTGCGTCGCGCGCATCGTGCAGGCTTGATGGATCGATGCGGCCACTGCGCGCGAGCAGCCGGCGGACCTCGCCGGGGCGTGCCGGGCGCGTGGTGCGCTCCGGCGTGACGATTCCTTCGGCGTCGGCGATGGCCGCATGCAGGGCGCTCGCGGTCGCGGGCGCCACGTACCGGCCGTCGATCGAGGCGACGGGCGCCTCGTGACAGCGGAAGCGGCACGGATGCTCATCGACGCGCCAGGCGTCGGGTAACCCGGCGGCGACGCCACGCGATAGTTCGCCCGCGCCGGCGAGGAGACAGCTCAAGCCGGTGCAGACCGTCAGCCGGCGACCGTCGAGCGCGGACAGATGCAGCTCCGAGTAGCTCGTGGCGACGCCGAAGATCTCGCTCTCGGGAACGAACGTATGGCGGGCGATCGCGTGCAAGGCGGCTTCGGAGAGAAAGCCGTCGCCGTCCTGGACGGCGAGCATGATCGGGAGGAGTTGCGTGCGCTCGCGAGGAAAGCCCTGGATGATGGCAGCATTGCTGGAGGTGGGCATATGCGCTCCGAGCCGAACGTGGCATGCCGATTATGGCGGGAGGGGCTTGGTGGCCACAATGCCGGCGAGCGGACGCCGACCCGCGCGCCCTCGATCGAGCCTCGTTTGGGCGCCTCACGGGCGGTTCACCGCGTTGACTTGCGAGGCCGGTGACTCGTATAATGCCCCGCGCTGTCGAACCGCGGACGCTGCATGCTCCGCCCGGCCTCCGCGGCATCTTTGCCGGAGTGCACGGGCGGTTTGTTTTGAGGCGTTGATGGAGAGTGAACATGCACGAATACGAACTGACGGTGGTGATCGACCCGGAGATTGTGGAAGAGGATGTGCCCGCGGCGATCGAGCGGGTGTCTGCGGCGGTGACGACGCGCGGCGGCGAGATCGTTGACATGCAGCCCTGGGGACGGCGGAGGCTAGCCTATCCGATCCGGCGCCGGACCGAGGGTAACTATGTCGTCAGCCAGATCCGGCTGGACCCAGCGCGCGCGCACGAGATGGAGAGCGGCTTCCGCATCTCGGAGGAGATCCTCCGGCACCTGCTGATCCGGAAGGATGAAGAAGGTTAGACGTCCGGCGAGGGCCGGCGGTGATCCGCGTAACGACGAGAAGGACATCAGATGGCAAGCTTGAATAAGGTGATGCTCATCGGCAACCTCGGGAAGGACCCGGAGATGCGTTACACGGCAAACGGCAAGGCGGTTACTTCGTTCAGCCTTGCGTGCAGCCGGACGTACAACGCGACGGACGGGGAGCGACGCGAAGAGACCGATTGGTTCGATATCGTCGCGTGGGACAAGACCGCGGAGCTGTGCAGCCAATTCCTGCAAAAGGGGCGGCAAGCGTACGTGGAAGGGCGTCTGCACACGCGGTCGTGGGAAGGACCGGACGGACAGAAGCGCTACCGCACGGAGGTCGTCGCGCAGAACGTGCTCTTCCTCGGCAGCGCGGGAGGCGGGGGTGGCGGCGCGGCGCGGGCCGAACGCCTCGAAGAGAGTGGCTCCGGTCCGCCGGTCGATCCGGACGACCTTCCATTTGAGTAAACAGATGACGCCTCGCGTTCCAGCGAGGACCAACCGGAGGTGGACGTTTGACGAATGAGGTAAGCGAAGGCGAACGGAGCGCTCCGGCGACGGCCGCACCCGCGGAGTTCACGTCGCCCCGCCCGGATGGTCCGGGCCGGTCCGAGGAGCGTTCTGGGGGATTCGGCCGCCGCCCGGGCGGCGGCGGCGGCGGAGGGGGCCGGGGGCGGTTCGGCTCGCGCCGGAAGGTCTGCGCGTTCTGTGTCGACAAGGTGGACAAGGTCGACTACAAGGATGCGGGCAAGCTGAGGCGATTCATCTCGGAGCGGGGCAAGATCGAGCCGCGCCGCAAGACGGGCACATGCGCGCGGCACCAGCGCCGCCTCACGCTCGCCATCAAGAGGGCGCGGCATTTGGCGCTGCTCCCCTATACCGCAGGACAGACGGTCGGTTCTCACTAAGTAGTCCGGAGAAGGTGTCGGACGGCGCGCCAGGCGCGCCGCGGATGACGCCGGACTCCGCCAACGACGGAGAGTCTCACATCGATGGCGAACGAGGGGAAGTCACGGCGCGCAGGTGGTGCTGGTGAGAAGAAGCCCGTGACGAGGAAGGCGGCTGTCCGGGCGGGTCACGCTCGGGGCGGCCTCCTCGCTCTGGATTCAGAACAAACGGCGCGCCTGCTGATCTTCGCGGCCGTCGGACTGGTGATGGCCATCGCTGCGGGATTCCTGGTATTCGGGTACTGGTATTCCGTTGTTCGGCCGCGTAATCGCACAGTGCTGCAGGTAGCGGATCAGAAGGTTTCGTACTCAGCGATGAAGCGGCGCATGAGCTACGAGTACCTGCAGAACACGACGTACCAGACCCCGCAGGGCGTCCAGCTCTTGCCGGAGGCGGCGTTTCAGGCGTTACTCAACGAATTAACGGAGATCACGCAGGCAGGTCCGAAGCTGGGCATCAGTATCGACCCGGGCGAAATCGACCAGCGGTTACGCGGGAAGATTGCCGTGGCGGCGAATGCGGATCAGCGGCAGTTCGCCGATGGTATGCGCAAGGCGCTCGATCGGACCGGGCTTCAGGAAGGAGAGTTCCGTTCGATTGCGCTGGCCGAGGCGTTCAAGACGAAGATCCTCGAGAAATTCAAGACCGATGCGCCCGCGAACGACCTCCAGGCGAAGGTAGCCATCATCAGCACGAGAATCGAGGCCGAGGCGCAGCGGGCGCTCGATCGGATTAACGCCGGCGATGACTTCAGCGTCATCGCCAAGGCGGTGTCGCAGGATCCCGACGTGCAAACGACAGGCGGCGTGAAAGAATTTCTTCCCAAAGACGCGCTGGACGCCAGCATTCGCGACTTCGCGTTCTCGGCCGCGATCGGGAGCGTGAGCCCGCCCATAAAATCGCTGGCGCTCTCCGGGGCGAGCGCGGGGACGGCGGTGTACTACGTCGTCAAGGTGCTCGATCGCGCTGATCAGCCGGTTACGGATGCACAGCGAGGGCAAGTGGCCGACCACAAGCTGCCCGACTGGCTGACGGCCACGCAGGACGAGTTGCGTGCCAACGGTGAGATCAAGCGCGACTGGGAGGAGAAGGCGCAAGCAGACGCGTGGATCGCGATTGCAGGTAGCGTCACGGCTAAGCTCGCGGCGCTCCAGAAGCAGGCCGAAGACGATCAACAGCGCCAGCAGAGCACTCAGGCGACCGTGATCGCGCAGCTGACATCGAGCCCGCAGGCGACCGGCACTGCCTCGCCCGACTCAACGCCGCCGGCGACATCACCGGAAGAGGGTTCTGGCGCCAGCCCGGTGGTGCCGGCGCAGCCCGTTGCGCCCGACAGCAATGGACCCTGAGCGGGGCGCCATTGGCATCGGCCTGATGGGCCTGGGCGTCGTCGGCAGCGGCGTCGCCCGTATTCTCCAGCAGAAGTCCGAGGTCTACGAGCGGCAGATCGGGCGGCCGCTCCGCATCCGGCGCGTGCTCGTCCGCGACCTCGCCAAGAAGCGCGACTTCCCGGTGGATCGGGCGCTGATGACGACGCGTGCGCACGATCTGCTCGACGATCCGGAGCTCGATCTCATTATCGAGGTGATGGGCGGCGAAGAGCCTGCCTTCGGCTACCTACGCGCCGCGCTTGAGGCGGGCAAGTTCGTGGTGACCGGCAACAAGGAGGTGATGGCGAAGCACGGCGCGGAGTTGCTGGCGAGGGCGCGCGAGCACAACGTCGACTTGTTGTACGAGGCGAGCGTCGGCGGCGGCATCCCGATCATCGCGCCGCTCAAGCGCGACCTGCTCGCCAACGACATCGTCGCACTCAACGCGATCATCAACGGCACGACGAACTATATCCTCAGTGCCATGAGCAAGGGCGGAGGCAGTTTTGCGGAGGCGTTGGCCGCGGCGCAAGCACTGGGCTACGCCGAGCCCGACCCGACGAACGACGTCGAAGGCGTTGACGCGGCCTACAAGCTGTGCATCCTTGCCACGCTCGCCTTTCACATGGACGTGCGACCCGACGACGTGTTCCGCGAGGGCATCACGAAGCTGGCGGAGCGAGACTTTCGCTACGCGCGCGAGTTGGGATACGCGATCAAATTGCTCGCCATCGGTCGCAAGGAAGGCGAGCGCGTGGAGTTGCGTGTGCACCCGACGCTGGTGCCGGCCGATCAGCTGCTGGCGAGCGTCGACGGCGCCATGAACGCCGTAGAGATCGAAGGCGACCTGATGCATCGTGTGCTCTTCCAGGGGCCGGGCGCGGGTTCGCTCCCGACCACGTCCGCCGTGGTCGCGGACGCGCTGGACGCCGCCGTCAGCATCAGTAATCGGGTCTACTGGCCGTACTCGTCGCGCCGTGAGGCGGGCCTCCGCGTGATGCAGATGGACGACGTCCGCTCGCGCTACTACGTGCGAATCGGGGTCGCGGACCGGTCGGGTGTACTCGCCCGAGTCGCCGGCGTACTGAGCAATCGCGCGATCAGCATTGCGTCGGTGATCCAGAAAGAAGTTGAGGGGCAGGACACCGCCGAGATCGTTATCATGACCCACGAATCGCGGGAGGCGGACCTGCAGCGAGCGCTGCAGGAGATCCGCGCCGTTGAAGGCGTAGCGGACGTAGACCAGGTGCTGCGGGTGAAGTCATGACGATGAACGATCCACAGAATGAAACACGCGGCACCGTAGACGCGGTCAACTGGTTGCAGGACCAGGTCACGCAGCTCAAGACCGGGCTCGTGCGCATGCAGCAGCAGAATGACCAAACACAGGCTGCGACTCTTGATGTGAATGAGAAGCTGCGCGATGCGGAAGCACGTCTGCGGGAGGTCGCGGCGAAGACCTTGGGACTGCCGACGATGCACGAACAGCTCCGGCAGCTCTCGGGGCTGATGGAGCGCATCCAGGACGCGGAAGTGCTGATCGACACGAAGTTCGAGATGCTGGAACGGACGAGCGGCGAAGAGCGGACTCGAGACCAGTCGGAGAAGAACGAGCTGTATCGCAGGCTGCAAGATCTCGAGCGCCGGTCGGAGAGCCTCGGCGAGCGTCAGTCCACCGTGGACGAGACGACAAGGCGGTTCCAGGAGGAAGTGTCGCGGTCGCATCTGCAGGCGCAGTCGATCGGGCAGCGGTTGGACGCAGTCGAGAGCAAGACCGGGCGTAACCTGGACGCCGTCAACCGCATGGAGCAGGCACACTCGGAGATCGAGCAGGGCATCCGGGCGCTTCGGCGCGAGGACGATGTGCTGGCAGAGCGCGCGCGCCTGGCGCACGAGGTGGCAGCCCGTCTCGAGACGGAGTTACACGAGCAGCAGGAGGAATATCGCGTACTGCCGCTGCTGGCCGAGCGCGTGGAGCTGTTGCGGGCGGAGCGACAGCGGCTCGAAGATCGGACATCGCGCGCCGAAGAGTCGCTGGAGGACGTGCGTGGCCGGACGGAGCGCGAGGAGGAATTCTCGTCGCACGTGGACGCACGCCTGAAGGCACAGGACGCGCGCCTCGACCACATCCACAGCGCGACGCTCGACTATCGCCGCACGCTGACGGAGCAGCTGTTGAAGCTGAACCAGGTGCTGGAACGCATGAAGCGGCGCGAGGTGGAGGAGACGGAGCGGCAGGCGAAGGAGCTTCGTTTGCAGGCCAACCAACTCAAGAACGAGGCCGAGTGACGGCTGAAACGCCGCTCGCGCTGGGAGACGCGCCGAACCGCGGCGTCCTGTTCCGCTTCGCGGAACACCTGCCGATTACGGACGCCACGCCGAAGATCTCGCTGGGTGAGGGTGACACACCGCTCGTGAAGTCGACGCGCATCGTGCGAGATATCGGCTGCGAGGCGCTCTACTTCAAGCTCGAAAGCTGCAACCCTACGGGGTCATTCAAGGATCGCGGCATGGTCGTTGCGGTCGCAAAGGCGATGGAGTCGGGCGCGACGGCGATTCTCTGCGCTTCGACCGGCAACACGAGCGCGGCGGCGGCGGCGTACGCGAGCCGCTACGGACTGGCGGCGTACGTGGTGGTGCCGGACGGCAAGATCGCGCGCGGCAAGCTGGCGCAGAGCGCGGTGTACGGTGCGGAGATCATCGCCATCGACGGGAACTTCGACGTGGCGCTGCGCGTGGCGCGGGAGATCACGGCGAAGCACCCGATCGCGCTCGTGAACTCGGTCAATCCCTTCCGTATCGAGGGGCAGAAGACGGCGGCGTTCGAGATCGCCGATGCCCTGGGCGACGCGCCCGATGCGCTGGCGCTGCCGGTCGGGAACGCGGGCAACATCACGGCGTACTGGAAGGGCTTCGTCGAGTACTACCAGCAGGAGCGAACGAGCCGGCGGCCGCGCATGCTGGGGTTCCAGGCGGCCGGGGCGGCGCCGCTGGTGCGAGGCGCGCCGGTCGAACAGCCGCAAACGATCGCGTCGGCGATCCGGATCGGCAACCCCGCATCGTGGCGGACGGCGATCGCCGCGCGCGACGCATCGGGCGGGAGCATCGAGGCGGTGACGGACGACGAGATCCTGTCGGCGTACGCACGGCTGGGGCGGGAAGAGGGCATCTTCTGCGAGCCGGCGTCGGCGGCGGGCGTGGCCGGGCTGCTGAAACAGTCGGCGGGCGGTACGAGCTTCGCGGGGCAGACGCTGGTGTGCATCATCACCGGGAATGGCCTGAAGGATCCCGAGACGGCGCTGAAGACCGAGCCGCCGATCCACCACGTCGACGCCGACCTCGCGACGATCGAACGCGAGATGGGCTGGATCTGATCGCGAGCTCCTCTCCGTCCTTTCGCGCGCAACGATGGAAGATGGACGACAGAAGCTGGATCGGTCGGCGAACAGTCCACCCTCCATTTCTATCGTCCATCTTCTATCTTCGCAGGATGGCGGCACGCCGTCGTGCGCGCGTCCGTCCCGCGATCAGCGATGGGCATCCGGTCCGTAGCGATCGAGCGCTGCTCGGATCTGGCTGAGCAACGCCGTGCCCCGTTGGCGCCCGTTCGGGAATTGGTCGTCTCGATCCCAGCGCCACGTTGCGACCATCGCAAGCATGAGGACACGGCACTCGCGAAGCAGGTCTTGATTAACAGCCGGATAGTGCTCACTGACTTCTTCGGGCGCATGGGCGATGTCGAACTCGACAGGTCCGCGGCAACACGTCTCGAGGTCTACAAACAGCAGCCCTTTCTTCGTCCCGAGCAAGTTGCCCGGATGCGGCTCGCCGTGCAGCAGCTGCTCGTCGGCGCCGCGGTCGTCGATCGCGCGCCTCAGGCTTCGCAACGTGTTGCTGAGAAGCTCCCGATCGGCGTCAGCAAGCTCCGGAGTGTGCTGGCGGTTGTTAACCAGCCACTGCGCGTGTGCGACTCGATCTGTGAAGTGCGGCGCGTTCATATCGATGTGCCGCAAGCCCCCGTGCAGCCGCTCGAGCGCGTGCGCGTACTCGGCTGGCGCGACCTCTCGAGGCGACACAGGTTCGTAGTAGGTCCACATGTTGATTACGAAGCCGTCACACGCGTAGAGGCGTGGCTCGACTCGAGGTTCAAGCGCGGCGACCGGGCTGCCGGTCTCCGCGAGCCGTTGAGCAAGCTCAACTTCGAACTCTGCGCTCGCTTGATACGCCATCGGCGCGACGCGGGAAACGACGTCACAAGGCAACAAGCGCAGGGTGAGCCGATTCGAGTCGTTGAGAACAACCGCGTCATCGACCCTCAGGTCAAGCGCTGAGGCCGTGGACACACCCGCAGCCACCGCACGCGGAACTTCTGATGCCTTCATCGTCGCCTCGTCCCTCTCTGTTGCCGTCCTAACGCTACGCCGTGCGGCCGGCGGCGGGCTGGAGGGCGCGGATGCGGGCGACGGCGGGCGGCAGCACCTCGAGCAGCGTGTCGATGTCGGTCAGCGTATTGGCGGCGCCGAGCGTGAGGCGCAGGCTGCCGCGCAGGTAGGCTTCCGGCACGCCCATCGCGGCGAGGACGTGCGAGGGTTCGAGCGAGCCGGTGGTGCAGGCGCTGCCGCTGCTGGCGGCGATGCCCTGGAGATCGAGTTGCAGCAGCACCGCCTCGCCCTCGACATGGGCGAAGGCGAAGCTGGCGCTGCTCGGCAGGCGGCGCGCGCGGTCGAGCGGGCCGGCGATGCTCGTGTCCGCCACGCAGCGCGGTAGTTCGTCGAGCAGGCGATCGCGGAGCGCGGTGAGATGCGCGTTGCGCGCCTCGCGCTCGGCGGTGGCGAGCTGAAGTGCGGTGGCGAGACCGACGGCGCCGGCGACGTCCTCCGTGCCGGCGCGCCGGTTGCGCTCCTGTGAGCCGCCGACGGTCTGGGCGAGGAACGGCGTGCGGGTGCGGACGTAGAGCGCGCCGAC
>CAZPUJ010000567.1:0-19720 GCA_964589725.1 uncultured Planctomycetaceae bacterium
ATCGGCAGGATTGTGCCGCCGCCGCGGACCTGTTTTGCAACGAGTGCTACTGGCGCGATTTGATCTCCTTCACCTGGAATATCAAGACGCTGGAAGGAAAAGATGAAATCCAAGCCATGTTGGCCGCGACGATTTCTAACGTGCAGCCCGGTCGCTGGCAGATCGCGGGAGAGGCGACCGAGGAGGACGGCGTGACTGCAGGTTGGTTTACATTTGAAACCGCGGTCGCGCGGGGGAAAGGCTATCTGCGTCTGAAAGCCAGCAAATGCTGGACGCTGCTCACCACGCTGATGGAACTCAAGGGTTTCGAAGAGCAGCGCGGGGCGACTCGCAGTCTCGGAGTGCAGCACGGCGTCTTCAAGAATCGGAAAACCTGGCTGGAGCGAAAAACTCAGGAAGACGCTGAATTGGGTGATTCCACTCAACCCTACTGCGTCATTATCGGCGGCGGACAAGGCGGCATCGGCCTGGCGGCCAGACTGAAACGGCTGGAAGTGCCGACAATCATTCTTGAAAAGAACAATCGCCCCGGCGATTCGTGGCGGCAGCGTTACAAGTCGCTCTGCCTGCACGACCCCGTGTGGTACGACCACCTGCCCTACCTGCCGTTTCCCGACCATTGGCCGGTATTCTCGCCGAAGGACAAAATCGGCGATTGGCTGGAAATGTACGCCAAAGTCATGGAGTTGAACTATTGGCATTCCACAGAATGCCGCGGCGCTCAATATCAGGCAGACACACAAGACTGGACGGTGACCGTCGACCGTGAAGGCGAGACGGTGGTTCTGCGACCCAAGCAACTGGTCCTGGCGACGGGTATGTCCGGCATGCCGAATGTCCCGCAGATCCCCGGGGCCGATACTTTCCAAGGAACGCAACTGCATTCCAGTCAGTTCCGCGGCACCGACAACTTCCGCGGCAAAAAGTGTGTCGTCTTGGGATCCAACAATTCAGCTCACGACATCTGTGCCGCTTTGTGGGAACAGGATGCGGAGGTCACGATGATCCAACGCTCCTCGACACATGTCGCCAGGTCCGACTCGCTGATGGAGCTGGCATTAAGCGGCTTATATTCGGAGTCCGCCGTCCAGGCGGGCATCACCACCGACACCGCCGATTTGCTGTTCGCCTCCATCCCCTATCGGATCATGCCCGACTTCCATAGACCCATCTATCAGGAAATCGCCAAAAGAGACGCCGACCTGTATCGGCGTCTTCAACAGGCAGGGTTTCTGCTGGATTTCGGAGACGATGGCTCGGGGCTGTTCATGAAGTACCTGCGACGAGGTTCCGGCTATTACATTGATGTGGGGGCCTCCGATCTGATTGCCGACGGCAGGATCAAGCTGCACAGCGGCGTCAACATCGAGCGAATCCAAGAACACTCTGTGGTGCTGACGGACAGCACCGTCTTGCCGGCCGACTTAATCGTCTATGCCACGGGCTATGGATCGATGAACGGTTGGGCGGCCCGGCTTATCTCGCAGGAAGTTGCCGACCGGGTGGGGAAGTGCTGGGGTTTAGGCTCAGCCACCACGAAAGACCCCGGTCCTTGGGAAGGTGAATTGCGCAATATGTGGAAGCCGACACAACAGCCAGCGTTGTGGTTTCATGGCGGCAATTTGCACCAGTCGCGTCATTATTCTCTGTATTTAGCCTTGCAGATCAAGGCGCGACAGGAAGGACTTCCCACTCCCGTCTACGGTATCAGCGAAGTCCATCACCGTGCATAGGATGGTACGGGACATCCTCTCCCCGGCGAACTTGCTAAGAGCAGACTCACCATGACGCAGACGATCCAAATTGAAATCAACGGCTTACGGTTCGCGATGAAGTGCCTTCTGCCGGTCATCACGTTGGCCATGCTGTTGGCCTCCGTCGTCTCAGCCGAGGACATCGAAATGCCAAACGCATGGTCGCCGTCGTTGATGATGCAGGTCAAGCGCATCGGCAGCGTGCAAGTTTCTCCGGATGGAAAAAGCGTTGCCTTCACGGTTCGGCAGGCCGTGATGGAAGGTGACCAGAGCGAGTATCGAACTCACATCCACCTGGTCGACGTGGATGGCAGCCAGGCGCGGCCGCTCACGCAGGGGGAGAAGTCGTGTGACGATCCTCAATGGTCGCCCGATGGAGAATGGATCGCGTTCGTTTCGAACCGCGTGGGCAAGAAAAACCTGTGGTTGATTCCACCAGACGGCGGTGAAGCCGTGCAACTCACGCAGGCCAAGAGCGATGTCAGCAGCTTCAAGTGGTCGCCCGACAGTCGCTCGTTGGCCTTCACGGCTCTTGATCCGCTCACGCCCGAGGATGAACAACGGTCTCGCGAAAAAGACGACGCCAGGGTCGTCGATGAGAACTTCAAGCTGGGCCGTCTGTCGGTGATCTCCGTCACCACGCCACCCACGATGCAGTGTGAGCCGCGCTTACTGACGACAGGGATATGGAATATAGCGAGCGATTCCAGCCGGCCGGGGCGGACCGCTTTTGATTGGTCGCCGGACGGTCGGACGATTGTGTTTGCTCATTCGCGATCGCCGAGCCCTGACGATTGGTCGACCGCTGATCTCTCTCTGGTCGATGTCGACACGGGAACCGTGCAGCCGCTGGTCCACACGGCGGCGGCCGAGTCGTCGCCGCTGTTTTCTCCCGATGGCCAGTGGATCGCCTATACCGCCAGCGACCAGCCGCCGACATGGGCGGGAACTCGGACCGTGCAGGTGGTTCCCGCGACGGGTGGCTCTCCGAGACAACTGGCCGACACGCAGGATGGGTTTGGACGGTACTCAGAACTCGTGGGTTGGTCGGTTGACGCTGGCAAGCTGTTCTTCACCGAAGTGCAAGGCACGAGCCTGAAGCTGCTCACGCTGCCGTTACGCGGGTCGCCGGTCGAAATCCGATGTGGTGCCGGAATGTCACTGAGTGGCGTGTCGCTAAATGCTCGACGCACGCACTTCGGCTTCAGTTGGGAGAAGCTGGATCAACCGCCGGAAGCCTTCGTCAGCGCCGTCGAACAGTTCGAGCCAGTCGCGGTAAGTCGCGTTCATCACGATCTACCCAAACCTTCGCTGGGTCGCTCCGAGACGATTCGTTGGAAGTCGACCGACGGCCTGGAAATCGAGGGACTGCTGACCTACCCGGTCGGCTTTGAATCAGGGAAACGCTATCCGCTGCTGTTGGTGATTCATGGTGGCCCGATGGGTGTCTTCACTCAGACGTTCGATGGCAATGCTGGCACTTATCCAGTCGCGGCGTTCGCGTCGCGAGGGTACGCAGTTCTGCGACCAAACCCGCGCGGCAGCAGCGGCTATGGGAAAACTTTTCGGTACGCCAACTACGGCGATTGGGGCGGCGGCGATTTTCAAGACCTGATGACCGGTGTCGATCATGTGATCGCTCAAGGCCTCGCTGATCCGGATCGCCTCGGCGTGATGGGCTGGAGCTACGGCGGGTTCATGACGTCGTGGACGATCACGCAAACCAAGCGCTTTCGCGCCGCGTCGGTCGGAGCTGGCGTCACCAACCTGATGAGCTTTACTGGCACGGCCGATATCCCCGGCTTCCTGCCCGATTATTTCGGCGGCGAGTTTTGGGACAAACTCGATACGTATCGGTCGCACTCGGCAATGTTTCAGGTCAAGGGAGTAACCACACCGACCTTGATCCAGCACGGCGAACGCGACGAACGCGTGCCGCTCTCGCAGGGGCAGGAATTATACAACGCGCTCAAACGCCAGGGCTGTACAACCAAGATGATCATCTATCCGCGCACGCCCCACGGCATCGAAGAGCCGCGGTTGCTATTGGACTGCATGGCCCGGAACCTCGAATGGTTCGACCGCTACGTCACATCCGGTCGATGAACTGGCCACGGAAGTGGCCATCGTCTTCGGGCGGTTGATAATTGATCGCCAGCGACGGGTCGGTGATAACTTTTCCGCCGGCTTTGTGCGAGTGCAAAGCGTGATCGCAGATCGTGCTCGTCAGCAGCGTCCGTTCGACCGGGTACGTCGGTCGGCCGTTGGTGAAGAATCTTTCGATGTTGAACGTCAGCGGATCGAAGAACCTCGCGCCGGGCGGGGCCGGGAGGTAGAAACATGTCGAAACCGGTTCGGCTCGGCCACGAATTTGTCCTGTGAATGCGAAGTCGGACGTGGCTTCGACGAGATTGAAGACCGCTCCCTTCGTGCCATCGGTGTATTCGATCAGCACGACCAGCGGGTTCTTGACCTCTTCGCGGACCTTGCCGTAGTTGCGACTGGGGCATCTCGACAGCGCGTGCTCCAGCAGTGACCACGACCAGCGACCGTCGTCGCCGGCCTTCCAAACAGCATCGCCAGAGAGGCACTGCACCGACTTCACCCCCGTCTCACCGCCGGCGCGACGTTCGAGCATGCATTGCGAAACTTCGAGCACGTGAAACAGATAGATTTCGAGGTTGCTGCGGTCATAGCCGATGACCGCCACGCCCTCGTCGAACGGTGTACCGAGCGGCGGATCGAATTCCGGAATCCGCCACGTCACCGGCAACGACGATCCGGCCATCAAACCGAACTTCAGTTCCTTGGCCGTGGAAACCATTTGCGCGGCTTTGCGGTGGTCGTAGGACAAATGCTTGTCGACAAACACCGGCACGCTGCGACCGCTGGCTTTGAAAACTTTGACGATTTCTTGGAAGAGTTCGAAGCGCGGGTATTGAATCTGCCCGAACTCGTTCGTCGGATAGTCGCCGTGCTCGATGATCAACAAGATCGCGTCGACATCCAACGAACTCTCACCGCCGAGCGTTTCGGCGACGGTCTGGCACAACTCGATGCCGTACTTCTTGCAGACCTCCGGGCCGAGATCGTCCTCCGGTTGCTGATGGTCGAACATTCGCACGAGCTGAAACGGCGGTTGGTGGTGCAGCCCGTTGATCGTGTAGCCGTGAATGAATCGTCCGGCGATGTGGTAGGCGTGCGAACGGAGTCGATAGATCGAGTTGATGGCAGCGACTCGCGGAAGCTTCGCTGCGGACTTACCGGCAACGAGCGGCGTCGCGGCCGAAGCGGCGAAGAACGCCGAGGCTTTCAAGAGATCACGGCGAGTGATGGAAGGCATGATGTTGATCGTAACTCTTCGCATGCCGTTCGTCAGCCGCGTTGCCGGTGTGCGAGCGGAGCTTTACAGTCTGTGGCACTATGGACTGGAAGACGGCTCTGTCGCTGCTGCTGGCCTTGGTGCTGGTGTTGTTGAATGGATTTTTTGTGCTGGCGGAGTTCGCGCTGGTCAAAGTCCGCTCGACCCGCATTGAGGAATTGGCACGCCTCGGGAATCGGCGCGCGCAGATCGCCAAACGAATGGTCGCCGAGCTGGATGCGTACCTTTCAGTCACCCAGTTGGGCATCACCGTGGCCAGCTTGGGATTGGGCTGGATCGGCGAACCAGTATTCGCACATTTGCTGGAGGCTCTCATCGGGCAACCGGCTTGGCTGGCTCCGCAGGCCCGTCGGGTGCTGTCCGCCATTACGGCGTTTTGCATCATTACGTTTCTGCACATCCTGCTGGGTGAACTGGCCCCGAAGAGTCTGGCAATTCGCCGTCCAGAACAATCGACTCTGTTCGTAGCCTCGCCGATGCGAATGGCTTATGTCGTCTTTTACCTCCCGATGCGAGCACTCAACGGGGCGTCGAACCTCATTTTGAGGCTGCTAGGACTGGAGACCGGTCATCACGAGATTGCTCACACCGAACAAGAGTTGCGCATGTTGCTGTTCGCGACGCAGGAGACGGGATCGTTCTCGTTCAATCAACTGCTGATGCTTGAAAACCTGTTCGACTTGAGCAAGCAGACCGTGCGCGACGCGATGATCACCTGGCCGTTCGTGAAGACCATCTCGGCCGACACGTCGTTTCCGGAAATGATGCGGATCGTGCGCGAGCATCGGTTCTCGCGGTATCCGGTGATCGATCCCAAATCGCAGGTGCCGGTCAAGTACCTGCTGATGAAGGATCTGCTGCTTCTCAACGAGCGCGACTACAGTTGGCTGCACATTTTGCGACCGCTACGAATCGTTGGGCCGAGCGATAATCTCGAAACGACGATGCAGGAACTTCAACGCGACGGCGCGAACATGGCCGTCGTCATGGACGGCTCGAAGCCCGTCGGCCTGATCACGCTGGAAGACATCCTGGAGGAAATCGTCGGGAAGATCGAAGACGAGTACCCGCGCTTGCCGCGACTGTTCTTGAAGGATGCCCTGGCCGTAGGCGCGATTCGTTTAGATGTTCAAGCCCTGTCTGCCACCGACGCGATTCGCGAACTCACCAACGCGATTCCGAAGGAGAACTTGCCGCCGGGAGAGGACGTCGCGGCCTTGGCGTTGGCTCGCGAACAGCTCCTGACGACGGATGTCGGCTTTGGCGTGGCGATCCCGCACGCTCGTTGTCCGAAATTGGTCAGATCGCTCTTGGTCTTCGGACGCTCGGAGGAGGGAATCCACTTCAGCGCGAATTCCCCGGAGCCGGTGCGATTGATATTTCTGTTGGTCACGCCGTCAGATCGGCCAAATTTACAGGTTTTCTTTTTGGCTCAACTAGCGAATGTCGCTAAAAGCGCCTTCGTGCGTGAGAAGCTTTTGCAAGCGAAGACGCCGGAGGAGTTAATCGACATCATCGAAGCCGCCGACCCGGCGGTGACGGGATGACGTTGAACCCAATTGCAAATTTCCTGACACTTACGAATTCCAGGTGCGAGGGTTTCAGCCCCCATTCAGCTTGCCTGGATGGAGCTAATGACGGTGAGCTAAAGAGCGACCAACATCCCTGTCCTCAGACCCCATCCGCCTCGTGCGGATGGTGAAGAAGATCACTCGGGCGGCGAACGCCAATGAATCTGATTCACCATCCAGACGAGCTGGATGGGGTCCGTCGCGGCGAGTTGTTGCCGGGTTAGCACTCCATCTATGGCTCCATCCAGGCGAGCTGGATGGGGACCAAAACAAATGCCTGGAATTCGTTAGTGTCAGCAGATTGGCAATTCTCAATCTCGCGCACTGGCTCGTGATTCCTTCAATTTCTTTGAGGCATCGTCATGGCAAACGATCTTCCGACGCCGACGAAGGATCGCGTGATGTCGCTGGACGCGTACCGGGGCTTGGTGATGCTGGCGATGGCGGTGAGCGGATTCGGTTTCGCCACCGTGCTAAAAGACCATCCAGAGGTGCTCGGACAGTATGCCAATACAGCCTGGGATGGGTCGTGGCGCTGGATGTGGAAGACGCTGGCCTATCAATTCGACCACGTCGCTTGGACCGGCTGCGGCTTCTGGGATTTGATTCAGCCGTCGTTCATGTTCTTGGTCGGCGTCGCGATGCCGTACTCGTACTCGCGGCGCGAGCAGGAAGGGCACTCGGGTTTCAAGCGCTTCGCTCACGTGTTGTGGCGATCGTTTGTATTGGTCTCGCTGGGAGTGTTTCTGTCGTCGAACCTGAAGGCGCTGACAAACTTCACTTTCGTGAATGTGCTTTCGCAGATCGGGTTGGGCTATCCGTTTTTGTACTTGCTGTTGGGTCGACCGTTGCGTGTGCAGTTGGCCGCGGCGATCGTGATTTTGGCCGGCTACTGGGGCTGGTTCGCGAGCTACACGATTCCTCCGAACGACCTCAACTCGATCCAACATGCGATTACCGAGCTGCATCCGAAACTGCTCGAGCCGCACGCGAAGCCCGAAGACGAATGGACTCAGTTCACCGGCTTCGGGTCTCATTGGAACAAGCACACGAACGCGGCCGCGGCCGTTGATCGCGTGTTGCTCGATGCCCTGCCGCGCGAGGGCAAGGAGTTTCAAGGCCACAAGTTTTGGGTCAACGACGGCGGCTATCAAACGCTCAATTTTATACCGTCGCTGGCGTCGATGCTGTTCGGGTTGATGGCCGGTGCGGTGCTGTGGTCGGAGCGGCGCGACGGCGAGAAGGTCCGCTGGCTACTGACAGCGGGAGCAATCTGCTTTGGCCTGTCGATGGCTCTGGACACCTCGATCTGGCCGATCGCCGTGCCGGGCTGCGACTGGCACATCGCGCCCATCGTGAAACGGATTTGGTCTCCCGGCTGGGCCGTGTTCAGTTCCGGCTGGACGTTCTGGATGTTGGCGGCGTTTTACTGGGTGATCGACATTCGGCTGTGGCGTCGTTGGGCGTGGCCGCTGAGCATCGTGGGCATGAACTCGATCGCCATGTACTGCATGGCACAGTTGATCAAGCCATGGATCGGCTCGACATTGAAGACGCACCTGGCAACACTGGACACTTGGTTCGGCTGGCAACCCGCGGTGACCTTCGTGCTGTTCCATTCCGACAGCGTGTACTCGCCGGTGTTCGGCAATGTCGCTCGCGTATTCGTCTTGTGGTTGATCTGCTGGTGGATGTACCGGCGGAAAATCTTCGTCAGGATCTGAGATTCTGAGATGTTATCTGACTTCCTCCAACTCAGTCCGCGGCTTTGGGTGTTGCCGGTGATTCACGGCAGCGGGGACATTTCGATCGAGGTGCGGCGCGTGATGTTGGCTCAGTCGTTTGACTGCTTGGCCGTGCCGTTGCCGCCGTCGTTTCAAGAGCACGTCGAAGAGGCGATCGGTTGGCTGCCGCAAATGTCGCTCGTCGTGCAGCCGGAGCCGTTGTCGTTTGGACGTTGGCAAGATTCGGACGACGACGCGACGGACGAACTGCATGACGAGGAAGTCTTCGACCTCGGAGGCGAAGAGGATTCTCCGGACGACGACTCGCTGCGAGCTTGCAGCTATGTGCCGATCGATCCGTGTCAGCCGGTGATCGCCGCGTTGCGGATCGCCATGCAGGAGCGACTTCCGCGGGCCTTCATCGATCTGGAGACATCGAACTTCGTCAGCCTACCGGCGTTTTATCCCGATCCGTATCCGGTCAAGCAGGTGTCCATCGACCGCTTCGCCGCGGCGTTGTTGCCATCGATTCCGAACATCCCGCCGGGACAGCCGGAGGCTCGCGTGGTGGCGATGGCTCATCGGCTGCGCGAATTGGAGCGTCGGTTCGAACGCGTGTTATTCGTCTGCTCGATGATGGACTGGCCGTGGATCAAGGACGCCTACCTCGATCAGCGCGAGCCGCTGGCGGAAGACGACGACGTCGAGCCGACGCAACTCTTCACCAACGACCCGCGGACGCACGTCTTCTGGCTGGGCGAGTTGCCGTTCATCACGGGCTTGTACGAACGGGCGCGACAGTCGCTCGACGATGACGAGAATCTGTCGATCGACGGCGTCAAAGAATTGCTGTTGGCGACGCGCGACCGGTATCGCCACGAGCTGAAATCGCGGGCGCGTCGCGTCACACCGAAGATGCTGCTGACGTATCTGAATTATGTACGCAACCTGTGCCTCATCGAACGCCGCATGACGCCCGATTTGTACTCGCTGGTTCTGGCCGCCAAGCAAATCGCCGGCGATCAGTTCGCGATCATGCTGGCCGAGATGGCGCGCGAGTATCCATTCGGCCCATCGCCGCGAGAATCGGATGATTCTGACGATGTGGTCCGGATGGCGAATCCGGCTCCTGATGACTCGCCGCCGTGGCCGATGCTCCGCATGACGGCCGGCGTCGCTCAGCTTCCGGATGGCGATGTGGTGGGCATGAAATGCCGACTGCCGGGACAAGCCATTTCGTGGCGGACTCTGGAACTGAAACCGAAACCTCTGAAGATCGATCAAGACGAATGGCGCATGCGCTGGAATCCGTTTCATCAATGTTCGTGGCCGGAAGAGGACGTGGCGATCGAGAAGTTTCGCACGCACATCAAAGACGCCGCGCTGGCCATCATGGGATCGGACCTGATCCGCAGCGAGAAGTTTTCCACCAGCCTGAAAGACGGCTTGGACATTCGCGAGACGTTGCGAAACTGGCACACCGGCGATTTGTACGTCAAGGTCTGCCCGCCGACGCGCGGCACATTGGACTGTGTGCTGATGTATTTCGATTCGCCCGCTGACCCACGCGACTACCCGTGGCGCATCACCTGGTTGGCCGAGCATCACGACGAATCGACCTTGTGCCTATTCGCGACTGACTTTCACCGCGAGATGGTCGGCCCTGGCATCGGCTGCGCGACGTACGGCGGAGCGATGTTTCTATTCCCGCCTCGCCCGATCGTGGAAGTCTGGACCGACCCGCAATTCGACTTCACTGACACTATGGAAGAACGACTGCTGGCCGCCGCGTGTGTTTACAGCCAGTGCCGTCACATCGCCGTGCTCAGCGAGTCACCTCCCGGCGCAGGCTGGAGGCGGCTCGCCAAGAAATACGGCAAAAAGCTGGTTCACGTGCCGCTGAACCGCTTCAGCCAGGAAACGATCCAGCAACTCCGCATCGTGCATGTTCTCAACGGCAAACAAGTGCGAAGTTACGCGGCCCACTTCATCCGCAAAGCATAAATGAGTACTCCAGCGTACGTTTCGCTTTCCGGTCACCTCTCCCCCGCCGCGGGGGAGAGGGCTAGGGTGAGGGGGCGAGCGTTTCACTGGCCCCCGAATCCCCCTCACCCCGACCCTCTCCCCCGATGCGGGGGAGAGGGAGCAAGAAGGTCGCTCACTTCTTCGTCACGTGTTCCGGGAAGTCGCGTTCGTAGCGCTTGAGCAATTCATCGACCTCGGACTTCACGACGTACAGCTTGCCGCGAATCTTTTTCGTCTCGCCGGGCTTGAGGCCGCCGATGCGGAAGTCGGAGTGGACGCAGACAATTACGCCTTGAAACAGCTCTTGATACGGCTCCCACGCGACCGCGAGGATCATCGACTCGTCGGCCGAGAAACAGCCGATCAGGCCGTTGCTCGGCACTTGTTGGCTGAGCGGTCGTGGGTTGACGTCGTTGCGGTCGACATGCTTTGGGCACCAGACTTGACCCGGCACGTACCGCGCCTTGGTCGCCCACTCTGGCGTCGGCATGCGAGTCAGCTTGCCGTCAAGAAAGAGGAAACTCTTGTCGAGATACGTCTGCTGATTGCGGCCGGTGAACTTGTCAACTCGCAAGCACGGCTGTGCCCAATGAATCTCGGACAGCTTGTCGGTCGGGTTGCGAGCAATCAACTCAAAGCTCACCGCGTCGTGTGTCGCCGAGATCGTGTGTTCGACGATGACGCCGTCGCTGACGGTGCATTTCAATTTGATCTGCCGTCCGTCGTTGGATGCCGAGATCAGTTCGGTCTTGTGCGGGATGACCGTTTGACCCCACTCGCGATCAGTCGAGCCGGCGCGGCAGTACGCTTCGAGATACCAAATCTTGATCTCCTTTCCCGGCACCTGCTCGCCGCTGATCGAGAGAACATTTTTCTCCCACAGCAGCTTGAGCGACTGGGATTCGTCGGCCACCAATGGCGAGGTCAGGCTCATCACAGCCAGCCACCACAGGCCGGCAGAAATTTTGGCGAAGGTCGAGAGCGAGCGCATCAAAGATGTCTCCAAAAGCGGCGAGAGGGCTACGTTCATGGACGTCACGTCGATAGCATGAGCGAGTCGTGTCTCGTCCCGCAAGCTCGCCGCGTCGAGGAATCGGATGCGAATCGTCTGCCACAGAACGTCAACCTGTCATGGGCTTCTCGCCTTGCTGATCATCACGGCCGTTCTCGCAAGCGTCGGCGTGGCCGACGAGGTTCGTCATTGGGCCTTTCGATCTTTGCAAGGTCCGTCGCTGCCGGTTGTGAAAGACGGCTCGCGCGTCCGTTCGCCGATTGATCGGTTCGTGCAGGCAAAACTTGAAGCCAATGGTTTGACACTCAGCTCCGAAGCCGATCGGCCGACGCTGATTCGCCGCGTGGCGTTCGATCTGACTGGCTTGCCGCCAACGCCCAGTGACATCGCTGAGTTCGTGGTCGATCCTTCGCCAGTCGCTTACGAACGGATGATTGAACGATACCTCGCCTCGCCCAGTTATGGCGAGAAGTGGGGTAAGTGGTGGCTCGATGTCGCGGGCTATGCGGACTCGAACGGTTACTTTCAAGCCGACTCCGATCGGCCGCTGGCGTTCCGGTATCGCGATTACGTGATTCGGTCGCTCAATGCCGACAAGCCATTCGACCAGTTCGTGCGCGAGCAAATCGCCGGCGACGAACTGAGCGGCTTCGATCCGCAGCAGCACGAGCGGCACGCAACGCCGCAGATGATCGAACTGCTCGAAGCCACGCATTTTCTGCGGAACGGCATCGACGGCTCCGGCGAGAGCGACGGTAATCCCGAAGAGGTTCTGATTGACCGCTACACGGCTCTCGAAGCGTCGCAGCAGATTCTCATCTCGTCGTTGCTCGGCCTGACGATTCAGTGCGCGAAATGTCACGACCACAAGTTCGAGCCGATCACGCAGCGCGAGTATTACCAACTGCAAGCGTCGTTGTTCCCGGTGTTCAATCTGCAAAAGTGGCTCAAGCCCAGCGAACGATTCACGAACGCCAATTTGCCAGGTGAAGTCGAGGCGTGGGAGCAAAGGCAAAAAGAACTTGATGGACAGCTCGCGGCGTTGCGTTCCGACTTCGGCCGCTGGGTGCGCGAGCATTTTCCGCCGGCGGGAGTTCTCTTTCACGACGACTTCGATGGACCGGTGGGTACGTTTGCTGCGAACTGGTCCAACACCGCACCGGGCGATGACGCGCCCGGAGGCACGGCGGTCGTGAAACTTGTTCAGGGCAGCGAACCGGCGAAGGTGGAACCTCCAGCCGCCGTTCGCACCGCCGGTGTGCTGCGGATCGTCGAAGGTGGTATCGCCGGCGACAAATGGCTTTCGACGACAAGAACTTTCGATTGGACGCCGGACAAACCGGGCGAGTGGATTCAGGCGACGTTCGATGTCGTCGACAACAAGGTCCAAGCGGATGAGGTTCCGGCGGCGCGCATCGCGTTTTTTCTCGCGCTACACGACTTCAACGACAACAGTCAGGTGCCCGGCGGCAACATCCTGATCGACGGCAATCCGGCGGGCGGAGCTGTCGTGTATGTCGATTATCCCGGCTCCGACGAAACGCAGCGCGGAGCGATCGGTACCAGCGGCTTCCTTCCCGGTAAGAATTTCGGCGCGCGAATCACTCGACTCGACAACGGAAAGTTCAAGCTCGAACAGATTGTCGACTGGGTGCCGGAAGACAAGTCACTCGAACTGACCGCCGACGAATTGCCCGACGGCGGCTTCGGCTTCGAATTCTGCTGCGGTCGCAGTTTCATCGTGGACAACGTTGTGATCCAGTCGTCGTCCGGAAATGCCGCCGATGACGCGACTCAAGCCGAGCTGAAAAAGTTTCGCGAGGACTACGACTCGCGCCGCAAGACGCTCGCGGACGCGGCCAGCGAATTGCAGGTGCAACACAATCCGCCGCTGGGCAAGATCGCCTGGGCTTCCGACGTATTGCCCGATCCCCCCGAAGTTCGGATGCTCGTCCGCGGCAACGTGATGACTCCCGGAGAACTGGTGCAGCCAGCAACGTTTCACGCTCTGACGGACGATGCCGACTCCGTGGGACGGATTGCCAATCCGTCCCACGACCGGCCGGCCACTCGCACCACCGGCCGGCGTTTGGCATTGGCCGATTGGCTGACGCGCCGCGATTCGCGCGTGGCGGCGTTGATGGCTCGCGTGCAGGTCAATCGCATCTGGCAGCAGTATTTCAGCCGAGGCATCGTCTCCACGGTCGACAACCTCGGCGTTAGCAGCTCGCCCCCGAGCCATCCGGAGTTGCTCGAATGGCTGGCGGCGGAGTTTGTAGGTCAGGCTTTCCAGCCTGACCCGAAAGTGCCAACGGAATCCGCGACAGATCGAGTCAGGCTAGAAAGCCTGACCTACGGAACTTGGGACATCAAGCACCTGCAACGCTTGATCGTCACCTCGGCCACGTATCGGCAAACCAGCGAACATCTGCCTGGTGATCCGCAACCCGCAATCCGCGATCAGAAATCGCGTGATCCGAAATCGCTCGATCCTGACAATCACTGGCTGTGGCGGGCACCGATGCGGCGACTCAATGCCGAGGCGATCCGAGATGGAATGCTGTTTGTCAGCGGAGGGCTCGATCGTCGTCTGTTTGGGCCGTACGTTCCGACGAAGCGGACCAGCGCGGCGGAAGTCGTCGTGGACGAATCGTTGCCGGGCGCTCGCCGGCGTTCAATGTACTTGCAGCAGCGACGGACGCAGACGCTCAGTCTGCTGAGCTTCTTTGACGCGCCGTCGATCGTGTCCAATTGCGTGCAGCGGCCGACCACGACGATGCCGCTGCAATCGCTGAGCCTGTTGAACTCCGAATTCGCGTTGTCGCGCGCCCGCGAATTCGCGACACGTCTTGAGCAAGAATCGCCGCCGGACCCGCGTCGTCGCGCGCGGTTCGCGTTCGAGCTTTCCGCCGGCCGCTTGCCGACCGACGCGGAACTGCGTCAGTCGCTCCAGTTTTTGGAAGAGCAAACGCGGAGCTACGAACCGGCCGTGGAGGCGTCGCAGCGCGCCTGGGCCGATTTCTGCCAAATGCTGCTCGCGGCGAACGGATTTTTGTATGTCGAGTGACGTGGAGCGAATGCCGAGTGGACAACCCGGTCGCTCTTCGGTTATTTGTGATCGCATCGGAATTTGCCAAATTTTGCGAGGTTTGTTGAGTGGACCTCGCAGTGCGTGTCGGTTTGGGGAGAGCTGCACGATGTTTTCGTTGCTCGGATCGTCGGCTCGGTTGTGCGATGGCCTGTCGCGGCGCGAGTGGTTGCGAGTCGGCGGCCTCGGCACGCTGGGACTGTCGCTGCCCGCGTTGATACAGGCACGCGACACAGCTCCGGCGGGAGTGCTGCCGACCGATAAGGCGTTCGGCAAAGCGAAGAACGTCATCTTTCTCTATTTGCTGGGCGGGCCGCCGCAGCATGAGACGTTCGATCCCAAGCCCGAGGCACCGCTCGAGGTCCGCGGGCCATTCCAGCCGATCCATACGAACGTGCCGGGCATCGAGTTTTGCGAACTGCTGCCGCGCACGGCACGCATCGCCGACAAGCTGGCCATCTGCCGTTCCATCTCGACCGACGACAACAATCACGACAGCAGCGGCTATCAACTGCTGACCGGCTACAAGTACGTCGGGCCGAACTCGCGCACCATTCAGCCGACCGATGCACCCTGTTTCGCAGCGTTGCTGAAGTTACTCAAGCCCAGCGAAGTCCTGCCGCCGCTGTCGTCGGTCATGATCCCCGACGTCTGGCGGCTGAATGAGAACGTCACGCCAGCGGGCCAGACGGCCGGATTCTTGGGCAGCCAGTGGAATCCCGATGTCTTCGTCGGCGATCCCGCGTTGCCCGATTATCGCGTGCAGGGTTTGCAGCTCAGCTCGCTGCCGCCGCTGCGCATCCGCCAGCGCGAGGATTTACTCAAGCAAGTCGAACGTCATTTCGGACACGTCGAACGGGGCGAGTTGGCTCGCAACTACGACAAGTTTCAGCGGCAGTCGTTCGAGTTGATGACCTCTAGCCGTGCGCGTGACGCCTTCGATCTGTCAAAAGAACCCGACGCGCTGCGGCTCGCATATGGCACGACGACTTGGGGCCAAAGCCTGTTACTGGCGAGACGCCTGATCGAAGCTGGTGTCCGTTTGGTGCATGTCAACTGGCCGCGCGAGCCGGGAGACAACGCGGTTGACAATCCCCTGTGGGACACTCACGCGCAGAATGCGGATCGAGTTGAAGACGTCCTCTGCCCACAGTTCGATGTCAGCTTCACGGCTCTCATCAACGACCTCGATCAGCGCGGTCTGTTGGCCGAAACGCTTGTCGTCGCGATTGGCGAGTTCGGCCGCACGCCGAAAATTAACGGCAACGGAGGCCGCGATCACTGGGGACCGGTCTTCAGCTTTGCGATGGCCGGAGCGGGCATCGCCGCCGGGCAAGTTTACGGAGCGAGCGACGCCAGCGGAGCCTATCCCGCACGCGACAAGGTGTCGGGTGGCGACTTTACGGCGACGATCTTCCATTTGCTCGGGGTGCCGCACACGAGCACTTTTCACGACCGCGAAGGACGCGAGCACAAGCTGACGCTCGGCGCGCCGATCTATCCGCTGTTGGGCCTCGACCCGGCCACGAACGAGCGCCGCGAATCGACCGGTGACATCGCTCGCGTTCCACCGTTCAGTCAGGTCACGCTGCTCAACACCGACTTCGAGGCCAACGTCCCGCTGTACTCTGGCGACACCAGCCGCCCCAAAGGTTGGCGAGCCTTTCCCTTGTTGGACGACCTCGACACTAACCCGACGCGCCAGCGAGGGACGATCCAAAGTGGCCTCGGCGCGAAGCTGGTCAACGACGATTCCGATCGTTCACGCAGCGGACAACGCCATGTGGTCCTCGGTCTGCTTCCGGCAACATCGGATGAGCTGCATTTCACCAAAGGCCAAACGGCGTTTCTAGCGCAGGAAGTCCGCAGCCCATTCGCGGGCCGTTATATGATGAGAGTTGCTGTGCGTGGCGACGGCTCGTCGCGTGAGTTCTTCGAGGCGGTATTCCTCAAGCACTTCACCTGCCGCTTGCAATTCTTCCAGTTCACGACACCCGCGAAAATCGCGACCGAACGCAAAGAGTTGGCGTCGATCCCGTTCATTCCGCGCTTCTTCGAGGCCGGCGAAGCTGGTTTCGACCGCTTCGAGTTGGAGAAGGTTTTCGAGAACCCGAATCCCGGTGGAAATTTTTCGTTTGGGCTGGGCCTGGGTGCGGCGATCATTCTCGAAAAAACGTCGGACGGCATCCTGACGGTCCCCGCCAACGCCGCTGCTATTCTGCGCATCGACGACGTCACGGTCGAGTTCACCGGCAAAGCACGGATCGAGACGGTAAAAGTCTGAAAACTTTTGTTGGCCACGGATGAAACACAGATGAAACACGGATGGGACAAGACTTCGAATTGGTTTTCTGAATCCGTGTTTCATCGGTGTTTCATCCGTGGCCCAAATCATCTGTTTGAGTTTTGAGAAGTTTCGGATGCTATTTCGCTTTCTCGGTATCTTGCTGTGCCTATGTGTCGCCTCGGTGGCAACGGCCGACGAGCATGCGGTCTCGTTCCGGCGCGAGGTCATTCCCGTGTTGACCAAGCACGGTTGCGCGACGGGAGCCTGTCATGGATCGCCCTCCGGCAAAGGGGGCTTTCGGTTGTCTCTGCGCGGCTTTGACGCGGACTTTGACGAAGTGACGCTGGCTCGCGAGGCACTTGGCCGGCGCGTGAACTCGAACGATCCGACCGCCAGCCTGATGCTCAGAAAGCCGCTGATGGAGATCGCTCACGGTGGCGGACGCAGACTGCGCGCCGGCGATCACGGTTACATGATTCTGCGCGACTGGATCGCACAGGGATGCCGAGTCGATTCGCGCGCAGGAACCGTCTGCCTGGAACTGGTCGTCGAGAAATACGAGCGACTGCGGCAGTGGCCCGACGTGCGCGAACGACTGCGTGTGACGGGTCGGTTCGATGACGGAGCGAAACGGGACGTGACGGCACTGGCTGACTTCACTTCAACCGACGACACGGTCGCGACGGTCTCGGCCGCTGGCGAAGTGAGCGGCCAGGACCGGGGTGAGGCCACCGTCGTGGTGCGGTATCTCGATCAGATCGCCGTCGCGCCGCTAACGATTCTCAAACCGGTGGAGGGCTTCGCATGGCCCCATCCGCCCGCGAACAACGAGATTGACCGGATGCTCTTCGCGAAGCAGCGCCAGTTGCAGATCGTGCCGTCCGAATTATGTTCCGATGGAGAGTTCATTCGACGGCTGTTTCTGGATGTGCTTGGTGTGCTACCGAATCCGGACGAGACACGCACCTTTCTGGCGGATGCTGCTCCCACAAAGCGAGCCGTGCTGATCGACCAGGTGCTCGAACGCGACGAGTATGCTGAGTTCTGGTCGCTCAAGTGGGGCGACCTGTTACAGGTGAAAGGGAGCAAACTGTCGCCGGCCGGCGTGCATAAGTTTCATCGCTGGCTGCTGCGAGCGATGCGCGACAACATCCCGTATGACCGTTTCGCCGCCGAGTTGCTGACCGCGCAAGGCAGCACGTTCGAGTATCCGCCGGCCAACTTCTATCGAGCCGCCAGTGACGTCGATGCGTGCAGTGAAGCGGTATCTCAAGTCTTTCTCGGAATCCGCATGCAGTGCGCGAAGTGCCACAACCATCCGTTCGAGCGTTGGACTCAAGACAACTATTACGGATTGGGCGCGGTCTTCAGTCGCGTGCAGCGCCGAGCTGTACAAAACTCCGACGAACAGACCATCTGGTTGGCCGACGTGGGCGAAGTGACTCAGCCGCGCACTGGCCAAACGATTCGACCGCTCGTGCCACTGGGAGGTTTTATCGACGTTCCGCCAGGCAGCGATCGCCGCGCGGCGTTCGTGAAGTGGCTCGTCGATCCCACGAATCCATTCTTCGCGAAAGTCGGTGTGAATCGGCTGTGGGGGCATGTGCTGGGTCGCGGCTTGGTTGATCCAATCGACGACTTCCGCGACTCGAATCCCGCTTCGCATCCGGAACTGTTGGACTGGCTGGCGGCCGAATTCGTGCGCAGCGGCTTCGATCCGAAGCACGTCTTGAGGCTGATCCTCAACAGCCGGACGTATCAGCTCAGCAGTCGTACGAACCGCTTGAACGAACGCGATGCGAAATTGTTTTCGCACGCCGCCGCGCGGCCACTCACCGCCGAGCCGTTGCTTGACGCGATCTGTTCGGTGACGGGAGTGCCAGAGAAGTACGTGGGCTTGCCCGCCGGAACCCGCGCCACGCAATTGCCCAGCCCCGATGTGGGAAACGATTTCCTAAAAGTTTTCGGTCAGCCGGCACGCAATACAGTTTGCGACTGCGAACGCTCTCGGGAGCCGAAACTATCGCAGACACTGCAACTGCTCAGCGGCGAATTTCTCGCCAAAAAACTTGCACAACCTCAGAGCCGTTTGTCACGACATCTCAGTCCGCGGCGGACGGATCTCGCGACGACCGAGCCTCCTACCGCCAACGGCCTCAAACTGTGGCTGCGTGCTGACACCGCTGTACTCGACTCGCAAGGCACGGATGCGGCGGAGGCCGAGTCCGTCGCCACATGGCGCGATGCGCGCGACGCCAACTTGATGGTGACTCAGGGCGACGTCGCACGCCGCCCGACGTTCGTCGCGCGCGGCCCGGCCGGTCGGCCTGCGCTGCGATTCGACGGCGACGACTTCTTGAATCACACGGCCAGCAACCTCGTGCCCTCCAATGCCGCGCGGACGGTGCTTGTTGTGGGTCACGCGAACGAAACGAGTCCCGGCGGATCGCTGTTCACCTTTGGCCGATCGACAGCCGGCGCGAAGCCGGTCTGCACATTCCAGCTTGTTGCGCTCGGCGGCACGTTCTACATCTACTCGGACGGCGTGAACTCGGCAGGAAACTCGACGATCCCTTCGGCCATCGACACGATTCGAAAGCCGTTTGTCGCGACCTTTGCTTCACCCGGCGCGGGGCACAAGCTGGCATTCTGGCTCAACGGCCAACACCAATCGGTCACGCAACCCGGAGCCGTCGGAGTCGACACCGGCACGCTCGGCTTCACTGTCGGCAACCGCGAGGACTATCCGGGCTTCGGCTGGAACGGCCTGATCTCCGAGGTGTTGGTTTACGACCGAGCCCTCGGCGATGACGAACTCACCGCACTGCACCGGCAGCTCATCGCGCGCTACGCGCTCGACACGTCAGCCGCTCCGGC
>CAZPUJ010000568.1:0-5162 GCA_964589725.1 uncultured Planctomycetaceae bacterium
CCACTCGACGGTCAGGCACAGCATCGCCAGCGAAACGAGCAGGTCCGAGCCATAGGGCTTCGCTTCCGCCCCGTACCGGATGCCCGGGTACGACACGGCGAAGATCGCGACAGCCAGCAGTAGCCCTGGCCCGGACAGCAGTCGCGCCGCGACTCGGCGAAACATCAGAACGCTGGCGATCGAGCAGATGAATGGAAATAGTCGCAGGGCAAACTCGGAGAAACCCAACACTCGCACAGCCGTCCGTTCGATCCATAAAAAAAGAACAGGAGCGACCTGATGATAATCAAGCGGCTGAAGCAGTTCGGCGTAGCTCCTGCTCACGAAATTGACGCACAGAAAGCTCTCATCGTCCCACAGCGGAAAGTTCAGCCCGTACCGGACCGCTCGCGCAAGCAACCCGATCACAACGAAGACAACGATCAAACGCGGTTCAGTGAAGAGGCTCGGAGCCATTGAGCCCGACGTTTCATCGCGATTCAGGTCGTCCATGATTTCCGATCACGAGCAAGGTCGATTCTCCGAGTGTGAGCGGGCTCCCGGCGACCATCCATCGCAGTAGGTTCCTTTGACAGCGTCACCCGCGAACCATGTTCCGATTCCTGGCATTGCGCGATTTTCGTGCGTTCTTATGAGTTGGCGAGTGATGTGGCATGTAGTGTCAATCCCGCCGATTCGTCAATACTTGTCCGAGCTGGGCAGCGTAGTGGTCCGGCAACTTTGGATTGATGAATTGGATCACTTTGTGGGATGAACCGCGATTGACGAGCGGATGCTCATTCAAGGTAGTCGTCAATTCGGCCTGCGGTGCTGCCAGATCCGAAGATTCGATCCGCGCCAAGCCCATGTCCAGAATCTTGACGCTGCTCCGCTTGTAGTGACCCGATTCATCGGGTCCAACCGCATCAATGCGATCACTACGAGCCAGCAGCAAGTTGCTGGGCTTGTGCTGATGTCGCGATGAATCACGCCGTGCCGGTGAGCGTACTTCAGCCCGCGCGCCGCCTGGAGGATGAACTCCAACACCTCGCCGTCCTTCGGCCGCTGGTCCTTCGGCAACGTGGCGAGCAACGATGACACATCCTCTGCAGACAACAATCCGCTGGCAGTCACTTGGTTGAGGAATTGGACGAACGACAAAGCCATGCTCGGATTCCACGACACGGAGACAGCATCGTATCGAGTCCGCGCGGGATGTCACCGCGAGGTCGCGTGAAACGGGCGTACAAGTTGGGCCTCGCCGAGGAGTCGTCGCCAATTGACCTGGTGGAGCCTCACTTGCCCTTGGCACGCTCAACGCCGCGGGAGCGTTCGGGTCAGGCTGGAAAGCCTGACCTACGGCTCGCTCAAGATCACCCCGCAGCCAAAACAAACCCGGCTCGGCGAGGACGAGCTTTTCGTGCAGCTCGCGAAACCAAACGGGATGCAGGAAGCCGCCGACTATGGCACGTACAACCGGCCGGTGCCGCGAAAGTTGTCCAGGTCGAGAAGATATTCGAGCACTTGCGCGGCGACTCGTTCGGCGTAGTCGCGATCGCGCATCAACCGGTCGGGGTCGGCAATCGTCAACACGGGCAGACTGGTGGGTGTTCCCAAGTGAGTGATCGCTGCTTCGAGCGAATCCTCACCCTCGGCGTTCCGATTGCCCGTCACGAGCACGATCTCGTTCTGCTGGCACACCTCCCAGAGTTCCGTGTCGGCAAGGTCGGTCGGGATTGCTAATCGCTCGAAGGATTCGATCTCGCAGGAAAGTCCGGTCCAGAATTCATCCCAGTCGGACGACGACCAGATGGTGACGAGGACTTGCAGCTGCCCTTCGACATTGTGATCAGCCATGATCTTCGGCATCGCTCACCTCGCCGGACCGACGATTACGGATTGCCGCCAATCGCCGGCTCGCGGCTTCTCGGCATCGCTCCACCTTCGCTTGCACTTCGGGCGAGTATTGGTATTTGCGATGTCGCTCCAGAATCCGCTGATAATCCGCCTCGACTTCGTGGCGATGCGACGCAATATAGTCGATCGCCGCTTGAACGTCGCGCGACGAAAGCCGAAACAACGCGGCAATGCGATCCCGATGCCAACCGTGTTTGAGGTAGTCCATCACATCAAACACCGTGATCCGCGTCCCGGCAATCTCCGGCCCGCGCCCGCGGTTGACGATCACGCTTTTAAGCATTGCAGAGGTCATGAGTCAGTTCTCCGAGAAGATACACCATCTCATTCTATCGGATGGTCCAACTGCCAGCGAAGGCGACTATGTCTCGGCTTGGTCCCGGAGAGATTAAAGGCATTTGCCGGGCGTTGGGTTGGTCGCTGGCTCAAAAAAGCCGCAATGAGCACAGTGCTGTCCGTCGAACACCCAGCGTCGACGCCGGCGAAATTTGCTTAACCCGCATATTCCACAAAGTTCTTCATTTGCGGACGTCGATGCTCACAAGGAGGAATTGCCGGGACGGATTTCGGCATGTGGCCTTTGGAGGCGGAGCAATGTGGTCGATCGACAAGATTTATTGGGAGCCGTTCGAATACAAATTTCTCAAGTTGCAAATGCAAGAATTTCAGGATTGGGTGGCCGAAATCTTGGACTTGGCATACCCAGGTGACTTCACTGCAACTGGGCTGGGAACACCGGACGGCGGTGGTGACTGGGGCTCTGACGGCTATCGCGTCTCCACTGCTGCCGTTTACCAAATCTACGCACCTCCGGAGCTGACGACGCAAAAGTTACGCGAAAAAATCAAAAGGGATTTTGCGCGTGCGTTGGAGAAGCTGCGGCCCAATATGAAGAGGTGGATCTTCGTCTGTAAGACAGACACATTCCCCGTAACAATACAGCAACTACTTGGAAAGCTTCAGGCAGACAATCCGGATGTCACCATTTCGTTCCTAAAGAAAAACGAACTGTGGGACATTGTGCGAAACCTCGAGGAATCCGGTCTTCGACGGCTCTTCGCAAATGTTCGCGGTGATTTAGGTCAAACGGATCAATCCTCAGAAAACCCTAATGGGAGAACACGCGAGAGATCGCGTGCCGCTGAAAGTGCTGGTGACCTAACGCAAGACAATTCTATTGGGGCGCCTGAAACGCCAATTGTTCCAACCAAAGCTGGCGACCGCCCGCCAAAATCTGAGCATTGGTATCGACTGCGCAAAGCAATCTTAATTTGTCTCTGTATTGTCGCGATCACTGTTGGTCCAGTTGCGTTGGTGAATCATTCACGAATCGAGCCAGAAACAAGCATTCTGCGGGGTGATTCGCCTGCGGTCAAAATGTCAACTCCGCGACAAGAAGTGGCGGGGCCGTCGGAAACAGAGTCGGCCGAATCTCCTTTTGAGCAGATTCCTAACGCCAGCGACAGGTTACCTCGGACACAGCTAGAGGAAATCCAGCCCGATTCACGAAATGACAGTGAATTTGCTGATGACCGAGCACACGAGAATAGCCCGTTCGGAAACGGTTTGAAGAACCGATTCAAACTGCGGCCACCACTGCAATCAACTTCCAACAAGAAGCTCAGGCCATATATTCCCGATTCGGAGGCACTCCAATTGTCGATGTCACAGCGTTAGAATGGTTCCGTCCCGACCACGTGGCTGCCAAGTCGTCTCGAGCACAGTCAGGCGACGACTCGCTACAGCGCTTGCCACAGCCAGCGGGGGAGTAAAGAACATGTCGGCTCCCTGCGAAGGTGTGTCAATTCAACAACAGCTCCAGGTCTTGGGCGGTGAGATTGCGGAGGACGCTGTTGTCGGCCGAGATGATGGCGTCGGCGAGGTCGCGTTTCGTGGCTTGCAGTTCGAGGATTTTTTCCTCGACGGTGTCCTTGGCGATCAAGCGATAGGCGAAGACGTGTTGCGTCTGGCCCATGCGGTGAGCACGGTCGACGGCTTGAGCCTCGACGGCGGGATTCCACCACGGATCCAGAATGAAGACATAGTCGGCGGCCGTCAGGTTCAGACCATGCCCGCCCGCCTTCAAGCTGATCAGGAACAGGGGACACTTCGGATCGGACTGGAACCGCTCCACGCGGGCTTGCCGATCCCGAGTGCGGCCATCCAGATACTCGTAGACCACCTTCTGCTTATCGAGATGCGTGCGGACGATGCTTAGCAGCGACGTGAACTGCGAGAAGATCAGGGCTTTGTGCCCCTCGGCGACGACTTCGGAAATCTGTTCCAACAGCGCTTCCAGTTTGGCACTGGATTCACCAACCCGCTTCTTATCCAACAAACCGGGATGGCAGGCGACCTGTCGCAGCCGCAACAGCGCTTCGAGCACGTGCATCTTGGATTTCGCGAAGCCCGATTCGGCCACGGTCTTGGTCAACTTCGTGCGGTAGTAGTCCCGCAGCTCGTTGTATTGCTGGCGTTCCTGCTCCGAAAGTTCGCAGTGAATCGTCTGTTCGGTCTTCTCCGGCAGTTCGGTGAGGACTTGCTCCTTGGTGCGGCGGAGGATGTACGGCCGCAGGGCGTGCGCGAGCAGTTCGAATTGAGTCCGGTCATCACCGCCGCGAAAACGGCTGAGCGCGTCGAACTGGCCGGAGCTTCCCAGCAAACCGGGATTGAGGAATTCAAACAGCGACCACAGCTCACCCAAGTGGTTCTCGACCGGCGTGCCGGTCATGGCCAGACGGTGATCGGCCTGAATCAGCCGGCACGCCTTGGCCGACTGCGAGGCGAAATTTTTGATCGCCTGAGATTCGTCCAGGATGGCGTAATCAAACCGGATGTCCTTCAACTTGATGATGTCTTTGCGGAGCGTGCCATAGGTCGTGAGCACGACGTCGCCAGCCTGCTCCAGGTTGTCGAAGTCGTGACGTCCCGTGCCGGTGTAATCGAGCACTCGCAATTGCGGCGCGAAGCGCTTGGCTTCCTCAATCCAATTGAAGACCAAGCTCTTGGGAACCACGACCAGCGACGGATGATGCGGCGGAGCCGACGGCAGCTCGTGCGTGCGGCGCGCCTCCAGCAAGGCCAGCACCTGCACGGTCTTACCCAAGCCCATGTCATCCGCCAAGCAACCACCGAAGCGGAAGTCGCGCAAGAAGTGCAGCCAGCCGAGTCCTTCGCGCTGATACTCGCGCAGGTGGCCGGTGAATTCCGGCGGCGGATCGTGCGGCGCGACTCCCTCGAACGAGCGGAGCTTCTGACGAAACTCG
>CAZPUJ010000569.1:0-3266 GCA_964589725.1 uncultured Planctomycetaceae bacterium
ACACCCACAACAACGACAGTGCGACCAGCGACAGTTTCACGTACCGCGCCTCGGACGGAACGAACCAGAGCAACATCGCGGCCGTTACGATCACGATCAATCCCGGCGGAGCACGAGTACGACGGTCTCCTTGCAGGACGGGGTCAACGGCTACGCCGGGACGATCGATACCACCATTAAAGCTTCTTATCCAACAGCGACGACGGGTGCGTCGGCCGCGAGCGTTGAAGCTCTCGACAACTCGGATCGGGGATCGCTCCTGCGTTGGGAATTGCCCTCGATTCCCACGGGGAGCCTCGTCCAATCGGCCTCGATCACCTTGTGGGTGACGAACGGCACCAAAACGACCTATCAGCTTTACGAACTCTTGCGGAGTTGGACGGAAGGCAGCGCCACGTGGAACGAGTCTGCCGCTGGAACCCCTTGGGGAATGGCGGGAGCACAGGGGATTGGGGTCGATCGTGGCTCAACCGTTTTGGCGTCCCTCACTGCGGCGGCCAATACCTTTGTGACGCTCAATCTAAATGCGGACGGGATTGCGATGGTCCAGAAATGGATCAACACACCGTCGACCAACTATGGCGTCACGATTCAGAACTATGTGACGACGTCCGGCGACAGTGTCGCCTTTGACTCCAGCGAAGCAACCACCGCCACTAACCGGCCCAAACTCACGATCACGTATGGATCGGGAAGTCCACTCATGGCCGCTTCGACGGCGTCCGTGATGAACCGCCCGCCGACTGGCTCGAATCTCACTGACGCAGCACTCGCGCGGATCGGCCAGGAAGCGACGGCGCGATGGCTGACGATCGTCCCCGCCCACATGCACGATGCCATCCGCGCCGCAGCCAGCTCGATCACCTTCGCCATTGCGGACCTTCCTGGGCAGACGTTAGGAGCATCGTTCGCGCAGATGATTTTGATCGATCGTGATGCGGCCGGTTTCGGATGGTTTATCGACCGGACACCTGGTGACGACCGTGAATTCAGAGCGTCTCATGACGCTCTTTCGACGAGTCCCGCGTTTGGCCAAATGGATCTGCTGTCGGTCGTCGCACACGAGATCGGGCATCTCCTCGGCTATGACCACGACAGCACGCTTGACGTGATGCGCGAATCACTCGAAGTAGGGCATCGAACGATCGCCGGACAGGGGCGAAGGCATGAGCCGGTTCAGTTCAGACGATAGTCGCCTTCTTTAGCGATATTGGTTCTGGCCTGCCCCCGTTGGTTGGGGGGGCTGTTGATTTAATGTAATCACATACGAACGCTATACTCCACGTGGTCGCTTCTCATACTAACCCGAAGCGTCAGGGAGGGCCACAACCCGTTTCCTCGCTGACGCTTCGGGTTAGTGTCTCGCTGCAGGTGAATGTCTCAGTCTTGGCCGCGTTGCGTGTCGCGACTGCGGCCGACGAATGGGATTGGCGGTCTCGCTGTAAGACACCTCGGCCGCGTTGATGCTGCTGTCGTTGGTGGCTCGGTGACAACCGACGCTATTCAGCCGGAGTTCTTGATGCGGACAGTCGTAGCCAGACAGCGGCAGCGGCGGTTCCGATCAGATTGGACACCAAATCCCAGCCCGTGTTCACATAGCCACCGACATTGGTTTTGGGTACGAGCAACGTCGCTGCGAATTCGATCACTTCGTTGAGAGCACCGAATCCCTGCGAGGCCGCGGCACACAACAGCAGAACTCCAAACGTCGGCGGCAAGGGCCGATCGGAGCGGTCGTCGCGCACGATGGCGGACAACCCTTGCCAGCAAACCAGCGTCGTCACATAAAAGCCGAAGACATGCACGATCTGATCGTACTTCAGGAACTCTGGGATTAGCCACCAACTGTAGACGACCTTGTTTGGTCCGTTGGTCGGCCAGTTGTCTGGTACCGGCACTAAGCCGCCAACCATATGAGCCAGTCCCCACAGGCTCAAACCCCAAAGCACCGCGCGGCTTAACCGAGAACGCCGATGCGCCACCGATACGGCGGCGACCAATGTCAGCATCACCGCGCTGTAAAATACAAACTCACCATTGCGAGTCCACACGGCGGCGGCAACGGCGGGTAACAGATAAGCCCCCGTGAACAGTATGACATCCTTTGGCAATTGCCGTGGCGGGATTTGGACATCAGTCGGCATCATTGATACTCAAGACTTAGGCCGCGTCAGCGTCGAAAAAAATGACCGATCGGAAAATTCAGGCGATCGGGTTCGTATTGTCCTTCGCCACCTTGAGACCGCGTCCCGTGATACCACTGCAGTCGGACGCGGCTCCACCAAGGATCGTAGTCCATGCCGAAGGTTCCTTCGTGCGAGTAAGGTGGCTCGCCTGTGAACCAAGAGCGGCCAACCGGTAGCACCGCTCCGCCCCCGACGTAATAGCCACAGTAATTTGAGCCATACGTCTGGCGCGCCCAAGGGGCGACAATACGCGGAGACCCGCCGAATTCCAGCCAGTCGAGCATCGAACCACCGTCCGCGAAAACCGTAATGGCCGGTACAAGAACTCCGAGCAGCATCATCACGGCGACTCGCCATCGAGACAAGCTTAGGTTTCTCCACATCGCTCCGTCGATCGGTCTCATCGCGTTCACCTCAATCATCGTCCGATCGTCCAAACGGATTCCTCAAGAACTTGAAGAACGGAAGCCGAACACCTCGGAAGATGATTTGGTCAGCGCGAGCAACAGTGGAAGGTGGCTGATATTGCACTCCCGCGGCCGTGGAGGTCACGACGTCGTCTTGATCAGCGCCGTCACCGCTCACGCCAAAGCCGCCGATCAGGACGCCACCTTTGTAGACCGGCGTGCTGCCGGGGAAGAAGACAATGCCGTTTTGATTGGCGGTCGGTGCGACAACGGCACCCGCCGCGACGACGGTTGCATCGCCCGGATCGCGGAAGTTCGTCATCGGATGAAACGCGTCATAGCCGAGGACCGAGGTGAATGATCCGGCGGTGGCCGGAACTCCGTTGTTCTCGGCGGTACGAAGGTTGATGCCGGGATCGTTCAGCGTCGAGAAGACTCCCGGCGGCGAGCCGTCTATACCCGCCGGATAACGCGGTTCGGCGAGGAAACGGAACGTCCGGTTCGTAAATGCGACGCCACCGGCGACGATCTGATCAACGGGTTGCAGATCGGCGGCATCGGAGTAATACGCCACATTTCGAGCCTTCGCCACAGCCACGTCGATCGAGAAGACTGTCGCATCGGGCATGCGGTACAAGCCCAGCACTTCGCCGGTCGTATCGGTGACGGCGAA
>CAZPUJ010000570.1:0-9032 GCA_964589725.1 uncultured Planctomycetaceae bacterium
CAATGATCGGCTGTTGGTCTGCGTGGCCGACAGCGACGATGCGACTCGCCCGGGCGAGTTCTCGGCGAAGGCTGGCTCGAAGCGGATGCTGCTGACGCTCAAGCCGGTCGGTCGCAAGATCACGGCTGACGAACGCAAGCCGTCGAAGACCGATAAGCCGGACGCGAAGGAACCGGCCGATCATCCGGAACCGTCCACGGCTGGCTCGGCCAAGCTGCTCAGCGATGACGAGGCCACGAAGCTGCTGAGCGGCTCGACCTGGAAGTACAACGACGCGCACGGTGCGTTGGTGCTCACGCTGAATTCGGACGGCGGCTTCTCGACGACTCGCGAGACGACCGAACTGCGGCTGTTTAAAAAAGTCTTCGTGAACGCTCCCGTATCGAACGGTTTGTGGAGCGTTCAAAAAGGGAAGCTCTGGTTTCACATCAAGAGTTCGACGGATCGCGACCGCATCAACGTGAAAGTTCCGTTCACACTCCGCGTGATCACGGAGAAAGACCTGATCTTCGTGGACTACGTCGGCCACGTCGGTCAGGCCGTGCGAGTGAAGTAGCCGCCATGTGCATGTCCAGTGGGTACCAGGAAATTTTTTGTGTCTGATTCCCACGACGACGTGCTGCCTTCCGAGCCGATCAGTCGTCTGACAAAGCCGATCATGCGTTTTCTGCATGTTGAAGCGGCTAGTGGCGGCGTTTTGTTGTTGGCGGCGGTCGTCGCTCTAATCCTTGCGAACTCACCCGCAGCAGCGCGTGTCGAGCACTTTTGGCAGACTCCGCTGTCAGTCGCGGTGGGGAAGTTCGCGTTTCAATTGACAATTGAGCAATTCATCAACGACGGTCTCATGGCCTTGTTCTTTTTTGTGGTCGGCCTCGAAGTCAAACGGGAACTCGTGCTGGGCGAGCTGCGTGATGTTCGCCGAGCGGCCTTGCCGATCGCGGCCGCTCTGGGAGGCATGATCGTGCCAGCCGGGATCTACCTCGCGCTGCAATCGGGACAGCCGGGTGAGCGGGGCTGGGGAATTCCGATGGCAACGGACATCGCGTTCGTGATTGGTTGCCTGTCGGTGATGGGCTCGCGTGTGCCGCACGGCCTGCGTGTGATGATGCTGACGCTGGCCATCGCCGACGACATCGGAGCCATTTTGGTGATTGCCATCGGATACAGCGACGGGATTCATTGGAATTGGTTATTCGCCGGATTGGCCGGTCTGCTCGTGGTGTGGGGCCTCTCGCGACTCGGTGTTCGCAGTTTCTTGTTCTACATCGCCGTTAGCTTCTGCATCTGGTTCGCGTTTCACGAGTCCGGCATCCACGCCACGATTGCCGGAGTGATCCTGGGCATTATGACCCCGGCTCGCAGTTCGGTGCGCGTCGACCGAGTGAAAGCGTCCCTCAATCGGCTCGGTCAAATGTTTCAAGAGGATTCGCAGTACGCGCCGCATCGAGCTGACAAACTCAACCGGTTTCGTCATGCGGCGCGCGAATTGGTGTCACCGCTGGAGTTCTTAATTCATCAACTGCATCCCTGGGTCAGCTTCGTCATCATGCCGGTATTTGCTTTGGCGAACGCCGGCGTCGCCGTGCGGATTCAACAGATTGGTTCACCGATCGCTGTCGCGGTGCTGTCAGGATTGGTGATCGGCAAGGTGCTGGGCATCGTGCTGTTCAGTTGGTTGGCGGTGAAGCTGCGGGTGGCACGACTACCCGACGGAGTCGATACTTGGTGTCTGTTAGCGGGAGGTTTGCTGGGCGGAATCGGTTTCACGATGGCGCTCTTCATCGCCAGCCTCGCGCTGGAGTCTCATCAATTGCCGGAGGCCAAGGTCGGCATCCTCGTTGGATCAGCCCTGTGCGCGATGGCTGGAATGCTCGTTCTCGCGATGAGACCTCGGCCTGAGAGTCCCGTTCAACAATTGCAGGAATCACTCCCATGAGCACCGCCTCTGTCGCCGACACCGTTAAACTCGGGGCACCCGATCGCTTGGAGCGACTGGCTCAAAAGTACTTCGGGGCGGAGACCGTTCCCGTGCAAGTGAGCTTTGGAGCGTTGTCGCATCCGGGGATGGTGCGGACGCAGAACGAGGATCACTTCGCGGTCGTGCGGCGGTATCGGGCTCGCGAGGTGTTGCTGACCAACATGCCGCCGCGGACGTATGCTCCACTCTGCGACAACTCGTACGCGCTGGCGGTGGCGGATGGTGTGGGTGGAGCGGCGTTCGGCGAGATCGCCAGCATGTTGGCACTGCAGGCGGGATACGACCTGACCACTTCGGCCTTCAAGTGGCCGTTCAAAACGTCGGAGTCCGAATCGCTCGAATTGCAGGAGGCGATCCGAGTTCATGTGCAGATGATTCATCGTCGCTTGCTTGCCGAGTCCGGCGCAGGCTCACCGCTGGCCGGCATGGGGACCACGTTGACGGGCGCGCTGACGGTCGGATTTGATGCCTTCGTGGCTCACGTCGGCGATTCGCGAGCGTACTTGTTTCGACGCGGCAGTCTGCATCGGCTGACTCGCGACCACACGCTCGCTGAACAACTCGTGGCAAACGGAGTCGCTCAGTCGATCAACGACGCGGCCGTCGCCGGATTCCGCAGCGTTTTGATCAATTGCCTGGGCGGCGACTTTGAGGATGTCAGCGTCGATACCTGCCACGTCCCACTGCAAGACGGCGACCAACTGCTGCTCTGCACCGACGGCCTGACCGACATGGTTCCCGAAGCGGAGATCGCGCAACTCCTGGCCGAGCCGCGAACCACTCAGCAGATTACCCAATCGTTGATCGATACCGCATTGGCTCACGGAGGCAAAGACAACGTCACGGTCGTACTGGGTCGGTATTCGGTGGCACCATGAAGCGCACACTCATGACCTTGGGATCGGGAATCGCCGTATTCGCCATCGTGTTTGTGGTCACGATGGTGTGGAACACGCCGCCAGCCGAGAAATACGTTCGAGAATGAGTGATCATCGAATACTACTGGCACTGGGGACCGGGTTATTCGCTCTTGTTCATTTTAGCTTCATGGCGCGAGCCATTCTGCGGCCACATCGGGAGCCGGCGTCACGGGTGGCCTGGATCGTGGTCATGACTGCTTTCCCCGGGCTCGGCATCGTTGCCTATCTCCTTCTGGGAGAAACCAACATTGGTCGCAGGCGAGTGGCTCGCATGCGCGATGTGCTGGCACGTTTGCCAAATTTGTCCGAGGCACCTGGAGCTCAGTCGGCCCATCTCCAACCCGAGTTGCCGGATCGGTACGCCCCGCTGTTTCGAGCTGGTCATTCTGTCAATGGCTTCGAACCAGTCGGCGGCAACCGGGCGCGATTGCTGCCGGATTCTAACGCCACCATTGAGTCCATGATCGCGGACATTGATGCCGCGAAAGAGCATGTGCATCTGACCTTCTACATCTGGTTGCCTGACAACAACGGGATCAAGGTGGTCGAGGCGCTCAAACGAGCCGCCGCACGCAAGGTCGCGTGTCGCGCCATGGCGGATGCTCTGGGCTCGCGCATCCTGATGAAATCGGAGTATTGGCAGGCCATGCGCGACGCAGGTGTCCAAGTCGCGACGGCTCTGCCGATCGGCAATCCGCTGCTCCGTCCGTTACGAGGCCGTATCGATCTGCGCAACCACCGCAAGATCGTGGTGATCGATAATCACATCACCTATTGCGGGAGCCAGAACTGTGCGGACCCCGAGTTTCGGATCAAGGCGAAGTTTGCCCCCTGGGTGGATGCCATGATGCGTTTCGAAGGCCCGATCGCTCGGCAGAACCAACATCTGTTTGCCAGCGACTGGATGACCCAGGTGAATGAAGACATCACCGACATCTTGAAACAACCGCCATCTCCCGGTGAACCTGGGTTGACGGCACAGGTAATCGGCACAGGACCAACCGTGCGTCACTCCGCCATGCCGGAAGTTTTCGAGACTTTGATGTACGCGGCCCGTCGCGAGTTGACGATCACGACTCCCTATTACGTACCCGACGAGTCGATGCAGTCTGCCCTTTGCGCCAGTGCCCGCCGGGGAGTTGCCACAACGATCATTTTCCCGGCGTGCAACGATTCGTGGATCGTCGGTGCGGCAAGTCGCAGCTACTACGGAGAACTGCTCGCTGCGGGAGTCCGAATCTTCGAATACGAAGGCGGATTGCTACACACCAAATCATTAACTTTGGATGGCGAAGTCACCTTGATCGGTTCCGCGAACATGGACCGCCGAAGCTTTGAGCTGAATTACGAGAACAACATCCTCCTCTACGATCCGACATTGACCGCCGAGATGCGTCGACGTCAGGACGACTACCTGACTCGATCCCACGCCGTAACGGTCGAAATGGTGGAGCACTGGCCCTTACACCGTCAACTGTGGAACAACATCATTGCAATGCTGGGGCCGGTTTTATGAGAAGACGCGATGATGACCCACTCTCTGGAGTTAGCCGTCTCGATCAATTGCCTTCGAGGATCGAGTCATGAAGAAGTTACTCATCACGACGGCAGTGATTGAGTTAGGAGCTGGCTTGGTTCTAGCGACCCTGCCGTCGGTATCAGTGAGGTTCCTGCTCGGTTCGTCGCTTGAAACTCCCGTCGGCTTAACGATGGTACGAATGACTGGAGCGGCGCTCTTCACCCTGGGAGTGGCTTGCTAGTTCGCGCTTCGTGACGAGCAAAGCCAGGCGACCATTGGATTGGTCGCAGCAATGTTGTTCTACAACATCGCGGTTGTCACGGTTCTCGCGACCGCTCGTTTCGTAGGGGTCACGTTATTAGACCTCAATCAAGCGACCCCGCCGACCTTGCGTCGGCGGTTTACGGGTTTTTGCACTACGCTTGATTCACTCGACGACCTGGTGTGAGTAGTGCAAAAACCCGCGAGCCACTGAGGCAAGCTCAGTGGGGTGGCTTGATTGAGGATTAGATCGGCAAGAAAGAAAGATGCCCACATTACAAAGATGACTCACCCATTCTCCAGTACCCACTGCGTGGCGTAGTGGGCCAACTCCGTGCCATCGTTCAGGTCCAGTTTTTGCCGGATCCGGTCGCGGTAGGTTTCAATGGTCTTGACGCTCAGGTGCAGTCGTTTGGCGATCTCCGCGGTCTTCACGCCCTGGCCGATCAGACGAAAAACCTCCAGCTCACGATCCGCCAGCGCGTCGAGTGGCGAGCGCGTGACTTCTTGTTGGCCACCGCCGACGGCGCGGTGCAAGATCTTCTCGGCCATCGCGTCACTCAAGTACACTTTCCCTTCCAGCACCCGACCGATGGCTTCGATGATCTTGTCGGTGGCCTGATCCTTGTTGATGTAACCCAGCGCCCCGGCTCGGAGGGCACGCTCGGCGTAGAGAGACGCGCTGTGCATCGACCAGACCAGCATGCGGAGGCTGTCGTTGTGGCCCTTGATCCGCTTGATCAGTTCGATACCGTTGCTGTTCTTGAGCGAGATATCGACGACGACGACGTCGGGCTGGGTGTCGGCAACCAGGTGTAGGGCCTCGCTCATGTCGGCGGCTTCTCCGCAGACTTCCAGGTCGGGTTGCCGGCTGATCCGCGAGGCCAGCGCCTCGCGCACAGCCGGGTGGTCATCGACGATCAGGATCTTGGCTCGTTTCTTGGTCTCGCTACGTTTCATAGTTCTTCCTTACCAAAGCACACGTTACCAGGGTGCCGGTTGGTTCGGCCGGCTGAATGGTCAGCCTGGCGCTAATGATCGCAGCACGGTCCTGCATGATGCGTAGGCCCTGGCCGCCGTGGTTCTTGGTCGGCTGGATCGGCATGCCGATGCCGTCGTCACGCACATTGAGTACCAGAACGTCATTCGACTTCACCTCTTGTCGTGACCCAAACCGGTGTGCCGTCACGCAGCGCCTCGATCTCCAATTCGTAGCCGACACCTGTCTGCATCGATTCCTGGACGGCAACATTCAACCGTTGCCAGCTCTCCGTGGAGAAAAGTCGTCCGTTAAATTCCGGGAATGCTGGGAAACGCTGCGTCGCCGGATCAAGGCCGAAGATGCGGAAGAGTTCGTCCGAGCCTGCGGTGGTATCCGTCTTGGCGTCCCAAGACCAACTGCCAATGTGGGCGATGCGCTGAGCCTCGTTGAGTTCCGCTCCCTTTCGCCGCAGTTCCTCCTCCGCCCGATTTCGGGCAGACGGCGACTCGTCGGGTTGTTCGGAGGCCCTGACCGGTTGTTGAGCCGGCTTGGTCTCCTCGGAAGCCTTCGCACCCTTCCTGGTCCTTTTCACAGCCATCGCCGGTCCTCCGTCATCCCTCGTCCTTTTACCACTCATTCTACCAAGCGCCGAATGAAGGATAAGCAGGACGATACCTAGCCAGTATGTCAGGGGTTCCCCCACAAGTTCTGTCCGCCTCCCCCGACGACAAATCATTGGCCGGCGCTTTAAGATTTCTGATGGCTTGAAAAACCGAGAAACGATCAACTTCCGTGGCTTCAGCACTTCGGAAATGTGAATCTTTCAAATTCCGTAGCCTCGAACACGACTCCGCTGAAAAACGACCTCACAGAATCGCGCACAATCGACGCTCGACGGTTTGTTTGACCAAAAGGTCGTCCCTAAAATGGGCCAACTCGAAAGATCCACAGCCTCTCACTCCTGCTGAAGGTCGCTCGACACGAACGATATGAAACAGAACTTGTTGATGCTGGGTGCGGGATTGGTCGCGTTTGTGATGGGGTACTCGTTCACCAGGGCTTGGAATTCGTCGCGTGAGGATCATGCGGGGCGTGAATCATCGAGAATCGCCGCGCCGGGTGAGACCGCGACAGGCGGGACTTCCGTCGTCACGCAGGCCGCGGCCTCGACGAACGGCATGGTGCGGATTACCGGTGCCGAGTTCACGATGGGGACTGATTCAGAACTCGGCTGGCCGGATGAGAAGCCGGCGCATCGAGTGCGCGTCGATGGGTTTTGGATCGACGAAACGGAAGTCACCAATGCTCAATTCCGCACGTTTGTCGAGGCATCCAGGTACGTGACCACGGCGGAGAAGGTGCCGTCGGTCGAAGAGATTCTCGCGCAATCGCCGCCAGGAACGCCGGCTCCGCCAAAAGAAAAGTTGGTGGCCGGATCGCTCGTCTTCACGATGACCGACGGGCCGGTGGACCTCAATGATTTCTCGCAGTGGTGGAAGTGGACTCCGGGCGCGAACTGGAAACATCCGGAAGGGCCGGACAGCAATCTCGATGGCCGTGAAGATCATCCAGTCGTGCAAGTCTCGTGGGACGATGCGGTCGCGTTTGCGAAGTGGGCTGGCAAGCGGTTGCCGACCGAGGCCGAGTGGGAGTTCGCGGCGCGCGGCGGGTTAATCGAAAAACCGTATGTTTGGGGCGACGATGCTCCGAGCGACACACGCGTGTTCGCCAACATCTGGCAGGGTGAGTTTCCGCACACAAATTTGAAGGCCGATGGCTTCCTTCGCACAGCTCCCGTGCGGTCATTCAAACCGAACGGCTTCGGGCTGTTCGACATGGCGGGCAATGTGTGGGAGTGGTGCTCCGACACTTACGACCACGACGCCTACGCTCGTCGAGCCGGTTCCGAAGTGATTTCCAATCCCATCGTCGATCGCAGTTTTGATCCGCGCAGCCCGCGATCTGCCAGCCGAGCACAGCGAGGCGGTTCATTTTTGTGCAACGATCAGTATTGTTCGCGCTATCGGCCGAGTGCTCGGCATGGTTTGTCGCCCGACACGGGAATGTCCCACGTCGGGTTCAGGTGTGTGAAGTCCCCATAACGTGGCGGACGCTGCCAGCGTCCGCTGTTGACCGACGCAAGCTGCGTCGGCCACGAATGAGTCAAGCCTCTTTGGAAAGGAAGCATCTAGGAGATTCTCTAAGCAACTTCAAACCGTGGCCGTGCTCGCGGTGGGAGCCGTGCTCGGCTTCGTCGCAGCGTCGGGCGAGCCACGCACCGCCGCGCGAGCCGAGACCACTCGGCCAGTGCGCGGCATCGTCGCCGAACCGCGAGCAGTCGCACCGGCGGGCAAAGCGGCGTGTTGTGATGCGAAGCTCGATCGCACGTTGGCTCTCGCTGACGCGGTCGCGGAGGCCAACGCCACCACGCTCGTTCAAGTGGAGAAAGCGACCAAGGCGGGCAAGAAGCCGAACATCCTCATCATCTGGGGGGACGACATTGGCTACTGGAACGTGAGCAAGAACAACCAGGGGATGATGGGCTACAAGACGCCCAACATCGACCGCATCGCCAAGGAGGGCGCGAACTTCACCGACTGGTACGGCCAGCAGAGCTGCACCGCCGGCCGCGCGTGCTTCATCACCGGACAGGTCGGATTCCGCACCGGCCTGCTGAAGGTTGGCCTGCCCGGCGCGAAGGAGGGCCTGCAGGCTCGCGATGTGACGATTGCTCAGCTCCTCAAGGGGCAGGGCTACGCGACCGCGCAGTTCGGCAAGAACCATCTCGGGGACCGCGATGAGCACCTGCCCACCGCGCACGGCTTCGACGAGTTCTTCGGCTCGCTCTACCACCTCAACGCCGAGGAAGAGTTTGAGAACCCCGACTACTTCAAAGATCCCGCGATGATCAAGAAGTACCAAACGCGCGGCGTGATCCATTGCTGGGCCAATCCAGACGGCACGCAGAAGATTGAAAGCACCGGGCCGCTCGGCAAGAAGCGCATGGAGACCATCGACGAGGAGGTCACCAAGGCCTCGCTCGACTACCTCGACAAGGCGAAGAAGTCGGACAAGCCGTTCTTCCTGTGGTGGAACTCCACTCGCATGCACATCCACACGCATCTGAAGAAGGAGAGCGAGGGCAAGACCGGCCTGGGCGTCTATCCCGATGGCATGGTCGAACACGACGGCATGGTCGGCCAACTCCTCGACAAGCTCAAGGAGCTGGGTCTCGAAGAGAACACCATCGTCATGTACTCGACCGACAACGGTGCCGAAGTGGCCAGTTGGCCCGATGGCGGCACCACGCCGTTTCGTGGCGAGAAGAACACCAACTGGGAGGGAGGCTACCGCGTCCCGTGTGCCATTCGC
>CAZPUJ010000571.1:0-4696 GCA_964589725.1 uncultured Planctomycetaceae bacterium
CGACGCTCCGCCGTTCGCTCGGAAAGTGGCCGGGAGTGATGTAGTCCGACAGCGGCCGACATTCGATGAACTCCATCGCGATGAAATACGTGCCCGCCTCGACGCCGCTGTCGTACACGCGGCAGATGTTCGCGTGATTCAAGTTGGCCGCCGCCTTGGCCTCGCGCAGCAGTCGCTGAACCACTTGGGCTCCTTCGTCTCTGGAGAATCCCGGCACCTTGAGCGCCACGGGGCGGTCGAGCTGCGTGTCCCAGGCCCAATAGACCGCCCCCATCGCGCCACGCCCCAGCAGTCGTTCCACGCGAAACCGCCCGAACTGCGTGGGTAACGCGGCAAACGGCCCGGTCGAGACAGACGCGGAATCCGTCGCTCCTCGCGGAGGAATTGTCTCGGCGCTCCGTAACGATTGGCCGGCTGACGGATCCATGAGTCACCATTTGGAGTGCGGCGACTTGTCGCCGCTTTCCATTTCTTTTCTTTTTCTGTCGTTCATTGGATTAGAACGGCGAGGCCACCGGAATCCAAAGGCTGCGCCAAAAAAACCAAAGCGGTGACAAGTCACCGCACTCCAAAGCTCACTCGTACTCCCACTTCGACAACCACGGATCGCGAGTCTGCTTTTGCCAGGCTTTGAGTTTGCCTTGCAGTTCGGCGAGCAGCGTCGCGTGCTGCGGGTCGTCGGCGAGGTTCTTGAGTTCGTCCGGGTCGGTTTCAAGGTCGTAGAGTTCAAAACGCGGGCGGTGAATATAGGCCGAAGTGGACCGCTTGCCGTAGACTGGCAGTTGGGCTTTCAACGCCATCTGCCACGTCGGCGAGGCGTACAAGTCAGAGGCGAACGGGTACGGCAACTCGTGAGCGATGTTGAAGATTAGCTTGTGCCGTCCGCTGATGATCGACCGCATCGGGTAGTACATCGTGATTTCGTGGAACGTGTGCGAGAGGTAGATTCCATCAAACTCGGCGTCGGTTCTGGCGAGCGGGGGGCGTAAGCCCCCTGATGCGTTTGAGTCATTCACTCCCCCTTTCGCCGGGATACCTTCGGTGCCATCAGGGGCCTGACGGCCCCCGCTCGCCTGACGAATGACTTTCAGAAACGAGCGGCCGTGAAATGTGACCAGTTGCGTCTTCGCGTTCTTGGTCGGACGCGCCCCTTCAGGCGAGCCGCCGTTTTCGCGGGCAACGATCGGAGGAGCGGGCTTCGGTGTGACTGCGCACCAGTCGAGGATTGTTGGGGTGATATCGACCCAGGCGACGAGGGCATCGGTGGTTCGGCCGTGGGGTAGGCGGCTCGCCTGCCCAGGCTCAGGCGAGCCGCCCGAGCCACAACTGGGATCGCGAACGATCAGCGGCAGACGCGCACCGGGGTCGTACAAAGTCGTCTTCGCTCCGGGGAACGGCGGGCCGTTGTCGGCGAGGAAGAGGATCAACGTGTCCTCCCAGTGGCCAGTGTCCTTCAAGGCTTGCATCAGCGTGCCGACTCCTTGATCGAGTCGGTTGATCGCTTCGTAGAACTCGGCCCACTCTTGGCGGACTTCGGGAGCGTCCGGCAACCACGACGGGACTCGCATCTCATCGGCCTTGAAGCGTGTCGGCGTTACGCCCGGATAGAAGTCGTCTTTCGGCGAGTTCGCAAAGCCTTGAGCAGCTCGGTGCGGGTCGGTGCTGCACCAGTAGAGAAAGAACGGCCGCGAGTCGTTCTCGCTGATCCAAGCCTGCGCGTTTTTGGCCATGCGGACGCTGTTCCGCGCGCCTTGAGTCCCTTCGTTGCGATACGTCTCGAAGTGATAGGTCGATTCCGGCGCCAGGTGATATTTGCCGATCGAACACGTTCGATAGCCGGCCTCGGCCATGATCACCGGCAGCGAGCGAACCGAGTCATACGTGCTGAAATGGTTTTCGCCGTGAGAGTGTCCAAAATGCCCGGTCGCATGGTTGAACAGGCCGCTCATCAGCACCGAGCGACTGGCGCTGCAACTGGCCGTCGTGCAGTAAGCTCGCGTGAAGCGAATACCCTCCGCCGCAAGCCGGTCGAGATTCGGCGTCTTCGCCAACTTGTCGCCGTAACAGCCGAGTTGAAGGCCGAGGTCATCGGCCACAACGACCACGACGTTCTTCGCCGCGGGCTTCGGCGGCGGCGCATCGTCCGCACCCGCAGGTCGTCCGCTGTAGAAAATGGCCACGAATAAACAGAAATGAACGAAATGCTGGTGAGTCCAGGTCATCATTGGCACCATCCCGAATTGAGGACTAATACGACCTGTGCGACCCATGTGTCCTATCCCTCGACAGACCACGGGGCACGTTACTGCCCGGCACAAACGGCTTCCAGGCAGGCGACCAAGCGTGGGCAGTGAACTTGGATTGAATACTGTTCTTCCACCAAACGCCGCGCGGCGGGAACTACCGCGGCGCGGCGGCTGGCATCGCCCAGCAACATTCGCAACACAGTCAGCCATTCCTCCGGCGTCGAGGCCAACCAACCGTTGAGACCGTGCTCAATGATCTGCCGATTGACTCCCACCGACGACGCGATCGCGGGAATACCCAGAGCCATGTATTGCAGAATCTTCAAGCCGCACTTGAAGCGCGTCCAATCGGTATCGGGCATCGGCATCAAGCCCAGGTCGAACGTCGCGAGGTCTTCCATCTCCGTCGCTTCCGACCAAGGTGTAAAGCGAATCGGAATACCATCCCGTTCAAAGCCGAGTCGCTTAAGCGGCCGCTGCGATTCGGCGATGACTCGCAGTTCAATCGGGAACTCGCGCGCCAACTGCTTCAGCGGTTCGCGGAGCACATCGAGATACGCGATGTTCGCGGCGGTGCCAGTCCAGCCGAGATTGAATTTTTGATTTTTGATTCTTGATTTTTGATTGTCGAATGCTGACAAATCGGCAATCGGCAATCGGCAATCGGCGATTCTGAATCGCTCCAAGTCCACGCACGTCGGAATCACTGTGACGCGCGGATTGACGGGGCGCACTCGTTCGGCAAGCAGGTCGTTGCCGGCGATGATGTGATCGCTCAGGCCGCAGAGCACTTCAAACTTGTGGCGATGCAGGACGAACAGGCCGTCGTCGATGTCGACCACAATCCGTCGAACGCTGCGGCGCAGATGCTGCTCGACGTCGCACGTCGCGTCGCTGAATAACTCGCGTTCGAGAACCACGACATCCGGCGACCAGCGTTCAAGTGTTGTCAGATCACACCCGCGAAACCAACGCTTGATCAGACCGCTCAACCGAAATCTTAGCAGCGGCAGCGAGCTGTATTTCTCCGGGCGGCTGGGCAAGATCAGGCATTCGTGTCCCCGCTGTTCCAAATGCGGAACGTAAGCCAGCACGCGGAAGCGACTGCTGGGAACCAAACGTCCGGAGGTCAAAAAGGCGATCCGCATCGGATCCCGTGGCTTTCGTTGTGAGACTCTATTGTCAGTTCTGCAAACGTTGAATACGCCGCTGTTCAATTTCGCCGTCGGTTAAGGGCGCCGCGCGACGACCGTCAGTCGTCCCGCTTGCCGCAGCGCCGTGAGTCCCCGAGCGAACGGGGCCAACACGCACAGTCCGAGCACGGTTGGGTTGTCGGTCCAACGGATCAATCGCTCACCCAGCGACCAGCGAGGAAACGTGCTTCGCAGCCACAGCCCCAACGTGCCGACAAGATTGTTGACGTTGCGTTGGTGAATCAACTCGACCGACTTAAAGCCGGCCGTGCTGAGCAACTGACGCAGCGAAGTTTGTGTGTAATGCTGCAAGTGAGTCGGCAATTGCAGCGCGTACCAGAAGCCGCCAAACGCACGACGCTCCCAACAGCCGAAGTTCGGCACGCTGAAGATCAGCCAACCGCCCGGCTTGAGTAATCGCCTCACCAACCGCAGCGTCGAGACCGGATCGTGCAAATGCTCGATCACCATCCAAGCGAACACTTCGTCGAAGCGACCGTCTTGAAATGTATCTAAATCCATGGCCACGGCCTCTTCCAGCGATCCGACCTTAACGTCGAAGCCCCTCGCTGCCGCCTCACTGGCGACTTCGGCGGCTGGCTCGACTCCGACGCACTCCCAGCCGCGCTGCCGAAGCTGTTCCAAAAACACGCCGTGCGAGCAACCCAGTTCGAGAGCGCGTTTCGGGGTTGAGGCCACGTCCCGAAAAAGTATCGCTCGCGAATCGATCCACCACAGCACAATTCGACGCAGCCAAGACCAACCGCGCGGATCGAGCGGGGGTCGCGACGGACTTTCATGGAACATGCCATCGGCTTTCGAGCGGCCGCCGCGAAATGGACCGTAATCGCTCGGATAAAACCGCCCAATGTTTTCGCGAGTCGGTCGCGGATCCAGGAACACATGCTCGCAAACGCCGCAACGAACAAGCGTGAACTCACCCGCGATGCCGTACAACAAATCGCCGGCCGTCATGACGGGCGTTGATCGGTCGTTGCCGCAGAGCGGACAAGCGGTTGTCTCACATTGAAGCGGATTATTCATGGCATTTTCCAAGGAGATGACACGCTGTCGCACACTAACCCGACGCGCAAGCGAGGGCGAAGTGTGATCCCGTCCTCGCTCGTATGTTGAAACCACAGCCCAGTGGATGTCAGAGTTTGGGTTGTGGTTGTTCGTGAGGAGCGTTTTAGCCTCGCTGTGGCTTGACCACTTGCGCAAGATTACTCCCTCCGAACTTTGACGTGAGAAATCGTT
>CAZPUJ010000572.1:0-7566 GCA_964589725.1 uncultured Planctomycetaceae bacterium
GGCCAACGTCGGATCCACCGCGACACACCGAAGGTCTTGCGAGTGACCCTGCGAGTTGAATTCGATCCAGCGTTGGACGTATCAAAGCCGCGCGTCGACGACCTCGTGACTCAATTAGCCGAACTGGCGAAACAGCACATCGATTTTGCCAGCTATCAACTCTTCGAAGTGCATCTCATCCAGATGCGTCCGGAGCACGCCGCTCGCAGTCAGACGATCACGCGCGAGGTGCGTGACTTCAGACGTCCGACCCTTGAAACGAACGGTAAGTAGCTGAATTCGCCCGAATTCAGACGAATGCCGCTGGGTTGGGCTAAACTCCGGTGAAATCCGCTACGGCAAGAAGCCCCGCTCGCGCAGCTCCTGCACGTTGTCCGATGCACTCGAGATCACGCGTTCGGTCGTGTACTTCAGCAAAGCCACTCCACCGAGTTTCGGCGGCGCCGTGAGGATCGCCACGCGGTCTTCGTCTTCAGCATCGAGCTGCTTGTTCAACTTCTCGACGACCTCGTCGATGCTGTCGCTAACGATCCTTTTCGGACCGCTGGTATTGTCGATCTTCAAGTTCTTGAACGCAGCCGACCGAGCCAACAAGAATGACACGATGCCCTCGTCTTCTTGCTCTTCGAAGAAGTTCTGAAACTCCGGGTGCAGATGATCCGGCGTGATGATGAGTGGCCGAGTGATGCGGACCTCACCTTTTCGGATCGACACGGTCGCGCCGGGCCTCTTCGAACCGCACACTAAATAATAGGGCAGTTCCGAATCGCCAAACGTGAAGAGCCCGTAGCTCACCGGGCGAGCGATGTCGACCGCGCTCCAGGCACGCATGAATTTCATTTCGTCGTCGAATGGCGGGAACAGCATCGTCTGTCTCCGAGGCGAAGCGCGCAACTCCGGCGGCAACAAAACATTGCCCGGAGCCGACAGCAACACACGATAGTTGAGTTGGACAGCCATGAGTTGACAAGCCCTTCTTTCTAGACCCGTGTGGGCAGCTGCTCCCGTTCTGGCAGGCACGCCTCAGTCTTGCAAAGCTCGTTCCTTGAACACAGGCGATTTTCCCAGGTGCTTGACAATGTTACGTCTCGTTGTGAAAAGAACCACTACCTCGGCGGCGAGGACACGTGATCTTTGCCGTTGCGAGAGGTTTGCCAGACACGAGTTACGAATCGAGGAACACAACATGAGCGGGCCGATTGTTAGGACAGGAACGACCCCCGAATTCTGGAAGAATTGGGATCAGGTCTTCGGAAAAGCATCCAAAACGGGTACGACTGGGAAGTCCGGAAAGTCCCAGCCGAAGGCCGCAAAGAAAGCGGCCACGCCGAAAAAGGCAGCGAAGAAATCTGCCAAAAAGGCGGCCAAGAGTAAGTAGTAGCGCGGCGAGTAGTCCTGGGGCGTTAAGCAGATGGGAGCCGCGGATGAAACAACCAGCGCAATCGGATTTGATAAGGTTGGTCTGGTGACCGGTCATTGAGAATCTGTGTTTGTTCGGTGTTTCCTCCCTGGCGAAATCAATGCCCGCCTCGCATCGGCCACCAGCTCATGAACGAGCGTAGGACAACTTGGCTCGTCGGCGTGGCTGTGTGGCTCAGCTTCTTGGTCGTGTCGATTGTCTCTTCACCGATTCCGGGTGTGAACGAACCTCACTACCTCGCAAAGGCGAAGCACTATTGGGATCCCACCTGGTGCTCGCGCGACCTGTTCCTCGACTCGTTCCCCGCGCATCAAGTTTTCTATCAGACATTCGGTTGGCTGACACTGTGGCTCGATTTCACTTCGGTCGCATTTGTGGGTCGAGTGATCGGCAGCATTCTTTTGTCGGCAAGCTGGACGACGTTGATGCGACCATTCCTGGCAACGTCGCCGTGGTCAAGTCTGCTTTCCGCATGGATGTTTCTCGGCCTGCAAGCCGTCGGCAATCTCTCGGGCGAGTGGTTGATTGGTGGCTTTGAATCGAAGGTTGTGTCATACGCCTTCGTCTTTTGGGCGATGGCTGCGATGCTTGATCGGCGACTCAAGGCCGCGGCACTGTGCAGCGGAGTGGCCCTCAGTTTTCATCCGATCGTCGGAGTCTGGCACGTCGCGGCACTCGGCTTCGCGGAAGTCACACGGCTGGCATCTGGAAATCTGAAATCTGAAATCTCAAATCTCAAATCTCAGACTGCCAGCTTGCTGGTCCTGTTGGTCATCAGTGCATTGCCGGGAGTGTGGCCAGTGTGGCAGATGTTGCAGGCGTCGGTTGGTGACTCGTCATTCGCGGCGAACTACATCCAAATCACCTACCGCCTGAAGCATCATCGCGATCCGATGGACTTTGGCGCGGCGAACTACGCGGGCTATGCACTGCTCGCTGCGTTGTGGCTGGTGCTGTTGAGTCGGCTTTACCGCAAGACATCGTTGTCGGCCGGGGACCGATGGTTTGTCGCGTACGTCGGCGCGACGGCACTCTTCGCTCTGTGCGGCTTTATTGTGGGAGCGGGCGAACGTCCGGTGGAGTTGATGCTCGGATACCGTTGGCGAATGGCCTTGTTGAAGTTCTATCCGTTTCGGTTATGCGATCTCCTGTTGCCGTTGGCTGTTGCGACGCTGGCGCTTCGGAACGAATGGCCAGTGCCGCGGCAGTGCCTGATTTGGGGCCTCGCGACTGTTGGATTCGGCTGGGCGATATTCGCGGGTCGAGTCTTTCCGCCGCCGCATCCGTGGAAAGCCGATCATCGAGCGGATTGGCTGGACGCCTGTCGTTGGGTCGCCGCGAACACGCCGGCGGACTCGTTGTTCTTGACGCCGGTCGAGAGCGACACCTTCAAATGGCATGCTCAGCGATCCGAGTTCGTGACCTTCAAAGATTGTCCGCAAGACGCCGCCAGCATCGTCGAATGGAACCGGCGATTGCGATTCATGAAGTACTGGGGCGAGTCACGTTTTGCTGACGACCAGCGATACTCGGCCGACGAGCTGCGAGAACTCGCACGCCACACTGGCATCGATTACGTCATCACTCGCCGCCCCGTGAAGCACGAGGCAGACTTGATGTTCTCGAAAGGCACTTTCAAGATCTTCCGACTCCCGAAGTAGGGTAGGTATGGCGCACCGCCCACCACGCGCGAGATTCAATTGATCGAAGAGGCAACACGATGACGACCCTGCCCCGCCACGCTTGGCTTGATTCCTTGAAAGCTCTCCTCGTTGCATTGGCTCTTGTGACATCGTCGGCAGGTGCCCAAGACGCGAAGTCTGGCGACGATGAAGGACCACTCGCGGCCAAGCTAGCGGACGGAGTCATCACCGAGGTTCCCGCTCCCGATCGCGAGGGCGACGACTGGCCCTGCTTCCTCGGTCCGAAAGGAACCGGCGAATGCAGCGAGACTCTGTGTCTGAAAAAGTGGCAGGAAGGAGGACCGCCAGTCGCGTGGCAGAAGCGGATCGGCACAGGCTACAGCGCGCCGTCGGTGATGGGCAATCGGCTGGTCGTGTATCATCGGCCGCGCGACGAAGACATCATCGAATGTCTGCGCGCCGACACCGGGGACGTATTGTGGAAGGTGACATACCCCAGTCGCTTCACCGATCCGTACGGCTACAACAACGGACCGCGATGCACTCCGCTCTTGACCAAAAATCGCTGCTACACGCTGAACCCGGAAGGCAAACTGTTCTGCCTGGAATTGGTCAGCGGCAAGCAGATTTGGGCAAAGGACTGCTCGAAGGAGTTCAAGATTCCCCAGAATTTCTTCGGCGTCGGCTGCACCCCGATCCTCGAAGGAGACTTGTTGATCGTGCTCGTCGGCGGGCAACCGAACTCCGGAGTCGTCGCGTTTAAAGCCGACACCGGTGACGTTGTTTGGCAGAACGTCGGCAAGAGTACTTGGGATGGAGCGGCCACTGGCGACTCGGACCAGTCGCGTTATCGCTGGACCGGCGACGAGTCGCTCGTGAGCTACTCGACGCCGATGGCCGCGACGATTCACGGACAGCGACACATCCTCTGCCTGATGCGACAAGGATTCGTATCGCTCGATCCGAAAGACGGCTCGCTGAATTTCAAATACTGGTTCCGACCGACCATTCACGAATCTGTCAACGCGGCACGCCCGGTCGTCATCGGCGACAAGATTTTTCTGTCTGCGGCGTACAGGTTAGGCTCGGTGCTGTTGCAAGTTCAACCGTCCGGCAGGGACGTTAAAGTCATTTGGAAAGACAGCCGCAACATGCTAACTCACTGGTCGACCGCGATTCACGTCAACGGCTTTTTGTACGGCTTCAGCGGCCGGCACGAAGAGGAAGGAGCGTTGCGGTGCCTGGACGTAAAGAGCGGCCGCATGCAATGGGAGACGACGGGCTATGAAGGAGACGTCTCGAAGTTCAGCCAAAGTCCCATGACCGGCGAAATCAAAGATACTGCAACCGGCAAAGTGATCCCGTTTCCATTCTTTGGACGTGGCTCGAAGATTCAGCTCGGCGATCGTTTTCTGGTGCTGGGGGAACGAGGTACGCTGGCGCTGATCAAGGTGAACTCGGAGAACTTTGAAGAGTTCGGCCGCGCGTCGTATTCCGGCATTCGCTATCCAAGCTGGGCCGCTCCGGTCTTATCACGCGGGCGAGTCTACCTGCGCAGCGAAACAAACTTGGTGTGCCTCGATGTCGCGAAATGAGCGTACCCAGCGTATATCGCCAACCGGCTCCGACGGATTCATTCGCCGCCAAACGTCGCTAATCGTCGCCGGGGTGATACTGATTCAGCCGGACTTTGACGGAAGCCAGTTCGTTCTTCGCCAGATAGTCCGCATCGTGGCACATCCGCTCAACGATCCTGTCACGATGAACGCCAGTCCGAGAGCCGCCAGCGGGCAGCGAAGTTGCGGAGTCCACCAAAGTTTCGAGAGTCGCAGATAGCTGCGCGAGGTACGCATAGCGAGGACTTACGGACAGGGAAGCGGAGACGTGGCGAGTCCAAGAGGGAACGATTCAGCGAGCGCTACCAACCGGTGGGATCGAGAAGGCGCGGATTTGTACGTCGCGGTCTGAAACGCGGAAATCCCGGCTTTTCTGCGGCGTCGATCCGCAGCATTCACAGGGATGGCAGGGATGGCCATGCGGTGGGACTCGTGCTGGAACCGGTGGCTTCTTCTTTCGTCTCACCAACGCCGCCGAGTGCCAAGAAGGTTGACGTATGAGTGACTGCTCACGAGCTTTCTTGTTGTTGGCTGATGCGTTTGCCACGTTTGATGATTACATTTTCAGCAAGTTGAACTCGATGAGTCACCGTCGTGAGGTCCAAAATGTCTGCCGTCCTAGAACGTGTGATTTATTTGGATGAGGTCGCAGAATTCTTGGCGTCCCGCCCAGCGCCAGCCGAGGTCTTGGCGTTTCGGCCATCCAAGGAGGTGGAGGCTCGTTTTGCGGAACTGATTGCGAACCAACGTGCCGCAGGTCTGTCAGACGAGGAGCAAGAGGAACTTGAACAGTTCCAGCAGACCGAGATGTTGCTGCGATTGCTGAAGGCTCGCCTGCGACGGAATTAGGGCGTGCCATGAGCGATTGGATTTCCCTTGAGCTTCGGGAGTTCGTCCGGCAACGTGCTCGTGGACGTTGCGAGTATTGCCAGTTGCACGAGGACGATTCCGGACTGCGGCATCAACCAGACCACATCGTGGCCCTCAAGCATCGCGGCGCGACGGTTGAGAGCAACTTGGCCTATTCGTGTGCGATGTGCAACAGTTTCAAAGGGACCGACCTCTCTTCGATCGAGACGACCACTGGGTCGCTGGTGCGCCTCTTCAATCCACGGATTGATGACTGGTCCTCACACTTTGAGATCGTTGGCGGTCGCATCATCGGTCGAACACCGGAAGGGCGAGTGACCGTTGAACTGTTGCAGATGAATCGCCCCGATATTGTTCAACTTCGGCGACTCCTCTCGGCCGTAGGTCGGTTTTCCCAATTGTGATTCTGACCACGAATAACCTGCTGCCTCCGTTTGGCAAGCGAGTCAAAGTTTGCGGGTTGGATTGCCGATACTGATTTTGCGGGCTGCGTGACCGGAGTGCGCGCCGACATGACCTCACAAAAAGCCGACGGCCGTGGCGGCGACTTATGTGCTTCGGCTCGATGCACTCCAGGGAAAGGCAGGGATCGCCATGTTGTGGAACTCGTGGTGGAACGTGTGGCCGGGTCGTTCGCTCCCGAATCGTCGTCGAGCGGTGAGTGGGTCGCCGCTGAAGCGATCGGCGGATGTCGCCGGTTCTTGGTCGAAGCAACGAATCGAATCGTTGGAAGACCGCGTGTTGCTATCTGCGGGTGACTTGGATCCCAGCTTCGGCACGAACGGCAGCGTGACGACGTCGTTTGGAGCATCCCCCGGTGGAGCCAATCATGTCGCGATTGATCCGAACGGCAGGATCATTGTGGTAGGGGCCACGGGAAGTGCACCAAACCGTGATTTCGCTGTGGCGCGCTATAACTCGGATGGTAGTTTGGACACCACCTTTGATGTTGATGGCCGATTAGCAATCCCGTTTGGGTTGAGTGACGACAGTGCAGCGAGCGTGGCCATCGACCAGAACGGCCAGATCGTTGTCGCAGGCTCTTCGTCCAATACCGGCGGTAGCAACTATGATTTCGCCGTAGTGCGGCTCAATTCAGATGGATCGCTGGACCCCACTTTCGGCACCGGCGGCAAAACGACGACAGCGTTTGGAACGAGTGAGGATGTTGCCCGAGATGTGGTGATTGATCCGAGCGGAAAGATCGTCGTGTTGGGCTGGACCCGGAGTGCGAGTGGCGATGCTGTCGCAGATGATCTCGCAGTCGTGCGGTACAACGCAGATGGTTCGCTTGATACCACCTTCGGTACCGGCGGCAAAGTGAAAGCGGACCTTGGCACGAACAATGATAAACCGGCGGCGCTGGCGATTGACGGAAGCGGCAAGATTGTGATGGCAGCGACTATTGGCAGTTGGCCATTTGATGTCGCGGTCTCCCGCTTGAACTCGGACGGTTCTGTAGACTCAAGTTTTGGCAATAACGGGATTCGGATCACCGACTTTGGATCAATCGAGGAGCATGCGTACGATATGGCGATTGATGAGGGCGATAGGATTGTTGTGGTGGGATCTACCCGAACTGCGACCGGATTGGATTTTGCGGTAGCGCGATACACGACGGACGGTTCTTTGGACTCCGCCTTTGGCAATGGCGGCAAACTGACGACAGACCTCGGCGCAAGTGATATTGCGAAATGTGTCATCATTGATGCCGGCGCAAAAATCATTGTTGCGGGGTCAACCGGCGGCTCCTTAGACCGTGATTCTGTGGTGGTGCGCTACAACCCCGACGGCTCTCTGGACTCCACCTTCGGCAGTGGAGGCCAAATTACTACCAATATTTCGGGTGAAGCAACGGACGCAGTGATTGACGGACGAGCGTAACCGGTCACCCGCCGATCAGATCGCGATGAATTCGGGGGTATAGTTTTTCAACAGATGGCGATGAGGATGAAGGCGCTCGAGGTCGGATTGTTGGTGATGTTTTTGGAAGGTTTCCCAGACGTGGGAGATTCGT
>CAZPUJ010000573.1:0-4674 GCA_964589725.1 uncultured Planctomycetaceae bacterium
TGGATCGTGACGCCATGGTTGGTCGACGGTGAGTTGATCCATTTCTGGATCATTGCCATCCCGTCCGAATTCAGATTGATCGTCACAAAACCCGTGGTCGGAGAAGTGAAGGACGCCAAAACGGCTGCAGCACGATCGACGCCAATCTGCTGTGCTCCCGCCGTTCCCCAAGCGGCCCCATCGGCGTACTCGTTCCAGTTGGCGTCTTCTTCCGTCCAATTCCGCAAGAGTTCGAAAAGCTGATAGGTGGTGGTGGTGGCGTTCGTCACCCACAAGGTGATCGCGGCCGATTGGACGATGGTTCCGATTGGCATCGAGGGCAATGCCCAACGCAGGAGCGATCCCTTTTCCGGGTCGTCTTTAGCTTCAACGGTCGTGGCCGACGAACCCGTCGTCGAGTTCGGCAAGTCGTCTTTGATCGTGGTATCGATCGTCCCGGCGTAGGCGTTGACCCCCTGCTGAAAGGAGAGCGTCTGGGGCGTGTTTGGGTCGGGATTGATGGTGATGGTGACTGTCGCGATATTGCTCTGGTTCGTCCCGTCCGAGACGTGGTACGTGAAGCTGTCGCTGGTTGCACTGTCGTTGTTGGGGGTGTACGTGAACGTCCCGTTGGGGTTCAGGGTGAAGCCGGACGCATGCGTCGGCCCAGCCACCAAGACCGCCGAGAGCGAGGTTTTCTCCGGATCGGCGTCGTTGACCAGCACACTGTCGTCGCTCGTTCCTCCCACGGTCCCGGTCGTGTCGTTGGCGTCGAGCGTCGCTCCCCGATTCACCATGTAGGTGTCGCTATTGGCTGTGGGCACCTCGTTGACGTCCGTGACGTTGATCGTGACGTTCTTGGAGAAACGCAACCCAGTCGAGTCGGTGCTGCGGACCGTGACCGTGTGGCTGGTGTTCGTCTCGAAGTCGAGCAGGCTGCCGTTGCCGACAACCAGTTGATTGCCGGAGATGCCGAAACGCCCGCCCGCATCGTTTATTAGCGTGTAGGTGTGCGTGTCGCCCGCATCAGGATCGGTCGTGGTGAGCGTGCCGACGACCGTATTGCTGGCGGAGTTCTCCGAAACGGTTTTGGGCGACAGGGCCACGTTCTTGGGTGCCGAACCGGGGCCGGTGTTTGGGGACGTGATGAAGAACGAATCCACCGCGTCCCCGTTGTCGGCCCGAATGTAGGACACCGTGAGGTCGGTGACCGTGACGTCGATCTTTAAGAAACCCTGGTTTGCGGCGATGTCGCTTGCGCCGCCCGTGCCGCCGATCACCTCAATGAGTTGGCTACCCTCGGAGAATTGAGAGCCGCCCTGGCTACGGCCGTAGCTGTGAACGTGTCCAGACAGAACCACGTCGACTCCCACGGCGCGGAGTTGATTGGCGAACACATCGGTGGCGGGCATATAGCGATACCGCGGGTGATGATACATAACGATTTTCCATTGGGCCGTGCTGGCTTGCAGGTCGGCCAGCATCCAGTCTTCCTCCGCGGTGCTGATGCCGGCGTGCTCAGAGTCGATGCCGTCATTACTATCAACAATCAAAAAGTGGACATTGCCGAAGTCGAACGAATAGTTGTTCTCCGCTGGCCCGTCGGCGGGGCCATTCACGGAACTGGTGACTCCGGCCACGGGAATCGGCACCGCGTAATTGTCGCGTGACGCCTGGCCGGTGGCTGTGACGATATCCTCATCTCCGATCCCCCAGTATTCCACGTGGCTCGCGTTGTACTGTGTCGTCGGGACATTGATCGTCGGATCGAAACGAAGATCAAAATTCGCGTGCGACCCAGCACCGTAGGCATTGTCACCCATCAGCACGGAGAACGACGAACTGATCGTGTTGATGCGGTTCTGCACATTGAGGAATCCGGTCGGCGGCGTGTCCTGCGCCGAGTCGCCGTAGGCCACGAAACTAAACGGTTGGCTCGATCCCGCGGGAAGCCGCGTGTGGAAGGTGGCTTGATAGTCGTTCACAACCGAGCCGTCGCGCAGGTGCCGCACGCGGTATTCGTAGTCAGCGTCATAGTCGAGCCCCGTGACGTCCACGAGACGATTGACGCGGTTCTGAACTCCCGTGTCGATGGTGCTAGTCGGGCCGGCATCGATCCAAATCGGTGCGCCCGCGTGCCGGTACTCCACCACGAAACTGTCGTTCCCGCTGCCACTGCCTGGCATTGTTTGCCAAATGATCTGAACCCGGTCCGTTTCGCTGCCCGCGAAACCGGCCAGCGGCGCGTTGCCAAGTTGAAGATAAGGAGTGTGCTTGACTAAGAACGTACTCAAGAGACAACGGTCTTCCAGCGCCTCGAAACTGAGCCCGCGACGAGTCGCGGCATTTCGGCGCGCTCGCTGATGGCTCCGAGCGACTCGCGTCCATTTGGAGAATGAATCACAGATGCCAGCGAAAAGCCCCATCAGCATTTTCTGAACTCACCGTTTGAATTAGTTGTGACTCAGAGTCTGACACGCGCGTGCGAGAAGAACTCAGGCCCTTGGTTCCGACTTCTTCCTCTTTGCCTTCGCTGCCAAGCTGTGGCGGTCTGTAGGTTCAGACTCGCGGGTCACGTGCCGTTAAGAGGTGACTGGGTGCCAATTCTTGGGTGAAAGGTTCCAAGTCACGCATGGCCCATGCGCTCAGGTGTTTCTTTGACGCGCTCTCGGCCCGAATGCTACCCAACCTCACACTGGGACGCATTCCACCCAGAGCCCAACTTTTTCTCATCAAGCTAGGGAATATGAATAATTGGCTGCAACATTATTGTCAATTTAGAAATTCTTGGACGTATGCAAATTTTGAGAATAATAGGATGGCTACTTGTGAGTTCTACTTTGCCTAGAATGAGTTGAATGCTGGTCCGCCGTCACGCGAACCAACGCTTTGGAAGAACGCATCAATCGGGTCCATTGAGATCCCCTCGGCCGGCTGGCTTAGGTCCATCATCGTTCGCTGTCCTGCTTCGAGTGAGTCGCGCATCACGTCGAGCGTGCTGTCGTGGTCGTAGCCGAGGAGATGCCCGATCTCGTGTGCGACGACCGACAGCAGATCCATGCGGCCATAAGCCGGGCTCGTCACACTCGCGTCATGAGACGTGCTGAATTCACGGTCGTCACGAGGCGTCCGGTCGATAAACCATCCGAAACCGGCAGCATCACGATCGATCAAAATCGTCTTCCCGAACGATGTCCCTAACGTCTGCTCGGGAAGGTCCGCAATGGCGAACGTAATCGAGTTGGCGGCAGTGCGGATGGCATCGTGAACGTCGGCGGGGGCGAGCGTCAGCCATCGCGCCGTGGCCTCTTGGCCAATCCGTACGAGTGCTGCGTCCCCAAGATCTACGCCGGCCTGCGCGCTGCTCGTGACGGAGGCCGTCGAAGCGGCCAGGAGCGGACTTCCCGGTCCATAGGTGATCGTGAGTTTTGGCCGGTTAGCGGCTTTGGTCGCTTCGCTGGAGTCAAAGCCGAGATCGTTGCTGATCGTACCCGCATAGTCCTGAATCGTGATGCCGTGGTTCGTCGAAGGTGTGTCGATCCATTTTTGCACCAACGCAATCCCGTCCGAATTCAGATTGATCGTCACAAAGCCGATTTTCGGCGAAGTAAAGGAGGCCAAAACGGCTGCGGCACGATCGATGCCAATCTGCTGTGCTCCCGCCGTTCCCCAAGGGGTTCCAGCAGCGTATTGGTTCCAGTTGGCAGCGCCTTCCGTCCAACTCTGTAAGACTTCGTAAATCTCATAGGTGTCGGAGGTCCTGTCCGTAACCCGCAATGTGATCGAGGCCGATTGGATGATGCTCGCAGTTAAACTCGAGGGTAATTCCCATCGCAGGAGCGATCCCCAATCCGGGTTGCCGTTAGCTCCAACTGTCGTGGCCGACGAACTCGTCGTCGAGGTCGGAAGATCGGCTTTGATCGTGGTATCGATCGTCCCGGCGTAGCCATTGACCCCGTCCTGCAAGGAGACTGTCGTCGTTGTGCCTCCGCCGGGATTGATCGTGATCGTGACCGTCGCGACGTTGCTCTGGTGCTCGCCATCGAACGCCTGGTACGTGAAGCTGTCGCCGGTCGCACTGTCGTTGTTGTGGGTGTACGTGAACGTGCCGTTGGAATTCAGGGTGAATCCCGACGCATGCGTCGGCCCAGCCACCAAGTCCGCCGAAAACGTGTAGTTCTCCGGATCCGGGTCCGTGTCGTTGACCAGCACACTGTCGTCGTTCGTTCCACCCACGGTGCCGATCACGTCGTTGGCGTTCAGCGTCGTTCCCCGATTCAGAGAGTACGCGTTGCTATTGGCCGTCGGCGCTTCGTTGACGTTCGTGACGTTGATCGTGAAATTCTTGGAGAAACTCAAACCGGCCGCGTCGGTGCTGCGGACCGTGACCGAGTGGCTGGTGTTTGTCTCGAAGTCCAGAAGGCTGCCGTTGGCGACAATCAGCTCGTTGCCGGAGATCGCGAAGCGTCCGCCGGCGTCGTCCGTCAGCGTGTAGGTGTGGGAATCCCCCGTGTCAGGATCGGTCGTGGACAAGGCGCCCACGGCGGTGCCCGGCGGAGACAACTCCGGCATATTGTCGCCCACGAGTATCAGGGCCGTCGGTATCTCGTTGACGTTCGAGACGTTAATCGTGAAGTTCATGGAGACACTCAATCCGGCCGCGTCGGTGCTGCGGACCGTGACCAAGTGGCTGGT
>CAZPUJ010000574.1:0-38721 GCA_964589725.1 uncultured Planctomycetaceae bacterium
GCTGCGTTCGTCGGCGGATTGATGGGAGTGGTCGTCGGCTTGACAATGGCGCCGTTCGCACTCGGTTTCCTGTTGATGCTGTCGTTGCAGGGGCTGCCGCTGGGTCTGTACATCCGCGAGCGCAATGCCTGCGTGCCCGAGTCCGCTCGGCTGCTGACGCCACGGCACATCAGAAGCGTCACGTTCCGCCTGTTGGCTCGGCTGGGAATTCACATCGGCGGGAAGAAGTTCAAGGACCGAGTGCTCGGCCCGGACATCGAGTTCCTCGGCAAGACCTCGACCGGCCGGCGCGACACGAGTCGCACCAGCCAGGTCGAGAACTCGCGCGGCTTTCTGGCGGCGAAGGAGTTGGTCTACGACGCCCTCATCAAGCGCGCCACTGACATCCACTTGGAACCGAAAGAGGACGAACTGCAAGTTCGCTTGCGCGTCGACGGCGTGATGTACGCGAACGAGCCGTTCGATCGCGCGCTGGGCGACAACGTCGTTAACATCTTCAAGATCCTCGGCGCGATGGACATCACCGAGAAACGCAAGTCGCTCGATGGAAGCTTCCGAGCCATCGCCGATGGCCGCGAGATCGACTTTCGCGTCGCCACTCAAGGCACGCGCGACGGCGAGAAGATGACTCTGCGTATCCTCGACCAATCCACGTCCGTCAGCACGCTGGCGGATCTCGGCTTCCGCAAGCAATTGGAAGATCAGATCAAGGAGATCATTCATCAGCCGCACGGCCTCCTGTTGGTCTGCGGCCCGACCGGCGCGGGCAAATCGACGACCTTGTATGCCTGCCTGAGCGACATCGACGCCTACCAGCAAAACATCATCACGATCGAAGACCCGGTCGAATACAAAATGGACAAGGTGACGCAGATCGAGATCAACACGAAGGCCGGCCAAACCTTCGCGAACTCGCTGCGGAGCGTGCTGCGGCAAGACCCTGACATCGTGATGATCGGCGAAATCCGTGACGGCGAAACCGCCAACATCTCCTGCCAAGCGGCCAACACCGGGCACATGGTTTTCTCGACCGTGCACGCCAACGACTCGATCACCGCGTTGTATCGCATGATCGACCTTGGTGTGGACGTGTCGATGCTGTCGAGTTCGCTGTCGGCAATTCTCGCGCAACGGTTGGCTCGGCGGCTGTGCCCGGACTGCAAAGAAGATTACACGCCCAAGCCCGAATTCCTTAAGAAGGCCAACCTGCCGGCGGAGAAAATCGAAAAGCTGTATCGGCCGCCGAAAGACAGCGAGAACAAAGGCTGTCCCACCTGCGGCGGCATGGGTTACCGCGGCCGTATTGGCGTGTATGAGTTGCTGGTGATCAGCGACCGCATGCGCGACCTGATCCGCGAGAAAGCCGCTTTGTCCGCCCTCAAGGCCGAAGCTCGCAAGGCCGGCATGCTGTACATGCAAGAGGAAGGTTTGCGTCTGGTCGTGAAAGGCATCACATCGATTGACGAACTGTTGCGCGTCGTGAAGTAACTGACGAGGATCGATCATGTCCGGAATCATGGAAATCTTATTGCTCGTGGTCATCGCCTTGGTGACGTACTGCGTCGCCGGCGAAGGGGCTTGGGGAGCGGCGATCACGTTGCTGAGCGTGATCCTCTCGGGACTGATCACCATGAACGTCTTCGAGCCGATCTGCGACAACCTGTTGGGCGGAGATTCTTACTGGCAGGAGCGACTCGACTTGATCATGCTGGGTGGCCTTTTCGCCCTCGGCGTGTTCGGGTTTCGAGCGGCCGCCGATTATGTTTCGCCGACGTATATCGCGGTGCATCGTTATGTCCACGAGGCCGCGCGGTGGGGCTGCGCGTTGCTGACGGGTTACATCACGATGGCCTTTCTGCTGACCGCGTTGCACACGGCTCCGCTGCCGCGAGAGTTCGCGGGCTTTCGACCAGAGCGCGCCAACTTCTTCGGACTGGCTCCCGATCGCCAGTGGCTGGGTTTTATGCAATACATGTCCGAGCGGGTTTGCTCGTCGAATCCGCCGCGAATCTTTGACGGTCCACAGATCGTGCTAGGCGAACCTGCGTGGCCGAACAATGTGTGGCCCTCGTTCCCGATCCGCTATGCGACGCGCCGCGAGCGTGGTGGCGCCGCCGCTGCCAGCGCACCGGTTCCTGTCCGCCAAGTGCAGCCACAAAAATCGGGCGGGACTCCGAAGTTTTGATGACGAACTCACGACTGCAAACCGGCGTCCCCCGATTGGACGAAATGCTTGGCGGCGGTCTGTTGCCCGGAACGTTGACCGTAGTCGTCGGCGCAACGGGCATCGGCAAGACGCAACTCGGCTTGCAGTTCGCGCACGCAGGTTTGGCTCAAGAGAGCGAAACGGGCATCGTGCTGGACCTGACGTCTCGCGGAGACTCGCAGCATCAGGCGGAGTACGCAGGGCGCATGTTTGACTGGCGGTTTTATGAGTTCGCCGCCGAGGGCAACTTCGAACCGAGCGACGTCTGGCAGCGCGACCGCTCGCGTTTCGACTACTTGCACTTGTTCCGTCGCAGCGGCCGACGAGTTACTCAGGCCGACTTGAGAGTCGAAGAGTGGCAAGAATGGAACGCCGAACTCGCGCGGAAGCTGGATCGCACGGTGCAGTTTTTTTACGGCAACTTCGTGCATGGTGTGCGACGCTGCGTGATCGATGGCATCGAGCCGACCGAACGGGCCAGTGACTCGTTCCAGTTTCAGGTGATCGATTATGTCGAGCATCAGATTCTGCGGAAAGACGACGACTGGGTCGCTCGCGATCTCTTCCGAGTACGTTTCCGTTCCGAAGCCGATCACGTCGCGGCTCATCGTTACGACTGCGACCAGATCGGTGGCTTGCTGCTCGTCACCTCGCACGAGGTGTTGCTCGACGATCTGTTGGCCCGACCACTCGACAGCGGCGACGCCTTGTCGAACGCTAACACGATCATTTTGATGGGCAAGGTCCGCGACGGCCTCCGCATGCGGCGAGCGTTGCACATCGTCAAGCATCGCGGCAGCGTGTGCGATGATGCGATTGTGCCGTTCGAGATCGATGAGTCCGGGGTTTGTTTGTAGTCCCGCCTTCAGGCGGAACGATTCCGCCTAAGGGCGGAACGACGAACAGAACAAGCGGTCCTTGAGAACGCTCGCCGCGCGGCCTACGATGCCTCACCTGTCGCACGTGATTTCACGACTTGGTTCGCGCGAGGTTGCCATGCCAGCCGGAAAAAACATCTTGCTGATCGAGGACGACCGCGAGATCGCCCAAACGCTCCAGCGAGTGCTCGAAAACGCGGGCTATTCGGTGCAATGGGGGCAGAATGGCTTGGAAGGCCGACGCCTCGCCGAGTCGCTCGGCCCAGACCTGGTCATCACTGACATGATGATGCCCAAGATGGGAGGCTTTCCTGTGCTGGAGTTTTTGAAGTCGCTGCCCCGTCCGCCCAAGGTCATCATGATCACGGCCAATGAAGGGGGTCGGCACAAAGCCTACGCCGAGATGCTCGGCGTCGACGACTACCTCCGCAAGCCGTTCGCCATGGAAGTCATGCTGGAATCCGTCGAGCGCGCGTTGAGTTCCAGCCAGCCGCCGGACGAGAAACTGTCCACCGACAAACTCCGCCGCACGATCCGCAAGAAGCCGGGTTAATACGACACCAACTCGTGGATCACGCCGCCGCCGTCAAGGACTCGGAGTTCGGCGCGGGCTTGAGTGTCCAGGCCGGCGAGTTCGCTCAGTGTGGTGCCGACCATCAGCGGCGTGATCGGTTCGGTGACGGGGTCTTCGCCGTACTTGTCGCTCGCGCCGATCACGCGGCCGGGAGCGATGCCGGCTCCGGCCCACAGCGAGAAGTAACAGCGCGGCCAATGATCGCGAGCGGCTCGGCCGTTGATCCGCGGTGTGCGGCCGAACTCGCCCATCGCCACAACGAGCGTTGTCTCAAGTAACCCGCGCACGTCGAGATCGTCCAACAGCGCGGAGAACGCGCGGTCGAAGATCGGGCAGTGCGTGTCTTGCAGCAATTCAAAGTTGTAGATGTGCGTGTCCCAGCCGAAATCGCAGTTGGGCGTGATCGACTCGACGTATTCGCTCCAATTGACCTGCACGTAGGGCACGCCCGCTTCGACCAGTCGCCGCGCCAGCAGACAGCTTTGACCGAACGTCGTCTGCCCGTATGCCTCGCGGACCTTCTGTTGTTCGGCCGATAAGTCGAAGGCCGCGCGGGCCTGAGCATTCATCAACAGGCCGTATGCTCGCTGAAACGTGCGGTCCCAGTCGTCGATGCCGGCGGCAGCAAGTTGCCTTGGCACCTCATCGACTTGCGACAGCAATGCGCGTCGGTCGGTGATGCGGTTGGGCGTCAAGCCATCCAGCAGTTGTAACGCGGGGATTTCGACACGCCCGTCGTCCGAGCAACTCACCATGAACGGATCGAACATTTTGCCCAGCGTTCCGCCGCCGTACCCGTCCACTTTGCGCACGACATCGCGCGGAATGCCGCGCCCGACCGCCACGAACGGTGGCAGCGAGCCTTTGTGGCCGCGATGTTTGGCGATGATCGAGCCGAAGTTCGGCCGCACCGGCTCGGGTTTCTCTTTGAAGCCGGTTAGCCCGACCGTTCCCGCGTCGGGATGTCCAGGTTCCGACGTGACGTTGTTCCTCAAGACCGTGTACTTGTTTGATCGAGCCGCCAGTCTTGGCAGCAATTCGCTGACGAACAGCCCCGGCGTGCGAGTCGGAATCGGAGTGAATGGACCTCGGTATTCGGCCGGAGCGTCCGGCTTCGGGTCAAACGTGTCGATGTGACTTGGCGCGCCCCACAGCCAGACGAAGACAATCGACTTCGCTCGCACGGCCACTGCGGCGTGAGCGATTTCCGATTGCGCGAGTGCTCCCATCGTCCACGGCAACGCCGCGCCGACGCGCAAAAAAGCCCGTCGACTCAGGCCGCCACAAGTCTTCGCTCGAAATGCACCAACGTCGAACATGCCGAACCTCAAGTTCGCCAAAATCGCCTTCAATCAAGCGACCCCACTGGGCTTGCCCCAGTGGTTAAGGGATTCTGCACTACTGAGCCATTTGTTTCGCGCGACGCCGAGTAGTGCAAAATCCCGCGAGCCACCGGGGCAATCCCGGTGGGGTTCGCTTGTTTGAGGAATAGCCGCGTCAGGTGCTGGCGCGACGACTATTCAAGGCAGTCAATCTACCGCCGCTTGCCGGCTTCCGAAAGCACGATTAGTTCGACAGCGTCACCACCATCAATTGCTCGGCCGCCGCGCGGCCCATGGCGACAGTGCGATCGCCACGACGAAGAACCACCAGGCCCGCAGCGGCGTTCGTTTCCTCGACCAGACTGATCGCGCCCAGCGGCAGGTCCGAATCGGTGAGGTATCGCAAGAACTCCGGGTCTTGGTTGATCACGCGAACGAGCCGCACTTGTCGGCCGCTGGGAACGTCGCTCAATGGACAACTTTGTTCGCCGCTGGTCCGCAGGGCACCCTCGGCCGTCGGGATCGGATCACCATGCGGATCGCACAGCGGATGCTCCAGGAAGTCGTCGATGCGGTCGATCAAGAAATCGCTGACCGCGTGCTCCATGTTCTCGGCCTCTTCGTGGACTTGATCCCAGGTCAGCCCCAGCGTCTTGACGAGAAACAGCTCAATCAGCCGATGCCGCCGCAACATCCGCAAGGCGAGCGTCCTGCCGGCGTCTGTGAGGCTGACTCCTTCGTAAGGCCGATACGTCGCCAGTCCCGCCTCGGCCAGCGCCTTTTGCATGCTGGTCACCGTGCCCGGAGAAACTTTCAGCGTTTGAGCCAACTTGCCCGTCGGCACAAACGCCGTTCCGGTCGCGGCGCTGATCTGCCAGATCGCTTTGAGGTAGTTCTCGACGGTGAGACTTGGCATGGTGAGAAGTGCTCAACAGGACCGGTTAATTGTGTGACGAGACTCGCTATAGCTCATTACCACAGGCGGCACAGCGCCCTGTTGCGGCGGCAGTCTCTTGGCCGCAGTGCGGGCACGTCAACGTGGCCGGCCCGCCCTGAACCGACTTGAACAACCCGACCATTGCCGAGAGACCTCGTCCAAACACGAACACCACGACTCCAATCACGAGCACCAGCACAATCAAACCGACGAAACCGATGGCCACGGTTGCTTCCTTGTGACTATTGCAGCTCGCCGCCGCAGTGCTCGCACGTCTTGCCGTTGGCCTTCGTCTCTTGCCCGCAATGGAAACAAGTCAGAGTCGCATTGCCGTCGCTGATGGTGAACAGCGAGTCCACGCTCACGCCGCAGCACCAGCAGGCCACCAACGTCAGCAGCCCGCCGAGAACCAGCACGACGAAGATCCAACCAAACACGCTGGCAAAGACATACCACCACATAAGGCACCCTGCGATCGGTGACGCGATGGCATTCTAAACGTGCTCTGGACCGAAAGCCGAGTCCGAAGCGGCGTGTCACTCATTCTCCGCGTCACTAGACCTCATACAAGCGACCCCACCGAGCCGGGCACCCGCAGGGTCGCGGTGGCTCGCGGGATTCTGCACTACTCGGCGTCATGCGAAACGAATCGAACAGTAGTGCAAAATCCCGTAAACCACTGGGGCAAGCCCAGTGGGGTCGCTTGATCGAAGACTAGAACCGCGTGACGCTCCGCGCGCGGTTCACTACGATCCGGTCGCACTGCCTTCGAGGATGTCGCCATCATGCCGCAGTTTGATCCGTTGCAATCCGGAGTCCCGCCCGATCCCCAGCGTGTTGGCTCGGCGTTTCAGAGGTTGTGCGAGGTCATCGCTCGGCTCCGTTCTCCGACCGGCTGTCCGTGGGATCGGCAGCAGACGCTCGAAACCATCAAGCCGTTCACGCTCGAAGAAACGTACGAGTTGCTTGAAGCGATCGACTCGAAAGACGACTCGGCCATCGTCGAGGAACTCGGCGACTTGTTGTTGCAGGTCGTGCTCGATGCTCAGATCGGTCGCGACGAGTGTCGCTTCGACATCGTTCAAGTGGTCGAACTCATCACGCGCAAGATGATCGACCGACATCCGCACGTGTTCGATACCGAGAAAGCTCACACGGCCGACGATGTGCTGCGGAATTGGGATCGCCAGAAGCAACGTGAAAAGCAGCGCGAGTCAATCTTCGACGGCTTGCCCGCCGCGCTGCCGGCCCTGGCACGCTGTTCCCGCATTGCCGAGAAGGCGGCTCGCGTGGGCTACGACTTTCCGCATCGAGCCATGTTGTTCGACAAGCTCCGCGAAGAGATCGACGAACTCGCGTACGAGCTGTTCCCGAATGGCCAGATTCCCGACATGCCCGCCTCCGTCGACATGCCGTACGTGCCTGATGAGCCTGTCGCCGATGCGGCCCAGCGAGACCACATCGAAGAGGAACTCGGCGACATCTTGTTCGTCGTGGCCAACATCGCGCGCCGCTGGAAGATTAACCCCGAGGAAGCCCTCCGCCGCAGCAACGCCAAGTTTGAACGCCGAGTCCGCTTCATCGAGACGGCCTTGAAGTCTCGAGGCCGCGACATCCGCGACGCGACGCTGCAAGAAATGGAAGAGTTGTATCAAGCTGGCAAACGGCAGGAGCAGGCGGCGGAAATGTTGCCTCGTTCCCCGGCACCTCGTTCCCAAGCTCCGCTGGGGAACGCGCTCTCGCGAAGCTCCGCTTCACACGACGCGAAACCGAGCTTCGAATTCAGATCTTCCCCAGCGGAGCTTGGGAACGAGTGGTCCGAGCGGTCGTCGGAGTTTTCGGCCGACCGTTTCCGACTCATCGACCTCAGCGTTCCGCTCGAAAACGCCGCCGCGAGCGAACCGCTGCCGGCGGCGATTCATTACGTCACACATGAGGCCGAAGGTCTCGAACAGATGCGGCACTTCTTCGGCGTCGCGCCGGAGGACTTGGTCTTCTCGAACGGCCAAGGTTGGGCCATTGAAGAGATCAAAGCCATCACGCACACCGGCACTCACGTCGATGCGCCATATCACTACGGAGCGACGTCCGAAGGGAGACGAGCTCGCCGTATCGACGAAGTGCCGCTGGAGTGGTGCTTCGCTCCGGGAGTCGTGGTCGACATGCGACACAAAGCGGCCGGCGAGGAAATAACCGTCGCCGATTTGAAGAGCAGGCTGGATCGGATCGAGTATTGTCTGCGACCGCTCGACATTGTGCTGCTGCAGACCGGAGCCGACAAACGGCTCGATTCGCGCGACTACTTCCGTCAGCCGGGACTCGGCCGCGACGGAGTGCTTTGGCTGCTCGAACAAGGTGTGAAGGTGATCGGCATCGACGCCTACACGCTCGATCGCCCGTTTGCCGACATGGTCGCCGACTATCGTCGCACGGGCGACGGCCGGCACATCTGGCCCGCCCACTTCGCTGGCCTGACGCGCGAGTATTGCCAAATCGAAAAACTCGCGAACCTCGACTTGCTTCCGGCTCACGGCTTCTATGTTTCCTGCCTGCCGGTGAAAATCAAAGCCGCTAGTGCCGGCTGGTGCCGAGCGGTGGCGCTCGTGCCCGAGTAGCAAGGCGAGCGGAGGACGTCAGTCCTTCGAGAATCCGCGTCCAAAGAATCAATTTCGTAACGCGGGCTTCGCTCGCAATCTTGCTCCCTCTCCCCCGCATCGGGGGAGAGGGTTGGGGTGAGGGGGTTCGTGGGCCGGTGGAGCGCTCGGCCCCCTCTCCCTAACCCTCTCCCCCGCATCGGGGGAGAGGGGACAAATTGCGCGCAAGGCGCGCATAAACTACATCCCAAGACTCTAACCGATGCCTTCCAGACGCTGCTCGGAGGACTGACGTCCTACGCTCGCCGATGCGTCATGAACGATTCGCACGCTATCATTTTCGACACTCGGAGATTTGCGATGCGCACACAACACTCACGCCGCGACTTTCTGACAACAACGTTGGCAGCGGCCTCATCGATTGCTCTGCCCTTTCCCGCCGCCGCGCAACCGCCGCGAAAAATCAAATACATCGATATCCACACGCATCTCGGAGCGTTCTACTTCGGCCAAGAACTGACGGCCGAGTTGCTCGTGCGGTTCATGGATCAGCATGACGTCGAGAAGGCGTGCGTGCTGCCGTTGATCTCGCCGGAGTCGGCTCCGATCACGCAGCCGGTGACGACGGCGATTGCGGCGTACCGGCAATTTCCGGAGCGGATCATTCCGTTCGCGTCGCTCGACCCGCGAGCGGTCACCGAGCCGGGCAAGCGCACCGGTCACGTCGGCGGCGTGAAGGGGATGATCGACATCCTCAAGCGGTATCAGGACGCCGGCTGCCGAGGGCTGGGCGAACACAAGACCGGGCTGTGGTTTGACGCTCCGCAGCAGATGGCGTTGTACGAAGCGTGCGACGCGGTCGGCCTGCCGATCCTGTTTCATCTCGACGACATTCGCAACCCGGACACGCCGGGCCTGCCGCGGTTGGAGAACGTGCTTAGGGCGTTTCCGAAGCTGCCGCTGATTGGCCACGCGGCCGGCTTCTGGGCGTCAATCTCTGGCGACGCGACGTTCGAGGATTTTGGTCGTTATCCCGAAGTCCCCAAGAAAATCGCCCCCGGCGGAGCACTCGACCGGCTGCTGAAAAAATATCCGAACCTGTACGGCGACCTCTCCGAACCGGGCGGCGAAAAGGCGATCGCTCGCGACCCGGACTTCGGCCGCGAGTTCCTCATCCGCAACGCCGACCAACTGCTGTTCGGCACCGACGTCCTGATGCCCGAACAAAGAATCCCGCAGTTCGAGTTGCTCGATTCACTGAAGTTGCCCGAAGAGGTGCAGTACAAAATCTTCCGAGGCAACGCGATCAAGCTGCTGAAGCTGGATGGCAAGTGATCTTTTTTTGACTGACCTGAACCCATTCGTCGAGACTGGCGCGGAGTTTCCGGCACTCGGTTCCCAAGCGGAATGTGGGAACCAGCGAAACCAGCGAATTAGCCGCTCAGCTTTTCTTCGTAGAGCCGTTCGATGTCGGCGACGGTGACGGTGATCGTGCGCGTGAAGCCGGTGTGAGCTCGGTCGTACTGAATGTTGGCCGCCTTCTCCGGTCTGCGATGCACGGCGGATGCCAACCAGGTTTTGTCGGCGTCCGACAGACTGCCGATCGCGGCATCCCAAAAGGTCTTGGTTTCGACGACGAGCGAATCGACACGCGGATCGTATTTATTGAAATCGGCCATGGCTTTGCTTGCGAAATTCCAACGTGAATTGTTTTGAGGTTTGGTTCGGGTTCGGGCGGGCCAATATAACCCGCTGCCACCGCGATGGTAACTAACCGCCGATGTCACTCAAACTGTAAACGCAACAGTAGTGACTTCACGGCCTCCATACGAATCGAGTCTTGTTCAATGGTTTTTGACGAGCAGACAAAGACCGGCGATTCGCGAGCTTCCCAGCCGGGCGTCGGCAAACGGCCGTGGCTGCCGCGGACGATTGTCGCGTCGAGGCCGATGACGTCCATGTCATAGCGGAAGCCGAGCAGCTTCTGTGCGAGGCGGAAAGCGATTCGCGCCTTTGGCCACTCCAATTGCGGGTCGAGGAACAGTTCGACCGGGTCGTAGCCCGGTTTGCGGTGGATGTCGACAGTTCGGGCGTAGTCGGGGGCCAAAGCGTCTTCGAGCCAAAAATAGTACGTGAACCACGCTTCGGGAGCGGCCACGGCGATCAGCTCGCCGGAGCGTTCGTGATCGAGACCGAACTTGGCTTGAGCGGCGCGATCCAGGACGCGGTCGATGCCGGCCGTGCGACGCAACAGATCGTCGACGGCGAGGACGTCTTCGGAACGGCGGACATAGACGTGAGCCACTTGATGATCGGCCACAGCGAACGCTCGCGAGGCACCGGAATCGAGCGTTTCCCAACCAGTGCACTCGCGGCGAACTTGCAAGAAGCCATGCTCACGCAGCACGCGGTTGATGTGGACTGGCTGACGCACCGACGTGATCGCGTACTCGGACAACACGACGACGTCGGCTCCGCGAGTTCGCGCAGCGTCGATGACTTTGCCCGCTTCGGCGTCGACCTCACGAATGTCCTCGGCGATGCGCGGGGCAGTCGGACCGAGGCGTTGCAGGTTGTAATCCAAGTGCGGCAAGTAGACTAAAGTCAGCAATGGATTGTGCTCGTGCATCACGGCCACGGAGGCGTCGGCGATCCAGCGACTACTGGTGATGTCGGCTCCCGGTCCCCAAAATTTCAACAGCGGGAACACGCCAAGCCGATCTTGCAGTTGATCCTTCAACTGCGGCGGGTGGCTGTAACTGTCCATGACTTTGCGGCCGTCCGCCGGATAACTGGGTCGCGGCGTCACCGACCAATTCACGTCGGCGTACATGTTGAACCACCAAAACAGCTTCGCGACTGAGTAGCCTGGATCGCGTTTTCGGGCCGCGGCGTACAAACGTTCGCCACTCACGAGGTGATTCGACTGCCGCCAGAAGTGCACCTCGGCCAGATCGCGAAAGTACCAGCCGTTCGCAACGACGCCGTGCTCGCGTGGCAGTGATCCCGTCAGCAGCGTCGCTTGTGCCGAACAGGTCACGGCGGGCAAGACGGTGCCCATCGGGAGTGCGAATCCGTCGGTGGCCACGCGCGAGATATTTGGCGTCAGAGGCCCGAGCATCTCATGCGTCAGGCCGACAACGTTGATGACGACCAGCGGACGAATCATGGGCAAGAGTTGGAAAGACGGTCGGTTGAGTCGGCCAGCCGCTGGTCACGATACGATTCTCCAACGACGAACATTGGTGACGGATGATCCTGCTCCGCGACAAAGGCCGTCGCGTGGCGACCGTGTTCGGACAAGACGGCCTCGGCGGCGGCGCGGGCCAGTACTGGCCGATTGCATTCACGACTGAGATGCAACAACACGAGTTGCCGCAGGCGATCGCCGACCGATTGTTGCAACGCCTGCCGTAGGAGTGTCGCCGCTTGCGTGTTCGAGAGGTGCCCTTCGTCACTAAGCACTCGGCCAATGAGCCACGGCGGACGGTTGCTGGCATTGAGCAGTGCTGGATCGTGATTGAATTCGAGTGCCAGCAGATCGACATCGAGCAATGCGGTCACGACTGAATCGTCCCAACAGCCCAGGTCCGCGACATACGCGAACGACCACGACCTCTCTCCCTCTTCAAAAAGGGGAACCAAGGCGGGTAAGCGGTCGAACCGAAAACCAAAGGTCGCTCCACCGTCGTGTCGCACGCGAAACGGTCGACACTCCCAAGAGTCCGCCCAGCGAACTGGCCGATTCGTCACGTAGACACGCACCAGCTTCGAGCGTTCGATCTCGTCAAAGTCGCGACAGCCGGTTCGGAACGCGGCGACATGATCGCGATGACAATGAATCGGCACTCGCTGTTCGAGCAATTTCGCGAACGTGTCCGACCGCCAATGATCGGTGTGCCGATGAGTGATCAGTACGCCCGTCAGGTCACTCCAGCACAGACCGAGCTGTCCCAAGCGGGCCTCCAAGTCTCGCGGTTCGAGACCAACATCAATCAGAACGCGAATGCCGTCGACGTCGACCAAGGCCGAGTTTCCCCCACTGCCGCTGCCCAAGATCGTGAGTCGCGCCGTCATCCGAGAAGATGCCTTCCGTGTTTGCAAGATTTGTTTGATGAAGTCGATAAGATTCTGGGAAGCCTAGAGGGAAAATAGTGGCCAACGGGACGCCGAGAGTCACCTCGCCGTCCAGCCGCCATCGACCGTGACTAGGCTGCCAGTCACGTAGCTCGATGCATCGCTGGCGAGGAAGATCGCCGCGCCTTGGATCTCCTCCATCCTGCCCCAGCGATTGAAGGCGACCGCACCGACGACGTTCTTCTTCGCATCCTCGGTCTCGGCGATCGACACGTTCATCGGCGTGAGGAACGGACCTGGGCAGATCGCGTTGACCGTAATGTTCCACGGCGCAAGTTCCAATCCCAGCGTTTTGGTCATCATCACCACGGCCCCTTTGCTGGAGGCGTATGGCGAGCGATTGGCCAAACCGACGACTCCCAGCGTGCTGGCCAAATTGACGATCTTGCCGTACTGCCGCTGCTTCATGTGCGGCACGACGGCTCGGCTACAGAGCCAGACACCGCCGACATTGATGTCGTTGACTTGCTTGAATTGTTCGTAGGTCAGTTCTTCGATCGGCCCGCGGATGTTGATGCCGGCGTTGTTGACCAGGATATCGATCTTGCCGAATTCGCGCAGAGCGCGTTCGATCATCGCGGCCACCGCGTCGGGCGAGGTCACGTCGGCCGTGATACCGATCGCCTTGCGGCCGTAATCGCGAGAAATCTGCTTTGCCGCGGCGTCCGCTTCATCGGCGTGTCGGCTGGTGACGAGCACGTCCGCGCCGGCTGACGCCAGTCCTTCGGCCATCGCTTGGCCTAAGCCCTTCGAACCGCCGGTGACAATCGCGGCTCGGCCTGTCAGATCAAACTGCTTGATGCCCGGAAGCATGCTGGCCTCCTTTGAAGGAATGAGGAATGCCGACGATCGAATTCCGAGTGGTCAGATCCAGGCGGACTCGGAAACTCACGTTGCTAGGTGAGCATCAGAGCAATCCTGTGTCGCGTGTGCCAGTCTTCGGCAGGATGCGGGAATCTGATATACCTCGCAGGATCGAGTCTGCCACTAACCCGAAGCGTTAGCGCGGGTCTGTGATCTCTGTCCTCGCTTACGCTTCGGGTTAGTGTGAAGCATGCTCTAAAAGCGTCAGATGCAGCGTCAGACGCGGAGTGTGTTCGACCCGAATGCAGAAGGAGTCCGTCGTGCGGACAAGGCGTCGAATCCTCGCGTGGCTGTGTGTCGCTGGGTTACTCCTGCCGCTGAATGGCTGCGGGCGTGATTCTGCGCCTGTGGGAAGCGGCTTTTATGATCCATACGGCGGGCAAGATTATCGCCAGATCCAATTCAAGGACAACGTGCGGAGCAACAGTTCGCTCGACGGCGGCATCGCGCCGCTTTCTTTCACGGACATCAATGGCGAGCCGTACGACCTGCAAGATTTTGTCGGCAAGAAGCATGTCGTGCTGGTGGTGACTCGCGGCTTTGCGGGCTCGGTCTGCCTGTATTGCTCGACGCAGACGTCGCGATTGTTGACCAGCTACAAGAAATTCGCCGAGCGTGACGCCGAGGTCGTCGTCGTGTTTCCCGTCGCAACGCCGGACGACAGCCAACGGCACAAGGACTTCGTGGTCAACGTGAAGAACAAGCTCGATACGCCCGTCGACAAGATTCCGTTTCCGTTGGTGCTGGATATCGAACTGAAGGCGGTCGATCAATTGGGCATCCGCAAGGATTTGTCCAAGCCGGCGACGTACATTCTTGACAAGCAAGGGCAGGTTCGATTCGCGTACGTCGGCGAATCGCTGGCGGATCGACCGTCGGTCAAGGCGTTGCTCGAACAGTTGGACGCCTTGAACAATGCGGACTCGAACGGATCAGGCTCATGAGCGGCGACTTGCTGAGCATCGCGATCGGTCTGTCGATGCTGAACGCGGAGGCTGCGGAAGCCGTGGCACGCGAGGCGAGACGCACGGGCGAGTCGCCCGAAGTAATCGTCGTCCGCAAGGGCCTGCTGTCGGCCGTGCAGATAGACATCATTCAAACGTTGCGACGGCCGGATGAAGTCGTCCCCGGTTATGAATTGCTGGGCGTGATCGGCCACGGCGGCATGGGAGTCGTCTATCGAGCACGACAAAAGACGCTCGATCGCGTGGTCGCCATCAAGACGATCCTCGTCAGCCAGATGGCCGACCCGCAGATGGCGATGAGGTTCGAGAAAGAAGCGCGCGCGGTCGCTCGGTTGCAGCACCCAAACATCATCAGTGCGATCGATTTTGGACAGCACGACGGTCGCTTGTTCTTTGTGATGGAGTTGGTCGAGGGCGAAGACCTCGAAATGCTCATCCGGCGGAATCGCGAGCAAGGCCGCTTGGGTCCAGCGGCCGAAGAGTTGGCATGGGGCCTGGCGCGACAAGCGGCTTCGGGGCTGGCTCACGCGGCGGAGCAAGGGATCGTGCATCGGGACATCAAGCCGGCGAACTTGCTGCTCGTCGAACCTCCCGCCGGATTCCCGTTGCCGCCGGGAATGCCGCTGGTAAAGATCGCAGACTTCGGTTTGGCGTTTCTCACGTCGGAGGCCGAGACGAAAACAAGGCTTACCGCCGCGAACACGGCGGTCGGCAGTCCGCATTACTTCGCGCCGGAGCAACTCGGCGGTCTGGCGGTCGACGGTCGAGCCGACATCTACGCGCTGGGGGCGACGGTGTTTCATCTGCTCGCCGGGCAACCACCGTACTCTGGGCTGGCACTGACACAGATTCTGACTCAGAAACTGACGGCCGATTCGCCCTGTTTGAAGACAGTTGTTCCCGACATCGCCGACGAAACGAACATGCTCGTCGGGGCCATGATGGCTCGACAGATCAATCAACGGATTGGCTCGTACGCCGAGCTGCTGCAGCGCATCGACGACCGCTTGCGAGCGACGAGTTCCGCCTCCCTTTGCAGCTCGCCGATGGGACCGATGTCCGTCAGTTCAAATGTCGCACACGGCGGCCACCTCGACGTGTCGACGATGTCCGCGCGACCACTTGTCGCATCGCCTCCGGCGCTTGCGGCGACTGTGACGATGCAGGCCTCAGTTTCCGACACCACACCGCTCGCCGAAACGTGCGTGATCGGTGACGTGAGCGGACGCCGTCTTCCCGTCGCATTGAAATCCCCGCCAGTTGATCGCAGGCGAACACGCCGCGCCGTGATCGCCGCCGCGGGAGTCGTGGTGCTCGGCGGAGCCGGTTACTTCGCGATGCAGTTCTTCAACGCCGCGACGCACACGCCGCCGATCCAGCAGCTTGTCCCCAACGGCTGGAGTCAACCTTTCTTCGATGGTCGCTCGCTGAAGGACTGGCAACCTCGCAGCGGCGAGTGGCGAGCCATGCTGGATGACGACGGAGCGACCGTGTTGTCGGGAACGAACGGAGTCATGGCCCGCCGACTTTTTCGTGGCCAAGGCCAAGATGCACAACCGCTGACGCATTTCGCGCTGACGCTGGCCGCTCGACGGCATCAAGCCCACGCCGTGGAATTGCACTTCGGCATTTTGGACTTATCCAATGGCGACGGCGTCCGCTTGGCTTTGCGCGTCGAGCCGGAAACTGCCGTGATCGTGCGCCGTTCCGCCGATCGCGGTGGGTCACAGCCGGTCACCGTGCCAGTGCCGTTGTCCGCGGTGGCCGATCAGCCGCGAGTGCTCCGCATCGTCCGCGATGCGACGCATTGGTTTGCCTTCGTCGATGGTCAGTTCGTCGGCGTCGTGCGGCTTTCGGGACAACCAGAACTCCCCGAATTCCGTCTGCTCGCCGAAGCTGGTCCGGCGTGGTTCTCGGATGTCGAGGTCGATGAGTTGGGGTGGAAAAGCGCGAAGGGTGAAAGGTGAACTGAGATCAAACGACGATTCGACCTGGGCCTTGGCCCTTTGCTCTTTTTTTTCGACCGCTCCACACAGCAGCCCGGCTGTCGCGAGGACAGCCGGACCGCGTGGAAGTCGTGAACGAACGCTGGCGAATTATTGAGCCATGTCTTTGAGGGCCTTCAACGGACGGACCTTGACGACGCTCTTGGCCGGCTTGGCCGGAACGTCCATCAGCTCACCCGGCTTGAACGGGTTGGGAACACCCTTCTTGGCTTTGGTTGCCGGCTTGTGAATCCTCATGATCTTCAGCAGACCAGGGATGGCGATGATGCCAGAACCCTTCTTGCCAATCTGCGACGCGACCAGCGCGGTCAGACCGTCGAGCACGCTCGACACCTGCTTGCGGTTCAGACCCGAAGACTCAACCAGCTTGTTCAGAATCTCAGACTTGGAAATGGACTTTGGTGCCGCCATGTGACTCCCTTTCAAACAGACAGCGGGACGAACGAAAACCGGGTCAGTGAACGTCCAAACGAACCTGTACCCGACGTAAGTGGTGAACCAAACCAACGCGAAAGACCGCTGGTTTCGCGGCGAAACTTAACGGTGCCGGTGCCTGAAATCAACCACTCGACCCACGACGAATTGCAATTTTTCCCGAGAAAACCGCGGCTGTTGAAGTTCACGACTCAGCGTTCGCGCGTCGGAAACCCGCTCGCTTCGACCGCCGTCAAGCGTTGAAACATCAACGTCTGACCCGTCGGCGGGTCGCTGACCGTCAGTTCGAGCTGAGCGACGCCGAACGGAATCTCGTCACACAACCACACGTCGCAACGATACCGCAACGGACGATCGGCGTGCTTTGGTTGGAAGAACGTTTGTGCCGCGGCACGCTGACAACGGAAAGCCTTCTCCGGTCGCAGCGGCGTCTTGAGATAACGGATGTGTCCAGGACGAAATGGCATGAAGCGCGTTCCCTTTTCGCTCGGCAAGCCGGTGACGCGCATGCGAAGTCGCGCGCCGTCGTTTGGTTTGGCGATGTGGCCGTTCGGCCCACTGAGGAACTCGTTGGGCATCTTGCCGACGTTGAATTCAGCTTCTTCGAAGAAGGCTGTCAGAGCGTAACGCGGCGGTGGCGGAGTTTGGACCGAGTCCACGTCAAGATCGTGCCAAAACTCGTCCCACGTGAAGTCAACAGGGAACAGTTTGACCCCCTTAGGACCGTCGACTCGTTCGCAGCTTGTGCTCAGTGTCAGCATCGTTCGGCCAACCGATGTGGATGACCTGGACTGATCTTCCCACAGCACGGGCGAGCCGGATCCTGCGAACGTGACGAAGCCACCCTCCGACTCGCACTTTTCTTCCAGCTTCGGGAACCACGTCCACAGTTTGTGCTCAAACGGAAACGGCGGCGTGGGGGCGTCGTAATCAATCCAGCCCCAACGCTGCATGAGCATGAACAGCCACGGGTGTTGCCACGGATTGCTCCCCGGCAGGCCGGCCGACGCGATCGACACGGCTAAGAGGCCGGTCGACAGCAACTTAAACCAGCGACGCGAACCCCACGTGTCGAAAGCCGGGATCATCGCGATCAGCCACAGTGGCACGAGCCACAACATCCATCTCAGTCCGACGCTATTTCCCCCGTAATTGTAGTTCTGCGTACGCGTCAGATAGAAGCCCAGCGTCACCGCCGTCAGCCCTGCGCCGACCAACAGCATCGTGCGCTGCCGACATTCCGGCCAGCGTCGCCAGCGAAACCAGCCAACCAACGTCAGCAGCCACACCGGCGTCAGTGAGAAGAGCCCGTGATGTCCGATCGTGCAATGCAGAGCGTACATCAACGGCGAATCGAGATTTTGATCCAGCCCTTGCGGGTTCGACCAGTAGCTCGGGATGCCTTCGTGCTCGAAACGGTACTTGTCGCTGCCGTAACTGGAATAGAAGGGCATCGGTGTTCCGGTGACCAACGAATTCGTGACCGAAAACACGGCGATTGGCACCAACACCGCTGGCACGAACACCGTCAGCGTGCGACGCGCGTCGGCCTTCAACAATAAGGCTCCAAAGATCGCGACCAGTAGCACGGCTGGCAGCTCCAGGCAGAACGTCAGCGCCGAGAAAAAGCCGACCAGCGCGAAGAACCGCTTGCGGTGTTCGCCGTCGTTGAGCACTCGCAGTAGCGGGTACATCGCCAGCACTACGCAGATCGCGGCCGGCAAGTGATTATTGAGCGACGACGTGAACGGCCCCAACAGCGTCGCCCAACTCGCAACGAGCAGCACGAACAGCTTACCGAAATCTCGGCGAGCATTTCGTTCGACCAGCATGGCCACGACGATGAGTGAGATCACTCGCGGCAGCCAGTTGACGAACAACAAGATCAGCCGAGTGACCTCGGTCGTTTGGTTCAACAGATCCCAGCCCGTCACCTTTTTCACTAACCAGTAAATGCCCGCGACCAGAGTGCTCTGCAACGGCGGCTTGGTGGAATAAAAATGCCCGTTGTGTCGCACTTTGTCGATCGTGCTCCAGCCGGGTCGAGCGTCAATCTCGTCGATTTGATACGTCCCGCGTTCGACCAGCGACCACACGGTCGCCCAGCGTGAGCGATCATTCGCGCTTTGCAGTGGCTGCGATTGCAGGATCTGAGCGAACGACATCGCCGATGCCGCGGCAATGATCAGCAGATAACAGCAGTGACGCAGCGAGCGAATATCGTCGCCGGTTGGTGAACCCGGTTGAGCCTGCGGTGATGAAAGTGAGCCGTCCGACACAGCCGCTCCCTTTGGCCTACCGTCGTTTCACAGCAACTCGCGCAAATGGAAATGATGCGGTCCCAGTTTTCCCCCGTAGTTGCCGGCGGTCACGAGCGTCAGTCCCGGACATCGGCACGCGGCATGTAATCCCGCTCGCATCGCGTCGCGCACGGCATCGGCCGAAAGTCCATCGACGACGAGTTCGTACACCGCGCCGGTATTCGGGGGCAGATCGCTTTTTGTTTGAGCTTGCAGCGTCGGGCAGTACGCGTCATTGGTGCTGGCTTTGAGCTTCTTGTATCGCGAGCCGACCTTACTACCGGCGCGCACGATGCCACCGGGAAACGGCAAGGCCACGTCAGGTAGGACGCGCATCGCGGCCGCGGCGGCTTCGGCCGCGACTAACGCTTGAGCTTGATCGACGGCACACAACAACAGGTTGCCCCCGGCGACGCCTTTGATCGTGCCGATGCGGTCGTCGCAGACAAACTCGCCGTCCATCACGGGAATGCGCCAGAAACGTCGCGAGCCGAGTTTCTTCGACGCTTGAAAACCATCGCCAAAGAACCGCAGTTGGCCGCCGACCACGATCTGCTTCTCGCGCGGAGTCTCCGGCAAACCGTCGTAGCAAGCGGTCGTCGGGCAGGTGAGCACGCATTGACCGACACGTCCGCTGACCGCTTTCTGCAACGCTTCGCGACTGAACGCGAACAACAACACGCTGATCCCCGGTCGTCCGTCGATTGTCGTGTCCGCGGCAACGCTCCGTTCGATCGCCGCTTCGGCGTCGCAGGAGATGACGCTGGTCGCGAAGCCGCACAACTCGCTGGCCGCCGTGCGCGCCCACGATTCGGACACGGCGGTGATGATCACCCGCGTCCCGACGATCGGAAATGCCTCGGCAAACGTGTCGGCGACCGGCGTGCCGTTCAATTCCAGCAAGGCCGTTGCCACAGGTGTATCTCGCAAGTCAGACAAGGCGTTGAACTTTCAAAAGCAGTGGTCTCAGAGACGCTAACCCGGATTGCGCACGCTCCTCACGAATCGGTGACACCCTGTCGTAGCTGAATTCGCCAGAATTCAGCCACAACGTCCATCGACACTCTGAATTCTGGCGAATTCAGCTACCACTTGGTGCGCAAACCGGGCTAATTCGCAGGCATTCGCTCAGCGGCAGTAGTGTAGCCGTTCCGAAGAGCATGAGAATCGAGGCGGATCGGGCGAGTCAGTGGACTACGGCAGGCCACAGACCGAGATGCAAGACCCAAAACAAGCCCGCGTAAATCTTTGGATCGATCACGCACACTTGAGCAGATCAGCTTTGCGGACCTCGACACCGGCAAATTGGTGGGCGATGCGGCCGCGTTGAAAGACCAGAATGCGGTCGGCGTGTGCCAACACCAACTCCGGCTCGGTCGACGCCAGGATGACCGCCGCTCCCGAGTTCTTCAGCTCCGCGACAATTCGCATGACTTCGTCTTTCGCGCCGACATCCATGCCGCGCGTCGGCTCTTCCAAGACCAAGACTCGAACCGGGCCGAGCAGCCATTTCGCCAACACGACCTTTTGTTGATTTCCGCCGGAGAGGTGCCCGGCCCACAGCTCCGGGCGCGGCGGCCGGCATCCGACCTTGTCGAGCAGCGGCCGCACGACCGCGTGTTCGCGCGGTCGCGTCAGCCACTCGCCGAGCGACCGCCGCAAATGAGCAAGCGTCACATTGCACGCAATCGGACTGCGACGCACCAACGTCTTCGCTCGATCGGCCGCGACCAGCACGACGCCGCGCCGCACCGCCGTCGACACGTCGCCGCTGGGCAGCGACTGATTGTCCAAACGAATCGATCCCGACTCGGGCGTCGAGGCGCCGGCAATCGCGTGCGTCAACTCTTGATGTCCGGCTCCGACGAAGCCGTACAGCCCGACGCACTCACCCGGCGCGACGTCGAAGCTGATGCGATCGAACTCACCGTCTCGCGAAAGCTCTTCGATTCGCAGCACGGGTGCGGCCGTTGAGCGCTGCGGCAGATGGACAACCTCATCGAACGCTTGATCGGCTGTCGAATTCGCCGGGCGGCCGAGCATCCGAGCGATGACCTCAGCCTTCGTCAACTCGCTCGACAACGTCGTATCGACGCGGCGGCCGTCCTTCAGAATCGTCACTCGATCACAGATTTCGAGGACGTCTTCCAAGAAGTGGCTGATGAACACCACCGCGACGCCGGTTCGCTTGAGTTGGCGAATTAGCTCAAACAGCCGCCGTGATTCGGGCGGGCTGAGGGCGCTCGTCGGTTCGTCCAAGATCAAGACTCGCGCGCCGCTGTGCAGGCCGCGAGCGATCTCGACCATCTGCCGCGTGACCAGCGGAAACCGATCCAATCGCCGACGAACATCAAGGTCAATGTCCATCTCGCGCAGAAAATCGCGAGCTTGTCGCCGCATGCTCGACCAATCAATGCGACCCAGTCGTGTGATCGGCTGCCGCCCGAGAAACAGATTCTCGGCGATCGACAAGGCGCCGATCCCCGACAGCTCTTGATACACCATCGCGATGCCGCAGGCTTGAGCTTCCAACGGCGACGACAAAAAAGCCTCGCGTCCGTCGATCAAGATCTGGCCGTCATGGTCCGGATGCGCACCCGCCAGAATTTTCATCAAGGTGCTTTTGCCGGCGCCGTTGCAGCCGACGACGCCGTGAACCTCGCCGGCACGCAACTCGAAATCGACGTTCTCCAGCGCGACGACGCCGTCAAACCGCTTGCCAATCCCGCGGCATTCGAGCAACGGCTTTTCGTTCGCAACGTCGAGCATCTGTCAGCGTCACCTGGACCACGGCCAATCCTTGCGGGCGAGCCTCCCACATCACGACGTGAAGCCTATCGCCCTCGCCCAGGCACGCAACGGCTGCAAGACGTCGATCTGAAGGCAGGACTACGAATTGGCGGCCTTCGCCAGCACATCTTGCAGCACAGCGTCGGTCGTAATGCCTTCGGCTTGGCCTTCGAAGTTGAGGATCAGGCGGTGACGCAGGACGGCGAGAGCGACGCTGCGGATGTCTTCACGCGCCACGTGGTAGCGGTGGTCGATGATGGCCAGGATTTTGGAGGCCAGGATCAGGGCTTGCGCGCCGCGCGGGCTGCTGCCGTAGCGGACGTAACGGCGAGTCAATTCCGTCGCATGTGGATCTTCTGGGTGAGTGGCCAAGACGATTTGAATGGCAAAGCGGCGAATCTCGTCAGCGATCGGAATCAATCGCGCGAGGTGTTGCATCTCGACGATCCGAATTCCGTCGAGGACCGGCGACGCGCGCGGAGTGTCGATGTTCGTCGTGCGGTCGAGGATGGATTCCAACTCGGCCAGCGCGGGGAATTTCACCAAGAGTTTGCCGAAGAAGCGGTCGAGCTGGGCTTCGGGCAGCGGGTACGTGCCCTCCATTTCGAGCGGGTTCTGCGTGGCGAGCACGAAGAACGGTTCTGGCAGCCGATGCGTTTGGCCGGCCACGGTGACGGTGCGCCCTTGCATGGCTTCGAGCAGCGCGGACTGAGTCTTCGGTGTCGCGCGGTTGATTTCGTCAGCCAACACGATGTTGGCGAACACCGGGCCGGGTTGAAACTCGAAGCGTTTGTGTCCGTCCTCGCCGACCGAGATCACGTTCGTGCCGATCAGGTCGGCGGGCATCAAGTCGGGCGTGAATTGGATGTGCTGAAACTTCAGGTGCAGCGCGTCGGCGAGCGTGTGGACCAACAGCGTTTTGCCCAGCCCCGGCACACCTTCCAACAAAATGTGTCCGCCAGAGAGCAGCGACAGCAGCGTGCCGCGAACGATCTCGTCTTGTCCAACGATGACCTTGCCAATTTCGCGACGCAGCAACTCAAAGTCATTGCGGAAGCGGTGGAGTTGCTGTTGCAGTTCGGCGGGGCCAGTCATGCGTCGTCGATTCGTTCGCGTCTAGGCGCGTTATTGCTTTCCTTTGACGCCTGCGGATTTGTACGGAGCGCCGGCTTTGGGGGCCAGGAAGCCGTCACTGCTCGCGGGGGACGGGGCGAATTCGATTTTGGGCACTCGGTGACCTCTGTCGAGGATCAACTCTCGCTCGCCGGGCACGGGCTGTGCGGCGGTTCGGTCGCTCCAGTTGTTTTCGACAGCGCAATCGGTGCTCATCAAGTCGTCGAACTTTTTTGCATCGTAGTTTTTCGCGATCAACAGTTCCGTCTTTTTCATGCCGGCGAAGAGATTGTTTCGCCAACACAATTCGCCCGAGCCTGCGGCCGGCAGATCGTCGAAGAGGATACCCGCTTCAGCGACATCGCGGAACGAACAGTTTTCGATCAGCAGATTCTTGACGACCGCGCCGGCTGCGAAGCGGAATCCCGACGTCGCTCCCGCCACGGCGCAATTACGCGCGGTGAGCGATTCCACCGGACCTTCCACGAAGACGGCGGCGGCCATCGTGCCCAAGAAGCGACAACGCTGAAGCGTGACATGCTGGCTGGGGTCAGTCGAGTTTACGAAGTGAATGCCCGAGGCCACGGAGTTCGCATTCTGGAACGTGACCCCGTCGATCACGATGCCGTCCGCGCCTTCCGCCCCTTTCGCCGCGTCGAGTTCAATGCCTACTCGGCCAAATCCGGTGACGATCAGGTTCTTCATGCGGCAGCGCGCGGCCGATCCGCTGATGAGCACGGCGACTTCTTTGCCCAATCCCATGTCGAGGAAGAGATTCTCAACTGTGACGCCGATGTGCCCCTTCACGGTGATGATCGGGTCGTTGCCCGATGCCGTGAGTTTGATACGCCGGTCGGACTCCGGCTTGAGGTGCAGATCGCCCGGAAATGACTCGTCGACCACCAGGGATTCTTCAACCGTCTGATGGGTGACGAGGCTGACGACAAAGCGGAGTGGCTTGCCTTTGGCCTGTTTTTCATAGTCTTCACGGCCCTCAACGATCGTCTTCAACGCACGTCCGATCGACTGAAATTCACCATTCGGTCCAATTTGAATCGCGACTTCGTATGCATCCTTCCTGGCGGTCGTCGCTTTCCCTGAACTGCCCTTGGCGAGCAACTTGCTGGATTTCTGTTTGGTTGTGCTCGATTTTGGAATGATTCCCAGTCCACCGCTCAGCCACATGCCGATGCCGATGATCACGATGAACGCTCCCGCTACGGCGGCCAACACCTTCGGTTTTTTCCACGCTGGAGCGGACTTCGATGTTTGCCGCGCCGGGGTCGAGTTAACGAGTTCGTCGTCGGTCGTGATTAACGGAACAGCGTCGCTCTCCGAATGAGGCAACGTGGTTAACGTTGGCTCCGCGGCGCTGGGCAACGGCGCGGTGTCGGGCTGAGGCGCAGTTTGGACATCGCTGCCACTGCCAAACAACAAGAAGATGTCTCTTTCGGCCGACTGATCCAGCGGTGGTTCGATGTCGGTGACGGCAGTCGCGTCCGATGCAACGGGGAGCTGTACGGTCGGAGCGTCCGTCTCGACGGGTTGTTCCGCGAAATTGTCCATGAAGTTGAACGTGGCGCTTACTGAATCCGGAAAATCAACTGCCACGGTCGAACCGGGTTTGACTTGCTCGACTTCAGTCATCGGGGCGATGGCAGTCGTTACAGGAGGACTACTGCTGGCTGACACCGCCGGGGCCGCGACCGGAAGGTTTGGAACAACCGGCTGAGCGACCGGCAGCGCGGGAACCACAGGGATCGCGACCGGCGCGGCCACGGGGATCACAGGCTTGGCCAGCGGCGGCGCCACAGGAGCAACGATTGGTGGCGCGATGATCGGCTGCGCGACGGGCGGGGCCACGCGAATCTCGACCGGCGTGGGTGCAACCGCGGGAACCGCAGTGCCGGGAGGTTCGATGATCTTGGTGGATGGAGCCGGCTTGGCACTGAAGCCTGGTTTCGCGGCACCACCGAGATCTTGAGAAATGACTGAAGATGCTTTGGTGACATTCGTGGCAATGCTGGTCTTCGCGACCGAATCAGTGCGCGGATCGCTGCTGGGTGCGGGCAGTTTCGTGCTGGACGTGCCGGCTCGGAGCAAAGCCGGATGACGTTTCTTCCACTCGGCGTCGGCGTTCTCGATGAGCCACTGAGTGCATGCGGCCGCGACTTCCGCTGCGGAGTTCTGTCGATCATCCGGCTGCTTGGCAACCATCTTGGCCAGGATTCGGAGCAGAGGCTGTGGACAGTCACGTCGTTCGTTCGTGATCGGCGGAAAAACTTTGGTCTGATGCCACATCAGCCGCTGTGCCAGTGTCCCTTCCGTGAACGGCGGATGTCCAGTCAACAGGAAGTACAGCGAGCAACCCAGGCTGTAGATGTCGGCGCGCGCGTCGACGGTATGGCTGTCGAGAGCCTGTTCCGGAGCCAAGTAGTCGGCGGTGCCGAGCACTTTTTCGTCATGAGCCAGCGTCAACGGGTTCTCGTCGCGGTCGTCGAAGAACCGCGCCAGGCCCATGTCCAGGATTTTGACCGTGCCACTGTTGTCGACCAGCAGATTGCCGGGCTTGATGTCGCGATGCACCAGCCCCGCTTTGTGAGCATGGTCTAAACCGTCCGCCGCTTGGCGGATGAATTCGGTGGCGGCGACATATCCCTGCGGCCCGTCCTGGTTGACGATTTCTTGCAAGCTGCGGCCGCTGACGTATTCCATCACCAGGAAGTGAATCTGGTTGTCACGGTCCTGTGCGCAGTCGACGTCATACGCTCGGACAATGTTGGGGTGATCGACGGAAGCGACGGCCTGGGCCTCGCGATGGAATCGGGCCAAGTAGGACGAGTCGCGAACGCGCTTCGACGGCAATACCTTGATGGCGCAGCGACGCTTCATCAGAACATGTTCGGCCAAGTACACCGAACTCATGCCCCCTTTACCAAGCAGGTCGAGCAGTCGGTACTTGCCGAGGAAAAAGCCTTTATGCCTACCCGCCAGCAGCTTTTCCGCTTGCCAGCGTGTCAGCCAATCGCCGGCGATCATCGCGTTCGCGATGTCCTGGGACTTCGTGACGTCCACGCCGCAAACCGAGTACGTCTGCAGAAGTTTCGAGAGTTGGTCCTTGTCGATGAGCCCGCTCTGCCGCACAACCTGCAAGAAGGATTCAGCGGTCAGCTTGAGCGCCATTGCAAATCAACCCACAAGAAACCTGGTGTCACGTCGGCGACGTCGAAACGAATTCCCAACGCGGCCAACTCTCACAGGAAATACATCTCGGTCGACATCTTCGAAGATGCCGGCAACCACGAACATCGCTCTCGATCTTTCGCCGGGTATTAAACCAGTCCGTGAAAGACGTTTCCAGTTCCGAGCAAGATTCGACTACGCTCGCTGGCACAATCGATACGACTGCTCCGACAATGTGTCGTCGGATGACAAATTTGCTTTGACTGTCTGCGCGCGCGAACTACAGTCGCGAAGGGTCACATCGGGGACTTCAAGAGATGCCCGTCCCTCCGAAGGTGGGCGGTTTTTGGGGAGCGAGTAATTCACATGATTTTCTTGGTCTTCATCATTTCTGGGGTCAGCGCCTGCGTCGGTTATGTGGCGGCGCTGTTGCTGGGTCATCAGCAACTCCGATCCGTCCGGGCTGAGGCGGCCGTGGCATGCGAAGACGCGAAAATCAGCGTCGACCTGGAACGCAAAGAATTGCACGACTTTTTCACGCATGTGCAGTCCGTCGCGGCCACGGTCGACGGCAATATGGACCGACATACTTCGCGGGTCGCCGCGTTCAACGATGAAGTGGTCAACAATGTGGCTTCCGATCCCAAAGCCGTGCTGATGGCGGCCAAGCGGCTGCTGGAAGCGAATGTCCAATTGCAAGAGGAACTGCACTCGGCTCGGGCGCAGATCGGGGAAAAGCAACACGAACTTGAGTCGTACATGACCGAAGCCCGTACGGATGCATTGACGGGGATTTCCAACCGCCGCGCGTTTGATCAAGAGATTCATCGGCTGTTCGCTCAACGGCAACGGCAGGGAATCAGTTTCTCGCTGCTGATACTGGATGTGGATCATTTCAAGTTGTTCAACGACTACCACGGCCATCAAACCGGCGACGAGATGCTGCGGCAAGTGGCGACCACCTTCGATCGCACGATGCGCGAGATGGACATTGTTTGCCGATACGGTGGCGAAGAGTTCGCCATCATTCTGCCGGGGACGGCGCTCAAAGAGGCCCTCCGAGCCGCTCATCGGGCGCACGTGGCTGTGGAGCGCATGACTTATCGCGTTGGCAACGCGCAGTTGAATGTCACTGTGAGCATCGGTGTTGCTGAGGTGACTCAGGACGAAAAAGTTGAGAGCTTCATCGAACGCTGCGACGGGGCTCTGTACGCGGCGAAACGGGCCGGACGAAACTGTGTCTGTTATCACGACGGAACACAGTGTTATCCGGGGTCGGTTCCTCCAAAGGCGGTCGCCAAGTCTGGAACTCACGCTACGCAACAGAACCTCGACGGACTTGCCCAAGCGATCGACTGCGAATTGCCGACAGAAGCGTCGGCCAACGAATCCGAGTCGAAGGCACCTGTCGCCGCCGGAAGTCACTCGCCGGCCTAGTCGACATAAGCTGGCAGTTTGCGGCTGCGTTCGGGTACTCTGCGTCGCCCACCGAAGGGAGACGCCTTTTGACCGACGCCGCCTTGCAAAACTGCCGTTTTCTAAAAGCCGTTCGCCGCGAGCCGACCGAAACCACCCCCATCTGGATCATGCGACAGGCCGGTCGGTACTTGCCGGAGTACATGTCCGTCCGACGGCACGTGACGTTCATCGAACTCTGCAAGCGTCCCGACCTCGCGGCTGAAGTCACACTGACAGCGCAACGAGTGCTCGACGTCGACGCCGCGATCCTGTTCGCCGACTTGCTGCCGATCCTTGAACCGATGGGCTTACAGCTTGAGTACACTCACGGCGAAGGCCCCGTTATCCACAATCCGATCCGCGAGCCTGCCGACGTCGACAGGTTGAGGCAACTCGACGACGTGTCGTCTTTGCAGTTCGTTTTCGACGCCGTGAAGCTCATCCGTCGCGAATTGCCGGCAGACATTCCGCTGCTCGGCTTCGCGGGAGCACCGTTCACGCTGGCCTCATACGCCGTCGAAGGCGGCGGTTCGAAAAACTATGCGCACGTGAAGCGGCTCATGTTCACCGACTCCGGAGCGTGGAAGGCGTTGATGACCTGCCTCTCAAACAGTTTGGTCAACTACATCCTCGCGCAGGTCGAAGCCGGCTGTCAGGCCGTGCAACTCTTCGACAGTTGGGCCGGTTGCCTCGCACCCTGCGACTATCGCGAATTCGTATTGCCGTACACGAAGTGCATCATCGATCAAATCAAAGACGCCGCTCCGGTCATCAACTTCGCGACCGGCAATCCCGCGCTCTTGCCGCTGCTTCGCGAGGCCGGCGGTGACGTGATCGGTCTCGACTGGCGAGTCGATCTGCGCGACGCTTGGCAAACACTCGGCCACGACGTCGCTGTGCAAGGCAACCTTGATCCGATCACGTTGCATGGCGACATGCCGACCGTGCGACGCCACGCGCAACGAGTGCTCGATCAAGCCGAGCACCGTCCCGGCCACATCTTCAACCTCGGCCACGGAGTCCTGCCGGAAACGCCACCGGAAAACGTGAAAGCCTTGGTGCAATTCGTCCACGAGCAATCATGCTCGATTCCCTCCCACTTCCGGGGAGCAGACTAGGACTACCAGTCGAAATTGAGGTGTCCTGCCGGATCAGCCGAAACATCCAGTCGCGATGCATGTCGGTCTCGGCCATCGGTTTTCCGTCCGAGCATGGGTATTCGATCAAGTCAGTGGCAGCGGACATCATGAAACTCCCGTGAAAAACTCGGTTCACGGTAACACGCGACCGACAGATTGGCACAACCGTCGCCTTTTATTTCCATGGCCGGCTAGAAGTTCCATTTGGTGAAAGCTTGCGGTCGTGGGTGGCACGTCCCTGACCATCGGGAAGGGCGTGGAAATCCGAGGACAACACCATCCACACGCCCTTCCCGATGGTCAGGGCGTGCCACCCAAACTCACAAATTAGCCAGCCGTGCTTTTATTTCAGCTCGATCACCCGCACGCCGCCGGCGAGCACTTGGCAGTGGACGTCGAACGTACCAGTTGTCTCCGCGAAAACCGACAAACGGTCGGTCGGCAGCAGGCGATCGACGGCGGATGCGATCGGGATTCGCGAGCGGATTACGACCGTGCGATTCTGACGGTAGTCGGTCGCGGTGATACCCTGTTGCGGCTTGTCCTGCCCGGCGGGGTTGAGCAGTGTCACCATCCAGCCGGTGGCGTTGCGATTGACCAGCCACTGCACGTCGCCATCGACCTCGATCGGCATTTGGCCGCGAGTCAGATGCGCGATCAAGCGTGGGACGACCGGAATAACTCGCCGGTCGATGCCGAAACCGCGGGGGACCGACAAATAGATCAACCGCCCTGCCCCACGGTCAGTCGTTGCGCAAAACGTTTGTCCTTCAGGCGTGCGAGCCAGCGGCTTCCAATCAGCTTGCCCGGCGGCGATCGGTCGGCAGCGGAAGCGTTGTGATGGCAAAACCGTTTCGCCGTCGAGCCAGCGATAGTTCTCGGCTTCAATCACTTCGGTCGTCGCCGGCAACTTCAACGCGGCGACGCCTGGACCGGTCAAGTGCGTGTCGGCCACGAGCAGCGTACCGCCTTGCTCGACATACTTCGCGAGACGCGCGCCCTCGGCGGCGGTCAGTTCGATGTCACCGGTTGCGATCACGACGGGATACGTGTCGATCGTCTTCCAGCGGTTCACGTCGGGATACGCGATGACCACGTCGAATATGTCGCCGAAGATGCCGGGCAGGAAGACTTCGTTCGTGCCGGTCATGGGCTTCTCGCTTTCCGGGCCGATCGGGTGGAACGCGCTCCAGAAATACTCTTCGAGCATTCGTTCGTGGTCGCCGAACAGAAAGCGATCTTGTTGGCCGTGCCAGTTTTTGAACGAGTTTGGCCAGAACGGAGCCGGCTCCCAGCCGTGAGCGTAATCGACCAGAAACGCGACCGGCGTGTACGGGCTGCCGCGATCGAATCCGGTGGGCTTGGCAGTCGTCCGCAAGAAGCGATCGACCAGTTTGCCTTTCGGTGAGAGTTGCAGTTCATGTTTTCCGGCGGCGGTGGTGCCACCGGGTTGCCAGAACTCGTCGAAGCCCTGCTCGTGGTAAAACATCGACGAGCCGGCCATGTACTGATACCAGATGTCGAACTTGTACCACGTCATTCCCGCGCCGCTGAACACGGAGTAATAGTTGTCGAAGATTGCTTGCGGCGTGTGAAAGCTGCCGATGTTGCTGAAGATCGTCGAGGCATCGCCGAAGTTGCACGAGCGGTACGTCGCCGTGAGGTGCTCGCCCTGCCGAGCGATGCCGCGCATGAACGCCCAGCGCATGTTGAGAATCGACGAAGTGGCCGTCGCCGACTCGTAGCCGATCGTGCGGGTGCCCCATTGGCTGAGGATCGGCGCCCACAGAATGTTGCCGACCGACAGGCACGAGATCACGTCCAGATACGGATTCGAGTCGAGGTCTTTGCCGTACACCGCTCGATATTTTTCCGTGTTGCCGGCGAGAGTCAGCGGCGTGAAGGCCTCGACCAGTTGCCGCCGAGTCGTCGCCTTCGTGGTCGCGGCTTTCATGTCGTCCGGCTTGGGATAGAAGTAACCAATGCTCTCGCCGGAAATCGAGCCGACATACCGATCACGGTACTTGGCAAACAACGCTTGCCCTTTCTCGCCGATCGGCTTGCCGGGGTGATAGTTCATCATCATGCCCCACTGCCGATCGGGATGCTCGTCGAGCCATTTAGCGAACCGCAACCCGGCCGCGTTCACTTCGCCGGTGTTCGGGTCCGTCGCGAAGATACCCGCGCCGACGCCGTGAAACGCGGGTGCGACGCGCGAGTCCGAATAGATCGGTACGTCGGCTTTGCCACCGTACTTCTGCTTCAATTCTTGGACCGCATCCTCGTCGCGAAGGCCGTAAGGAAACAGGACTCGATTCGGTTCGTCGCTGAGCAGCCAGTCGGCCGTCGGTCCGGCTTCGGCCGAGTTCCAGAGATACAGAAATTCTTTGTCGCGGAACGTGCGTGTGCGCCATTGATTTGGCAAATCGACATTCGGAGTTGCCATCGTGTTCAATGTGCGTCTCGCCAGCGGCACTAAGTCGCGCGGCCGTTTTTGGCGGTACTCGTCGAGCACTTGCCAACTCGGATGCTTCGGCCGGTCTTTGATGAGCGGCCGATAGCTCGCGTCGGTCGTGAGCACGATCACGTCAATTTGTCTCGGCTGCGATGCCTTCTGCGTCGACAGCAAGCTCAGCTTTGCGGGACCCTTTCGCAGCGTGGCCTGTCGAGCATCCCACGCGAACGCCCAGCCCCAATAGAGTTTCGCTTCGTTGTCTTCGTCGATGACTGCTTGCTCGCCGTACTTGCCCGACCACGCAACCGCTCCACCCGGTTGTTCGACGCGAATTTCAAACGGCTCCGATTGCTCACGCCAATCACCATAGCGGACCCAGACAAAGTATTGGCCATCGACCGGAATCTCGATCTGCGACGTCGCGGTCGCGTGGTCGTCATCGGCCGCCGTCGCGATCGAAAGGAAGCCGCTCTCGCCACCCTGATTCCATTCCGCCGCCCAGCCCGGCCCCGACAGGCCCCAATGCCCGCTCGTTTTTTTCATCGCCGGCGTTCCCATCGGCCAGCAATAACCGTTGATGCCCGTGAGGTGCTCAGCCTCCAGCCAAATCGACTCGGCGCGAGCCGCAGACGCCAACGGCACACAAACGATGCTGGCAATCCAGCAGAAGGCGCGGACTTTTGTCGACATCGCGCGGCCAGACTTCTTTCGCATGGATGGCTCCTTTGGTGATGAGGTCCGCAACATAGTGGCCGTCTCGCCGCGAAAAGTCATGTCTGGAACCACGGCTGGCTAGTTCGTCGTGATAGAGTCTTCGGTCGGCATAATGCGCGCCGTGTGCGCAATTCGTTCCCTCTCCCCCGCCGCGGGGGAGAGGGAGCAAGGTTGCGGGCGAAGCCCGCGTTACGCGATTTGTAGTTCTGGCCCTTGTGGCCAGGGTGATTCGATTCTGTTGGAACAACCGAGCGGAACTCTCATTATCCAAGCCACGAGGGCTTGGACTACAGGCTTCGCAGATGCAAGAATTAGCCGGCCGTGTGTCTTGAACGCGATAGGATTGCCCGACGCCAGTTCGCTCGTTACGTTCAACCCACTTTGGCGCCCCGGCGCCGCTCCCACCGAGGGTGCCCGACCCTCGCCCTGCCCTCCTCAATCGCCTGCCTCAAATTGCTCAACGCCATGCTGCTAAAGTTGGTCATTCAGCCGTTAATTGTCTCGTTCGTGACGATGCTCGTCCTCATCGCCGGACCTTCGTTCGGTGAGGATGCGGCCGCGTCGCCGGAATTCCAGACGCTCGACAAGTTCGTCAAGCAGCACTGCGTGCAGTGTCACGGCGAGAAGGAACCGAAGGCTGGATTTCAGTTGCACCGATTTCGCGATGAGCTGTCCGTAGTCAAAGGACGCGAGGCGTGGGACAACGTGGTGCAAATGGTCGAGGCGGGCGAAATGCCGCCGAAAGAGCAGCAGCCTCGCCCGGAGATGAAACAGGTTGAGGAGTTTCTGGGCGCGATCGGCAAGCTGTTTGAGCGAGCCGACCGCAGCGCCAAGCCCGATCCGGGGCAAGTCACGATGCGGCGGCTCAATCGGGTCGAGTACGCGAACACGGTCCGCGATCTCGTCGGAGCGGACTTCAACCCGGCGGCGGATTTTCCGTCGGACGACATCGGGCACGGCTTCGACAACATCGGTGACGTGCTGACTCTCTCGCCGGTGCTGATGGAGCGATACCTCGCGGCGGCGGAGACGGTCGCCGAGAGGGTGATTCTCGTGAATCCGCCGCCGCCGGCTCGTCGCTATCTGTCCGGCCGTTATTTGCAGCCCAACAATGCTCAGACGCCGCAGGGGCGGTTCCGTCCGTTGAATCCGACGGATCCAGAACCGGTCAACTCGGGGCCGTTCGCTGCGCCCGGGGACTATCTCAAGTTCTCGGCCGACGCGGATCTGATCCTCCGGGCGAATCTGTATGCGGAGACGAAAGGTTCTTCGCCGGTGAAGGTTGTTCTGTTTCTCTCAGGTGCGAAACTCAACGAGGTGTCGAGTGATGAAGAAGTTGAGCAACTCATGGGGGCGGCGCTGAAGACGATGAAGCCGCTGAAGATTCTCAAGACGTTTGAGATCACCGCTCGCGACGCCAAGCAGGTGCAGCAGATCGAATTCCCGATCAGCCACCGAGGCGACATTCAGCGAGCCGGCATCGCGGTGGTCAAACCACCTCAGGGCGAAGAGCCGCCGCAGTTGTTTATCGAACACATTTGGACCGAAGGCCCACTGGAGACTCGGCCGGCGTCGCAATTGATGCTGCTGGCGTGCTCGCCGGATAAACCGCAGGCTGAACAGACTCGTGAAGTGCTCACACGGCTGCTGTCGCGCGGCTACCGTCGGCCCGCGACACCTCAAGAAATCGAGGCTATGTGCAAAGTGGTCAATCAGGCCGTTGCTGATGGCCAGAAATGGGAAGCCGGAATGCAATGGGCCGTGCAGGCAGTGCTGTGCTCGCCAAAGTTTTTGTTCCGAATCGAACTTGATGACCGTCCCGACAGCCCGGACGCGCGACCGCTTGATGAATTTCAACTCGCGTCGCGGCTGTCGTATTTCTTGTGGAACACGCTGCCGGACGACGAGCTGTTTGAACTGGCTCGGCTCGCTGAACTGTCGAAGAACCTCGAACCGCAAGTCCTCCGCATGTTGAAAGACCCGCGAGCCTCGGCCTCGCTGGTCGATCAATTCGCGGTGCAGTGGCTGCAACTCAAACGCCTCGATTCTTTCGCCCCGGATACGAAGCTATTTCCGGAATTCAATGATTCGCTGCGACGAGCGATGCTGACCGAGACGCGGATGTTTCTCGACGCGATTCTGCGCGAAGACCGCAGCTTGCTCGAACTGCTCAACGCCGACTTCAGCTTCTTGAACGAGCCACTCGCGCGGCATTACGGCATCTTGGACACAAACGGGAATCGTATCGGTCAAAAGCCGAGCAAGCCCGGCGGCCAACCAATTCGCGGCGAGGAGTTTGTGCGCGTCTCTTTGACCGACTCGGAACGCGGCGGCCTGTTGACTCAGGCCAGCGTGCTGACGGTGACCTCGAACCCGACGCGAACCTCGCCGGTCAAACGCGGCCGCTGGGTGTTGGAGCAATTGCTCGGCAAGCCACCTCCGCCACCTCCGCCGAGCGTGCCGGAGTTGGCTCAGGACGAGAAAGCCGTGTTGTCCGGCACGCTCCGCCAGCGGATGGAGCAGCATCGAGCGAACCCCGCCTGCGCGAACTGTCACGCCCGCATGGACCCACTTGGCTTCGCGTTCGAGAACTTCAATGCCATCGGCGCCTTCCGCGCGAAAGACGGCGAGTTTCTGATTGATCCGTCTGGTACGCTGCCCGACGGCCGATCGTTTCAAGGTCCGGCCGAGCTGAAGGCGATCTTGAAAGAGAAAAAAGATTTGTTCGCTCGCTGCGTCGCGGAGAAAATGTTGACGTACGCACTCGGACGCGGACTTGATTACTATGACAAGCCAACGATCGGCCGGATCAACTCCTCGCTGGCGAGCAACGACTACAAGTTCTCGACTTTGATTGTGGAGATTGCCAAGAGCGACCCCTTCCGCATGCGACGCGGACAGGTTCAGATCTCGTCACAGTGAACCTCGGCATTCACAGAAAGATGTGGGACAGAAACATCAGGTACTTGAAGCCATTTTTCTGTCCCTCATCTTTCTGTCAGCTTGCCTCGAATCTTCCGGAGACATTTTCATGCCCAAGCCCCTCGCTCGTCGAAACGTTCTGAAAGGCCTGGGAGCCGCTGTTTCACTGCCCTGGTTGGAGGCGCTGGGGCCGATGACCGCGTGGGCTGATGGTGCAACGAAGCCGGAGCAGGCCGCTCCGAATCGTATGGCGTTCTTGTATGTGCCCAACGGCTGCAACATGGCCGATTGGACGCCGAAGGCCGAAGGGATCGATTACGAATTGCCCGCGATCTTGAAACCGCTCGAAGCGGTGCGGTCCAAGTTCTCAGTGTTGACTGGATTGACCGCGGACAAGGCTCGCCCGCACGGCGATGGCGGTGGCGATCACGCGCGAGCGTTGGGAGCGTTCCTCACCGGTGCTCAGCCTCGAAAAACGGACGGTACGGACATCCGAGCCGGCACGTCGGTCGATCAAGTTGCGGCATCGCGCATCGGCGATCGCACTCGGCTACCGTCTCTGGAGATCGGCACTGAGGCCGGGGCCATGGCCGGCAATTGCGATTCGGGTTACTCGTGCGTGTACTCGTCCACGATGGCGTGGCGTTCGGCGACGCAGCCGCTGCCGAAAGAGGTTAATCCGAAGCTACTATTCGAGCGGCTCTTCACATCAGTGCCGGACGCCGATCGGGTGAAGCGGGACGTTCGCCGCCGCAGCGTACTCGACTTTGTGCGTGAGGACTCGAAAGACCTCAGCGGCAAGCTGGGAGTCAATGACGTGCGGAAGCTCGACGAGTATTTCAGTTCGGTTCGCGACATCGAACTCCGCATCGAACGCGCGGCAAAGCTGCCATCGGTGCAAGCTCCGGAAGGCCCGCAACCGACCGGCATCCCCGGCGACTTCCAAGAGCACATTCGCCTGATGTGCGACCTGCTGGTGCTGGCGTTTCAAACCGACAGCACACGCGTATGCACGTTCGTGTTGGCCAATGAGGGGAGCAACAAGCCGTATCCGTTCATCAACGTGCCGGAGGGTCACCACGACCTCTCGCACCACGGCAACGACGAAGCCAAGAAGGCGAAGATTCGCGACATCAACACGTTCCACGTCAAGCAACTGGCCTACCTGCTGGAGAAGCTGGACTCGGTCAAAGAGGGAGACGGTACGTTGTTGGATCACTGCATGTTGGCCTACGGCAGCGGCAACTCCGACGGCAACGCCCACAACCACGACGACCTGCCGATCCTCGTCGCCGGCGGCGGCTGCGGCACACTCAAATCCGGCAGCCACATCGTCTACCCGAAGGAAACCCCACTCAATAACCTCTGGGTCTCGATGCTCAACCGCATGGAAGTCAACCTCGACAAGTTGGGTGACAGCACGGGGACGTTGAGTGGATTGAAGGGTTAGTCCAAATTATTCATCGCTCGTAGCCGAAGTCGTGAAGGCTTGTTGATTTGATCGCCCCTGAGCTTGCCTCAGGGGTTTAAGCGTTTCTGCACTACTCGAATTGATCGGGAAAAACGTAGTGCAGAAACGCGTGAACCGCCGAGGTGAACTCGGCGGCGGACTAAATCAACAGACCCGTGAGACTTCGGTGCGGGACATCGACGAGTTTCCTGGAAGCTGGAGGAATCAAGATCGTGGTGACCATTACATTTCCGGATCGAGAGATGGAAAAGAAAGCCCTTGGCTTTTTGCTGGGCCGTTTTTCGGGGCGAGTTCTAAAAACCGGCGAGCACATCGTGCCGGAACCTGCGCTGGAGTGGCTGGCCGACCAGAACATCACGTTCACCGTCCAGAACAAATCGAAATGATCTGCCGAACGGCGGGATATCGCCCGCCATTGATTTGCACTCCCGAAGAACTCTTGGAGGTCGATTCCGATGATTGATGACCCGATTGTCGCCGAGGTGCGCAAAGCTCGCGATGAGCATGCCGCGAAATTCAACTACGACTTGGACGCGATCTTTCGTGACCTCAAAGAGAAGGAGCGGACGAGCGGGCGTAAGTACGTCCGCTATCAACCGCGCTCCGTTCAAGTCCAACAACAACAAGTCGCGGTCCAAACATGACCATAACGACGAGGATCAATGACTTGGGCGACGCGTTTCCCGGCATCGAGAGCCGGCGCGGTGTCTGTGGCAGCGAGCCATGTATCGTGAGGACTCGGATTCCCGTTTGGATACTCGAGCAGGCCCGGCGGCTTGGAACGTCCGCGTCCGGATGCTGAATCGGCTCGATGCTCGACCACCGTCGCGACAGGACATTTCCCCACGGTTCCGTCACGTCCGTCGCTGGTGATCCGAAATCCAATGCGTCAGCCACGAGAGCAACTCGCGCCCGCAGGTGCGGCGATGGCCCAAGCTGACCCAGCCGAGTTCTCCGGCGAGAGGTTGTCGCTCCGCTTGCAGGTCGAGCGTGACGGTCAGCCGGAAGTGCGGTTGTAAGAGTTCGAACTTCGAGGACGTGTCGCGCGCGGTCGCGTCCGCAGGCAAGGCACGCACCGGCAGCGGTCCGCCCTGTGGAACACACAGGCAAGGAAACTCCGGCGTGATCGAGGCTTTGGGGTTCAATCGCTGAATCCGGCCCGCGACCAAGCCGCGGCCGTTGAGATGCACCGTCACCGGCCGCTCGACCGCGTCGCTCGCGGCCAGCAGATCGTCTTGGCAAATGGACGCCACAAACTCGCGCTGCGTCGGGTCGCCGATCGACAACAGCTCGCGACCTTCCGAAACAAAGGAACCTTCCAACGCCGCCAACTGCCGGCTGATGACAACTCCCGCGATCGGAGCACGCAACGTCAAGCGATCGACTTGTTGTTGTCGTTCCGCCAATCGACGTTGTAACGCGTCGCGCTGTTGTTGCTCGACTTGGCACTTCGCGACGTCGTGACGATCAGCGGCGATGCGCTCCCGCAGGCGCGATTGCTCGATTTCCAATTCGAGGTCTTGCCGCTGACGTTCCAAGCTGTCGTTACGCAGTTCGAGCAGCGGTTGCTCGGCGACGACCGTTTCGCCGTCGTGAACCAGCACATGTTGCACGAAGCCGGAACTGTCGGTTCTCACCACGGACAGCGATGTGAATTCCACGATACCTGGCGCAGTGGTCACAAATGGCCAGGGAACGATGGCCAAACCTGTCGCACAAGCGGCGGAGAACAACAGCGTCCGAAAGGCGAATCGCCGCCGCGCGTGTCCGGGTCGCGAGGTGAACAAGCGGAGCGAGGGTCTAGCGCGTCGGAGCCAGCCAAGACACCAGCTCAACAGAATCGAGACCGACAAGATCAGTCCCAATCCATGCCAGTACCACGACGCGGCAACGATCAATCCGACTAGTACTGTCAAACCCCAGAGCATCGTTGCGAAGCCGTAACCGGCAAGCCACCAGGAGGTCGGTTCATCGGATTCCGATCGGCCGAAGAAGCATCGCGCCGCCAGTTGCTTCGCGGCCCGACGTCCGCGAGCGTATAGGTTCGCGATCTGACAAACATCGCTCAGGATGTAATAGCCGTCGAAGCGCGACAACGGATTGAGGTTGAACAGCAGCGTCGTGATGCTGGCCATCACGGCCACGTTGTCGAGGAAGTGTTTCCACTCCAAAGACTCGACACGACTCGCAGCCAGCACGGCGAACGCCGCCGCGGCGAGTTCGACGTACATGCCGGCTGCCGCCGTTTGAATGCGGTG